>JARLIH010000286.1 GCA_031291845.1 Isosphaeraceae bacterium | reverse complement strand
TTGACGAATTCTGCCGGTTCGACTGCGTGACCGTCCTGAGCAGCGGCAAGTATTACCGCATCCCCCGCCGGCCGCACGGCTTGATCGAAGTCTGGGACGCCAAGACCCAGCGCGCTGAGGCTCGGCTCTGCGTGGTCTTCCAGGACCCGGGCATGCCCCCGTCGGACGAGGTTGTGATGAAGTACCTGCTGGCCAAGCACCAGCCGGAGGTCCTCTGGCAGGTCGGCGTGCGCTTCAGCCCCCCCGCCGGCCGCTTCGAGTCGACCGCTCCGCGCCGTTGGTCATGATGGTTTTGCCGGGACGAAGAGCAACAGGCCGGGGATCGATCGGAATGAGAAAATGCGAACTTATTCCGATTTAACGCAGAGCAGGGCGAGAAAGTGGAGGGGCGTGTTTGAAACCCTCCCCCACAGCAATGCGGCTCCGCCGCACCAGGGATTCCGCCGTGCGGGACGCTCAGCACGTACAGCCTTGGGCATGGCGCCCAACAAGGTTCCTACGTGGCGATTGGAACTGAAACTGCCTGTCGTGGTAGCGCTCAGCGAGACGTCTCTGAATCCCGTACAGGTGCGCCGATCGTTCGTCCAGCTTGCCGACGGAACCGGTGCGACCATATGATTTTTCACCGCCCCAGTAGTCCGGGCTGATTCCGCGAGGTCATTGTGCGCACCGGTTGTTCCCAGCGGGGTTCCACGATGCCATTCCTTCATGCCCGGTGGGCCTTCGTCGCGGCGCTCGGAATCACCGTCGCCGGCACAACACCAATTCCTGCTCGAGCTGACGCCGACGCTCCCCGTGCCATCGCCGCCTGGCCTGCGGGCCTGATGGAGGTCCGGGTGGCGTTCGATCGCCCCGTGCGGCCGGGCATCGAGAAGGCGCTTGTTGGCAAGACGATTCGCGTCGACGAATCCGCACAACGTCTGAATGGCCTGCGCGCACCCTCTGCGCCGCCGTCCCTTGCCAAGCAGGGACCGGCCATCGCCGCGGCGCGACTCGAGAACGGCGGGAAGCTCCTGGTGCTCGCGACAGATCCTCACTCGCGACCCGCTGTCTATTACCTCGCCTTACCCGGACCCACGCAGGACATACCGTACGACCTGTCCGGCGTGGACGTGACCTGGGACGCAG
The DNA here is from genome assembly GCA_031291845.1 of Isosphaeraceae bacterium. Classification (GTDB taxonomy): domain Bacteria; phylum Planctomycetota; class Planctomycetia; order Isosphaerales; family Isosphaeraceae; genus DAIDJG01. The sequence goes on along the minus strand of JARLIH010000286.1, from coordinate 20,021 downwards.
GCGGCGATGACCCCAAACCCGCCTGGACCGGATGGTGGCCCGACCTGAGCCCCGAGTCCACGAGGGCCGCCACACGCGGCTCCGTCGAGCACGAACGCGGACTCGCTTTCCTGTCGAAGCCGGGACGCCTCACGCTCCGCACGCTGCTCGCGTTGCCCCAGGGCAAAGTGATTGTGCGGCTCGCGTCCAGCCAGCCGATTGCCGAGGCCGTGCTCGGGGGCGAGAGCGGCGAGCCGAAGAGCGACGCGACAGGAGAATCGGTCGTCGAGTTCCCACTCGAAGCAACAAACGACCCGATCGACCTAACGGTGACCATCCAGACCCGCACAGGGGCCAAGCCGTTTGCTCTGAAGGCCACGTACCATACGGAGTCAAGCCCGCCACAACCCCTCCGACCCGGTCAGCTCTCCGTCCCCTGGGCGCCCGGAACCCCGCCCGCACCCGCGACCCCGCCTGCACCCCCCGACCTGGCGGGCGGCGACCCCAAGCGCGGCGAGGCCTTGTTCTTCGGCGAGACCGCCAAGTGCGCGAATTGCCACCAGATCCGCAGCAAAGGGGGCAAGGTCGGCCCTGATCTCACCGATGTGTTCCGTCGGCCCGCGGCGGAGGTCTATCGCGATATCGCCGAGCCCAGCGCGGTGATTAGGACCGACTTCATCCCGTACACCCTGGCTCTCAAGGATGGGCGCGTCCTCGCCGGCATCGTCCGCGCCGAAGGCGCCGACGCCGTTCGGCTCACCGATACCGAGGCGAAAGCGACCGTGATCGCTCGCGCCGAGATCGAGGACCTGCGCCCGAGCGCCACATCGGTCATGCCCGTCGGCCTCGTGGGAGCCATCGGCGAGGCGAATATGCGCGACCTGATCGCGTTCTTGATGCGGCCCAATAAATAAATCACCACATTTAACTATATAAATTATAGCAATATTCAAGAATTTTCAGTACACATTGTGAACTGACGGTCCGGCGCGAAGGATTAGGCCGGAACGTTGGAAGAAATCTCACCGCGCACCCATCCGAAAGCAAAGCGGCCGGACGCCAGGAGTGCCGGAACGGTCCGTCTTGGTCTTTCCCGCTGAGGCAAGCCCGCACTCCTCGTCGCGGGATGGTCGATCGTGGGGGGTACATTGGACACTCCTCGCTGATCTCCGCCGGCTGTCTCATGCGAGGCCGGTGGGGCTGGGCGCCATGCCCACGTCTTCGTGGACATGCGCCACAGGCCGAGCCGGCGGACGGGCGCATGCCCACAAAGACGTGGGCATGGCACCCAACACCGTTCCTGCTCGGCCGTTTGAGCCGAAACCGGGAGTCGTCGGGGCGATCGGCGAGGAGTCTCCGATTCTGCGGCCCGATCTCCGCGGAAAAACGGGACCCAGAGCGTCCGAGAAGGCGTTCCCACGTAGGGCGTAGGAACGAGACAAACCGCCATCCTTCCGTCATAATAAAGCCCTGTGTCGACACCAATGCAATTAAGGCTGTGCTCGTGTTTCGCGCTTCCACCGAAGACCGTCATGCGTATCCCCCGGTTCCGCATCCGAACGCTGATGATGGCCATCGCACGCATTGCGCTGTTGCTTTGGCTAATCCGTTCCTCGCCCTACCCGTGGCCGTCCCTGTTGGACCAGGCTGAGCTGGCATTCAGCTTCTTTGCGTGGGCTCTGTGTCTCTTCGTTCTATCGATCCCGCTCTGGCTCTATTGGATCCGTTATCGAGGAAACCCGCCCGAACCGAAGTAGCGATTCCTGAGGCTCGCCCCCACATGCACCTCCCCCGAATGACGATTCGGCGCTGGATGATCGCGGTCGCGGCGGTCGCCTGCGGAATGTTTGGGCTTCACACGGTTCAGCGCTTGCATGCCTGGCGCCAATTCGCGATCGGACGATCCGCCTACCATGCGCGAAAGGAAGCGGCCTTCCGAAGACTTCCCGGTGTCCTTCCGGCGCTGATCGCGCCCAAGGCCGATCCCGCGACCGAGGTCGAGATCCTTCAATTCGTCGAGAGACGATTCAGGTCGAAACTGCAGATCGCCCCCATTCCACCCAATGGGTTCACTGCCCTTGACCCGGAGACTCTGCCGTTCGCCGGTACCCGGGCCGAACGCCTGACGGACTCGTCGTCGCTTCGTGCCGAATATCTCCGGGCGATGAGTGCTGGCGCAGTCCGAAGCGCCGAGCACCATGCCCGGCTCAAAACGAAGTACCAGCGGTCCGCCCGCTATCCCTGGCTGCCGTTCGCGGCCGACCCACCTGAACCGGAACGCCTCGCTGAACCGCCGCGCGGAGACGATGCGCCGCACGCCCGAGCAAACCGGTAAACCCGAAGCAGGAGCCAATCGACATGTCTGGTATCGCTCCAGTCACCCCACGGTGGCGCCGCTTACCGGTTCGCCTGAGCGTCCGTGCGTTGATGGCGCTCGTTTTGCTGGTGGGGGGCGGGGCCGGGTGGGTCGCGCACCGTGCCCGCGTCCAGCGCGACGCGGTCGCCGCGATCCGGCAAGCCGGCGGCAACGCCGTCTATGACTGGGCTTGGGTCGACGGTCAGCCGGCGCCCCCCAGCGCGACCCCGCGCTGGCCCAGGTGGCTCATCAATGCCATAGGACCGGACTACTTCGATGACGTCGTCGCCGTCTACCTCGTAGGCGGCCAACGCGACCAGGATCGCGATGCGCTCATGGTCAACGTCGGCCGTCTTCGTCGCCTCCAGCTTCTCAACCTGAACGGATCCCGGTCGCTGACCGATGCGGGCCTGTCTCACCTGAGCGGGCTGACTGGGCTGATAGACCTGGACCTCAGCTTCACGGGCGCGTCGGGAGCCGGGCTGAAACACCTGGCAGCGATGACGCAGCTCAAGCGACTGGAGTTGCCGTCCGGGCCGGTCACCGACGCCGACCTCGCTCACCTGAAAGGCCTCACGGCCTTGCAATCGCTCCAGGGCAATGTATCGCCCGGGATCACCGACGCCGGCCTGGAACACCTGAAGGGACTGGTCAACCTCCAGGCTCTCTCGCTCCATTCGCCGGGCATTACGTCGGCCGGTCTCGCCGCCCTGAACAACATGGCGAGCCTCGAGACCCTGAATCTGCACCACACCGGCGTTGACGACCTCACACCGGTCCGTCATCTGACCGGCTTGACCTCGATCAGCGTGTGGTGGACGCCGATCCGCGATGCCGGGCTGGCACCTGTGGCGAGCATGGGCCGGCTACGGTCGCTCCACCTGGGCCACACCAACGTCACGGACGCCGGTCTGGCGCACTTGAGTGGCCTGACGGCCCTCGTGCACCTCGACCTCGCCGACACGGCGGTTTCCGATGCGGGGCTTGTCCACCTCCGCCGCCTGACGAGTCTTCAAAACGTCTCGCTGAACGACACGACGGTCGGTGACGCTGGACTGCAGCAGCTCGCCGGCCTGAACCAACTGAGCTTGCTGTTCCTGGAGGGGACGAACATCACCGACGCCGGCCTGGCGAACCTGCAGGGACTAGTCAAGTGCAGGCAGATCGCGATCGGAGGGACGAAAGTGACCGATGCTGGAATCGCAACGGCCCGACAGCAACGGCCCGGCACGAGGTTCGTCAAGATGGGGCGATGAGGACAAGAGGCCGGGCATTGCGCCAGCGGCGCAACCGGGAGGGGGTGCGCCGGCTGCTTTATGAGCAGGTCGACCAGCGGCCAACGTGCGGTAAGGTCTCGCTCTGCGTCCGTCCTTCTCCCGCGTCCAGAACCCATCACGAGTCCTGATACCTCGTTCCATGGACCGGGACGCCGAGCGGGGACGTCAGGCGTCAAGACGGACCGTCTTCGGGCTGCAATTGGCGATCGATGCTGGACGCCTCGACGGGCAGTGACGAAGACAGGCGTTCGAAGATGTGGCGCAGGCATGCGGCACTGACGGCCCAGACGGCGCGCCGATCGCGATACAAATGTGTCGAGCGGCGCTCGTTCTCTTGCCAGACGTCCTCCAAGCGATCGGCGTATTCTTTCACGTCGGCATCATCTTTTGAGTTGAGAGTGGGGTCCGGGAGCAACCGTGGATCCGTGAACTCGGGGTCCATTTCCACTCGGTGCCGCAAGCGGGCGAAATCGTCGCGAGACATCTCGCTATCGCAAACCGAAAGCCATATGAACAGCTTGCCTTCGGGGGTGCGCCCGACGGTCAGGAGCCCGCAATACAGCGAGAGGGGGCCGAAGCCAAAGGTGATCCACCGATCGGTCAAGAGGGTCCCATCGTGATTGAGGCTGAGCTTCATCTTCTCCGGGACCGTCTGCTCCAGCAGAGAATCGATGTCCAGGTCTTCGCCGCCCGGACGGGGCCAGCTCAGTGCGTCGCGATGATTCTCCCAATTCTGACGGACGGCCGCCCGCAACGTCGTGAAGAGCACCCGGAGGTTGCTCGGCTCGAAGGGTGCGTCGTAGTAGATCGCGAATCCCACGTAATCGGCCATCCCGGCAAATCTCCAGGGTCTCACACGGAACCGTTCCGCGGGCCGTTCATTCTAAATCACACTCCTTCCATCGTTCTACCGCGGGAACGACGCCGGGACGCCGCAACGAAACCATAAGAGCAAAGACACGCAGCGCAATGCGGTTTTTTTTTGGCTTCCGGGCGGCCCGCTTTCAGAAGCGCAAAACGAGCCGAGCCCTTATTGTCGTTCGTGGAATCGAGCGAACCGGAGACAGCGTCTTGGCTCGGAGGCCGGCCGGAGACACCACCAGGCACAGCGGGCTTGGCGACGAGAAAACAACCCACGTCCCATTTTTCGTATCTCTCGTCTGCGCACCGTGATGTGACGGGCCCGAGGTGGGTGATTAACCCACTTGGTGCAGCATATAAGAGTAGAGGGACTGCCGCGCTGCAAGCGTGAACGACGTGGGTAGAGGCCCTCTCCGGGCGGACGCCGCCCCCCTTCTCAAGGATCGGGAGCGCGGTGGCTTGCCGCCACTTTCCGCACCGGGGGCAGCGAGAAAGCGGAAGCAAGCTTCCGCGCGCCAGAGATCCCGTTTGCGGTGCATGGACCGGTCGTCGGCGTTCCATTGCCCTGACATCCACGCGCTCAAGGTTGGTGGGCAACGGAATGGTCGGAGGGAGAGAGTTGTACCTTGGCCGTAAACAATACAAGAATTACAAGAAAATCGAAAACAGTACCCCAGATAAGACCTTATGACTCGCGCCAGAACCCAGGAAATGCACGAGAAAAGGATGGACAGTCGTCGAACCTGGAACTCGTCGCGGGTGCAGGGAAGTTCTTGGAGCGATCGCGTTCAAAAGAACTCGAACGTGAGACGGAAACAGGATGATTCGGTCCCTTCCACCTCACGGCGAGCCCGTTTCGTCACCTCCGGTGGGCGCCGGCCGCGGACTGGCCTTCGGGTCTCCGGAGGTCCGGGAGGTGTTCGATCGCGCCCTTCAGCGACCTGCATCCCCGCGCAACATGCATGATCACCTGGCGATCCGACGTCAAGCCCCGAATTTCTGCAGCCGGCCGGCGTGCGCGAGGACGAGGGGCATGATGTCCTTCGCCAGGAACTGGCCGAGGCCGCCCTGGAGGCACGGGCGTTCGCCGAACGTGGTGACCAGGTCGGGGCGCGTGGTGGCGGGCGCCCACAGCAGGGTCGGCACGGGGTGGAAGCTGTGGGATTTCATGCGGCTCGGCGTCGAATGATCTCCGGTCACAACGAGAACGTCGGGCTTCAATGCGCGCAGCTTCGGGATTTCGGCGTCGAGCGCTTCGATCACCTCGACCTTTTTCGCAAAGTTACCGTCTTCGCCCGTGCTGTCGGTGTACTTGTAGTGGATGAAGAAGAAGTCGTACTTATCCCAGTTCGCCTTCGCGACCTCCAACTGGTCGGCGATGGTCTTGCCGGGGTCGGCGACGGTCATTCCGACCAGCCGGGCAAGCCCGCGGTACATGGGGTAGACCGCGATGGCGACGGGCTTCAGGCCGTAAACGTCCTCCATCGTCGCGATGTCCGGGAATTTCGCGAAGCCGCGCAGCATCAGGAAGTTGGCCGGCCGCTCGTCCTTGAGGATCGCCTTCGCCTGGCGGAGGAATTCGGCGGCGATGTGTGCCGTCTTTTCCGAGGCGACGTCGCCCGCCTTCGGCTCCAAGGTGTGTAGGCCGGTCGAAAGCGGGTCCGTGTCGCAGACGTTATCGCCGAGCCCTTCGCCGCGGAAACGGACGACGAGGCGATATTCGCGCACCGCCTCGATCAGGGTCTCGACGCCCTCGATCTTGATGCCCGCTCGAAGCTTGGTGACGAGCTGCTCGCAGACCTCCGTCGGAATGCGGCCGGCGCGGCGATCGGTGACGCGCCCTTCCTCGTCGATCGTGCAGAAATTGCCCCGGATCGCGACGTCCTTCGGCCCGACCTCGACCCCGATGCCGAGCGCTTCGAGCACGCCGCGCCCGATCTGGTACTGGAGGGGATCGTATCCGAAGAGTCCGAGGTGTCCCGGTCCGGAGCCCGGAGTGATGCCCGGCGCAACGGGGGTGCTCAACCCCACCGTCCCCTCGGCCGCCAGCGCATCGAGGTTTGGCGTTCGTGCGGTCTCCAGCTCGGTCTTCCCACCCGGCTCGATCGGTAGTCCGCCGAGTCCGTCGGCCACCAGAAGGACGATCTTGGTCGTGTTCGGCTCGCGCAGTTCGCGGATCAGGTCGTGCATGTGCATGGTCGGGATTCACTCAGCGTGGTTCGTCGTGGCTGCCGGCGCGTATTGTCCCGTCCCGTGGTGCGGGGGTCAATCAGAGTTTAAGATCGTCCCGGCGCCGAGTTTATAGTATCCTCTAGCGCAGCCTGCCCGAAATCCTTGCGGCCTCACCCGGACGATCGAGATCTCAACGATGTGCGCAGTGGCCTCCACGCCCCGCATCACGCCCGAAGAGTACCTGGCGCTGCCCGACCACGACCGGTTCGAGCTGGTTGACGGCCACCTCGTCGAGGTCAACATGAGCAAGGAGTCGAGCTGGGTCGGGGGCGAACTGTACGGCAGGCTGAGAGACGTTGTGAAGCGGTCGGACCTCGGCTACGTCTGGCCCGCGGACAACCTCTATCGCTGCTTCCCGTCCGACCCCGCCCAGATCCGTAAGCCCGACGTCTCGTTCATTCGTCGCGAGCGTATGAATTGGGACCAGCCCGATGAAGGCTTCGTCGGGATCGCGCCCGACCTGGTCGCCGAGGTCGTCTCGCCGAACGATTTGGCTTACGAGATCGACGAGAAGGTTGAGGACTATCTCGAGGCCGGCGTGCGACTCGTTTGGGTCGTCCACCCCCTGCTCCGGATGATCCGCGTGCACCGGGCCGACGGATCGATCACGGTCTTGTCGGAGCGCGAAAACCTGACCGGCGAAGACGTGATCCTCGGCTTCGTCTGCCCTGTCGCCGCGCTCTTTCCCACCACTACGAAGACGCCCTCGCAACCACCCGTTGGAGCGAATGACTGATGAGGATGCCCCTGCCCGCGCTGACTGCCGTCGCTCTTCTGTTCCTGGTCGCAGGCCCGCCAACGCGTTCGGCCGAGGTCAAGCTCAATGGTCATACCTTCACGCTGCCTGAAGGGTTCACCATCGAGCTTGCCGCCGCCCCGCCCGTCGTGGACAGGCCGATCGTTGCCGACCTGGATGAACAGGGACGGCTGTACGTCGCCGATTCTTCGGGCTCGAACGACCCGGTGGTGAAGCAGGTCGTCGAGCGGCCGCACCGGATCCTCCGGCTCGAAGACACGGACGGCGACGGACGTTACGACCGGCATACGGTCTTCGCGGACAAGATGATGTTCCCCGAGGGTGTGATGTGGTTCGACGGTTCGCTCTACGTCGCCGCGCCGCCGAGCATCTGGAAACTGACCGACAAGGACGGTGACGGAGTGGCCGAGGAGCGCGTGGAGTGGTTCGAGGGGAAGACCCTCACCGGCTGCGCCAACGACCTGCACGGCCCCTACCTCGGCCCTGACGGCTGGATCTACTGGTGCAAAGGAGCGTTCGCGCAGCAGACGTATCCGCGCCCGGGCAAGACCGCGTTCGTCACCAAGGCGTCCCACATTTTCCGGTGCCGGCCCGATGGCTCCGGCATCGAGCCCGTGATGACCGGGGGGATGGACAACCCGGTCGACGTCGCGTTCACGCCCGGCGGAGAACGAATCTTCACGACCACGTTCCTCGTCCAACCCGGCGGCGGTCAGCGCGACGGGCTGATCCACGCGGTGTACGGCGGGGTCTACGGGAAGGTTCACGACGTCCTCGAAGGGCACCCGCGAACGAGCCCCGACGTGATGCCGGTGCTGGTCCACCTGGGACCCGCAGCTCCCTGCGGGCTCGCGACGTACGAGTCGACGGTATTCGGAGAGGCGTACAAGGACAACCTGTTCGCGTGCTGCTTCAACCTGAGGAAGGTCACCCGGCATGTCCTCAGCCCGCAGGGAGCAACGTTCAGCACGCGCGACGAGGATTTTCTGGTCTCCGATAACCGTGACTTTCACCCGACCGACGTGCAGGAAGACGCCGATGGCAGCTTGCTCGTGTTCGACACGGGTGGCTGGTACAAGCTGTGCTGTCCCACGTCACAGCTCGTGAAGCCCGACGTCCTGGGCGCAGTCTATCGCGTGCGGAAGAAGGACGCGAAGCCGATCGCCGACCCGAGGGGGCAGAAGCTGGCGTGGTCTGATGTGGCGCCCGAAGAACTGGCGAAGCGGCTCGGTGACGCGCGTCCCGCCGTGCGCCGGCGGGCCGTCGAGGTGCTCGCCAAACGCGGTGTCGCCGCGCTTCCCGCGCTGGGGGCGACTATCAGCCAAAGTCCCTCGGCCGATGCGAGGCGAAACGCCGTGTGGGCTGCGACCCGAATCGAGGGGAACGAGGCACGAGCGGTCGCGCGTGGGGCGCTCGGTGACGCTGACGATTCCGTGCGTCAGGCCGCGATCCACTCGGCCAGCGTCCGACGTGATCACGACGCCCTGTTCCCGCTGCTCAGGTTCATCCACGACACGGCCGGCAGCCGAAACTCGCCTCAGAACATGCGGGCGGCCGCTGAGGCCATCGGACGCCTTGGCGACGCGGCGGCACTCCCTGGCCTGATCGGGTTGGCGTCACAGCGCGCCGATAGGGAGGGAGACCGCGTATTGCAGCATTCTTTGACCTACGCGGTAATCGAGATCGACGCGCCCCGTGAAACCCAATTGCTGCTGGTTGACGCGGTCGCGTCCGGCGATGCGGCCCACAGGACCTCGCTGATCGCGCTCGACCAGATGGAGCACGGCAAGCTCAAGCCGGAGGACGTCCTCGCTCTCCTCCGCTCGGAGAAGCGCGCGGAGCGAGAAACGGCCTCCTGGATCACGGGCCGCCATCCCGAGTGGGGTTACGTGCTGGCCGGTGACTATCGGCGGCGGCTGACCGAGATCAAGGACGACGAAAAGGACGCGAGCGCCCTCGCGGCGGAACTCGCGCGCATCGCGTCCTCGCCCGCCGTTGAGGACGTGCTTGCGAAGGGCCTGGCGGATCCCGCCGCGAGCCGAGCGACCCGCGTCTGCGTGCTGAAGGCGATGTCCCTCGCGCACCCCAAGGTCACTCCCGGCTCATGGGCCGATGCACTCGCGGCGAGTCTTGCGCGCGGGGAGCTGGTCCCCGAAACCCTCGCTGCGATCAAGGCCCTGGCGATCAGTGGGCCGCCGGCCGCAACCGTCGCTCCAGGTCTCTTGCGCATTGCGCGCAGCACGAAGGCGGACGGTCCGCTGCGACTCGATGCGCTGGCCTCGCTGCCCGGGGGGCTATCGGACGTCGCGGATGAGGTATTCACGTTTCTTCGCGAGCAACTGGCGGGCGAGCAACCGGTGGCCGTCCGAACTCTCGCCGCCGACGTGCTCGGACGCTCGAAACTGTCGAAGGTCCAACTCACCCAGCTTCTGGACTCGGTCGCCGCCGTGGGACCGCTCGAGCTGGAACGCCTGCTGGGCGCGTACGCGCAGACGACGGATGAGGAAATCGGCCGCGCGCTCGTCTCGGCGCTGTCGCGTTCGCCCGCGAAGGCTACGCTCCGTGTCGACACGCTCAAGCCGCGGCTCGCCAAGTTCGGGCCCCCCGTGCAAAAGGACGCGGAAATCCTCTACGCCGCGCTGGGGGCCGAAGTGGCAAAGCAGAAGACTCGGCTCGACGAGCTCGCCGGGACGCTCTCGACGGGCGACGTGCGCCGCGGCCAAGCGGTCTTCAATAGCACAAAGGCGGCCTGCTCGTCGTGCCACTCGATCGGCTACGTCGGGGGCAAGGTCGGCCCCGACCTGACGCGTATCGGCCAGATTCGCGTGGAGCGCGACTTGCTCGAGGCAATCGTTTTCCCGAGCGCGAGCTTCGTTCGCAGCTTCGAGCCGGTGGCGCTCGCGATGCGTGACGGCAAGATCGTCAGCGGGATCGTCTTGACGGAATCGAGCGACGAGCTGTTGCTGGCGACCGGACCGAACGAGCAAGCCCGCGTGCCGCGTCGTGAAATCGAGGAGATGCGTCCCGGCACTGTCTCCGTGATGCCCGCGGGACTCGACCAACAACTGAGCAAGCAGGAACTGGCCGATCTCGTCGCGTTCTTGAAGGCTTGCCGCTAACTGGCGACACCTCGACCAAACGGATGGCCGTCCGCGGCAATCTTCACTTGCCGCGGCGGCGTCCTTCCAGCCGATCCACGTTCTTACGGGCTTCGTCGCTCCCCTGCCCCGGCACTTCGGCAAGCCACCTCCAGGAGAGAAGCGCCTGCCCGTCGTCTTGCTTCGACTCGGCCTCCTCAGCCGCAGCCCTGAGCGCGGCGACGGTCCTGGAACCGTCGAGCCGCGCGGCGTGGCTCCGCGCGGTCTTGACCTCCTCGGTGTTAAGCAGTGTGCCGGTCGTACCGGAGGCAAGTAAGTTCGTCCGGTCCTGGCGATGGGATAGGCCCAGCCCATGTCCGAGTTCGTGGGCCGTGACGCGCGGCAACGGCTCATCGATGCCTCCCTCCACGGGCCGAAGCGCGGCCGTTTCCTGCACGAACGCGATACCCTCTCCCAGCCAGACTCCGTTGACTGCAAACTTGTGGATGTAATAGACGTGCAGGCCGGCGAAGTGACGGCTTTCCTCGGGCATCAAGAGCCGGAACAGCCCGAGGTTGCCCGGACCGTCGAGGTCGCGCGCGAGCTTGAAGCGAGGCTCGCGAGCCGCCGGCTCGCGCCGCAGGGACTCCAGCCCCCAGTGGATTCCCGCCCTGTGCCAGATCGCATTGACCTTCGAGAGGACCCGGGATACGTCGCTATCGGAGAGACGGCAGTCGACGTCGCTCAGCTCTTTCGACGTCAGCACGTGGACCCTGAGCGGGATGACGTAGAAGTCGTCGTAAGGGGGCGTCGTCGTGACGTCAGGTGGGGCCTCTTCGCCGTGCACTATCGGGTCGGGCACGAGCGCGAAGACGAGAACGCAGGCAGCCCAGAATCGATAAAACCGGAGATAACAGCATCCGATCATAGCGCCGTATACCCCCCGTCAACCATCATGTTCGATCCGGTGACGAATGAGGCTTCATCAGAGGCGAGGAAGAGAATCGCGTACGCGATCTCGCGCGGGTCGGCGATCCGCTTGAGGATGTGGGCGCCGCCCCACGCCGGATCAGCCTCGGCGGCAGCGCGGTCCATGCCGGCCTCTCGGCAGCGGCCCTCGACGATCTGGGTCCAAACCGCGCCGGGACATGCGGCGTTGACCCGGATGTTGTCTTTCGCGAGGTCGAGCGCCATGCACCGGGTCATCGAAGAGACGGCCGCCTTCGCGGAGTTGTACGTCGCGTGCTGTGGCTGGGCGATGAAGCTGGAGATCGAGCCCAGATTCACGATGGCTCCGCCGCCGACCTTGCGCATCTCGGGCACGGCGTGCTTGGCGACGAGGGCCGGCCCCATGACGTTGACGTCGAAGCTGCGCCGCCACTCTTCGGGCGTGGCCTCGATTCCTCGCAGCACGAAAACGACCGCGTTATTGACGAGCACATCGATCCGGCCGAATTCCCGCACGGTTTCGGCCACCATCCGCTGAACGCTCGACTCATCGGCGACATCCGTCGCGACGAAGATCGCCTGCCCGCCACTCCGGCAGATTGCGTTCGCAGTCTCCGCCCCGCTTTTCGGGTCGACTTCCGCGATCGTGACGGACGCGCCCTCCTCGGCAAATAGTTCGGCCGTCGCACGGCCGATTCCGGCTCCTGCCCCCGTGACGATCGCGACCTTGCCCTGCAATCGATTCATGGATCGACGACTCCCTGGAAATGCCTGACCTCCGACACGTGCGCCTTGCAGAATGACCCCGAGAGCGGCGATTCTCAAGCGGGTACCGACCGGGTTCACCGTTCCGACGCGCTGGAAGACCCGCGGTGGGGCTAGCAGTGGGAGACTTGCTCTTGGGAACCGGTTGGCGTGTTTTCGCGTTGTCCGTCGGTGGCGCCCTGGGGGTCAACGCGCGCTATTGGCTGGGAGCCTGGATGAGCCGTTGGGCCAGCCCGCAGTTCCCGTGGGCGACGTTCGTCATCAACGTCTCCGGCGCGTTCGCGATCGGTTTCTTGACGACGCTGCTCGCCCGCTGGTTGCCCCACCCCAGCGTGCGTCTGTTTGCGCTCGTCGGCTTCCTGGGCGGATATACCACCTTCTCGACGTTCGCCTACGAGTCGTTGACTCTCTGGGAGCGTGGGGAGCGTTGGCTGTCCCTGACGAATGTGGCGGGAAGCGTCGCCGCGGGGCTCGTCGCGGTGACCATGGGGACCATGCTAGCGCGAGGACTGACGGAGGTCGATGGCCGAGAAAAACAAACGGCCGCGGCCATGCCGGAGCGCGAGGAGCCCCCGCAATGACGACGATTTCCGCGACTCTGCTGCGGATCTACGTGAACTCCGGCGATCGCTGGGACGGGCAGCCGGTGTACGAGGCCGTCGTTGCTTCGGCGCGAGCCGTGGGCCTCGCTGGCGCATCCGTCTTTCCGGTCTTGTTCAGCTACGGGGAGCATGCGCGCGTCCACGACGCCGCCAGCGAGTACCAGTTCGTGGACACGCCCGTCGTGATTGAAATTGTGGACCACCCGGACCGGATTCAGTCGTTCCTGGCAGAGCTAGGTCCCATGGTGTCCGGCGGCCTGTTGACGGTGGAACCGGTACGGATCTCCGGGCCATCTCGACCATAGCCCGGTGACTCCCGCCAACAGCCCGCGCTGGGACCATGCTCGCGGCATGAGAAGATTCTCATCCGACTCCCAGCCCTTTTTTCAGGCTTAGGGTTTGCGATCGAGCCAGGAATCCGCTACCATGTGGAGGTCGAATGTGCCTCCCGCGTAAGGCACCCGTAGCTCAATTGGATAGAGCATCGGTCTACGGAACCGAAGGTTAGAGGTTCGAATCCTCTCGGGTGTACTGAAGACAAAAACCCTGGCAAACCAGGGTTTCTCTGTTTTCGAAGCAGGTTCTCGCCCGCGATCGACCGAAAACCCGATGGCTGGGTCGGAAAGTTCCATCTCACCCAACCGACCGGCCGATTCGCGAAAACGGTCGGACGGGAAGTCGTTCGGCGGATCACACGAAGAGGCCGGTGATCGGCTCGCCGTCGGCCAGCCGGAACGGGCGGCCGAGCTGATCGCGGATCTCGGCGTGGTGGTCAAGACCCAAGGCCCAGAATACGGTCGCGGCCAGGTCGCCGGGTGTGTGAGCTCGGGCGGCGGGGTATTCGGCGATCCGGTCGCTCTCCCCGTATACGAAGCCGCGCTTCACACCAGCACCCGCAAATACCAGCGAGTAGCAGCGCGACCAGTGATCGCGGCCGCCGGGACCGATGTTGTTCACGGCCGGGTTCGGCCGGCCGACGTGCGGATTACGGCCGAACTCGCCCGACCAGACGACAAGTGTGTGGGCGAGCAACCCGCGCTCATCGAGATCCTCCACGAGTGCGGAGAACCCTTCGTCTTCCGGAGGCATGAGCTTGTTCTTCAGACGCTCGAAGTTGTCCTTGTGGGTGTCCCAGCCGTCGCCGGGATTCGAGCCGCTGAAGACGGTCACGAACCGCACCCCGGCCTCGACCAGCCGGCGCGCGAGCAGCAGCGACTGGCCCGTCTTGTGACGGCCGTAACGGTCGCGCACGCGATCGGGCTCGAGCGAGAGGTCGAACGCGCGACGCGTCGCCGACGACGTCAGCAAGGCGAAGGCACGGTCGTGGTAGCTGTTCCAGCCACGGAGCGAAGCGCACTCCTCGGCCTCAGCCGACCTGCTGTCGATGCTCGCCAGCAGCCTGCGGCGATCGTCGAGGTGTTGGCCGGTCACCGAAAGGTCGAACTCGGCGAACCGGAAGTCGGGGCGGCTGGGGTCGCGTGGAACTACCAGGGGGTCGTAAGCTCCGCCGAGGAATCCGCCCGTCTGCCCGGGACAGCGGTAGACCTGATCGAAGGCGTAATGCGGAACCTGCACCGCATCGGGAATGGCGCCGGCGCCCGGCATGAACTTCGAGACCACCGCGCCGTAGTTCGGCCAGTCGTTCACCGACGCCCCGACCTGCACCTGATCGCGCACCGAAGTCCGCCCGGTGATCGCGAGGTAGACCCCCGGGTTGTGATTGACCGTGCTGTGACTCATCGTCCGTACCACGGCCAAGCGGTCGCAGACCCGGGCAATCCTCGGCATGATCTCCGTGACGCGGAACCCGGGCGCTGCCGACTCGATCGTCGCGAACTCCCCGCGGATCTCGGCCGGGGCCTTTGGCTTCGGGTCGAACGTGTCGATGTGGCTGGGCGCGCCGTAGTGATGGTAGAAAATGACCGCCTTGGCCCTCGCCCGTCCCTTCGATCGCTCCTCCGCCGCAAGCGCACCCGGCAGCGACAGACCCAGCAGGCTCAAGCCGCCCGCTCTCAGGACGTCTCGCCGCGAGGCCCCGCACAGGGGATTCTTGATCGATGTCGTCGGCGCCATCGGGAGGGCCTCGCTAACGGAGGGTTCATCAAACTCTCGCACGCCGGGTCGGGCTATGCAACTGACGGTCGCGCGCCACTGGAACGGACGCCTCCGAAGGGGTCAACCGATAATCTCGTTCACAACCTCACCGTGGACGTCGGTGAGCCGGAAATCACGCCCCGCATAACGATAGGTCAGCTTGGTGTGCTCCAGGCCCAGCAAGTGAAGGATCGTGGCGTGCAGGTCGTGCACGTGGACCTTGTCGTCGATCGCGTAGTAGCCGTAATCGTCGGTCCGGCCATGGACGTACCCCGCCTTCACGCCGCCGCCTGCGAGCCACATCGTGTACCCGTGGGGATTGTGGTCGCGCCCATCGTCTCCTTGGGAGGTGGGAGTCCGCCCGAACTCGCCGCCCCAGAGCACGAGCGTGTCGTCGAGCAAACCGCGCGACTTGAGGTCGGCCAGCAGACCCGCGATCGGACGATCGATCTCGTAGGCGTTGCGAGTCATGTCCTTGCGCAAGCCGCCGTGCTGGTCCCATTTGTAGCTGTGCGAGACCTGCACGAAGCGGACCCCGCGCTCGGCAAACCGGCGTGCCATCAGGCACTGCCGGCCGAAGTCACGCGTCGCAACGTCGTCGAACCCATAAAGCTGGAGCGTCGCCGCCGACTCCCCGGTGATGTCCTGCACTTCCGGTGCAGCCGCCTGCATGCGAAACGCGAGCTCGAAGGAGGCGATGCGGCCTTCGAGAGCCTGGTCCGGACCCGACCGATCCAGGTAATCGCGGTTCATCTCCTGCACGAAATCCAGGCCGGTCCGCTGCAACCCCCGCGATTTCGACGGGTTGGTGATAAACGGGATTCTCGCTTGATCCGAGGGGATCCCGGTGCTGCCGATCGGCGTCCCCTGGTACACGGCGGGTAAGAATGCCGAGCTCCAATTATTGACGCCCCCGTGGCTGAGGTTCGGACAAACCGTGATGAACCCGGGCAGGTTCTGGTTCTCGGTCCCAAGGCCGTAGGTGATCCACGAGCCCATGCTCGGCCGCACGAACGTATCGCTGCCGGTATGCAGCTCGAGCAGCGCGCCCCCGTGGCGGGAGTTGGACCCGTGCATCGAGTTGATCATGCAGAGGTCGTCGACGTGCGCCGAGAGGTGCGGGAACAGCTCGCTCACCGCGATGCCGCTGGCCCCGTGGCGACGGAAACGGAAAGGCGAGCGCAACAGGTTCCCCGTCTCGCTCGAGACCACTCGGGGCTTCGCGAACGGGAGCGGTTTGCCGTGATCGCGGTCGAGGAGCGGCTTGTGGTCGAACGTGTCGACCTGGGACGGGCCGCCGTGCATGAACAGGAAGATCACGCGCTTCGCCCTGGCCGGGAAGTGGGGCGGGCGCGCGGCCAGCGGGTTGCGGGGGTCCGGGTCACCAGCACCGCACGCTTCGTCCGCCAGCAGCCCGGCCAGCGCCAGGGCGGCGAACCCACCCCCTGCGCTGCGGAGTAACTCCCGGCGCGATAGTACCCCGGAGCTCGACTCTCGCCAGTGCGCGTTCATGAGAGCAGTCCCTCGGTTCAATCGAGGTAAAGAAACTCGCTGGCAGCCAGGATCGCGTGACAGAGTTCCTGCCAGGCACGAGCCGTCCGCGACTGCGGGGCGACCGCCTCCGTCGCCAGCGCGTCATCGAACCGGCGAAGGTACGCCAAGGCGCGCACGCGCTCTTGATCCTCCGGCGGACGGCCGTACGCCCGGAGATAGGCCTCGCGCACGCGTCCGGCGTCGTCCAGAGCCGCGTCGTTCAGCAAGCGCCGAGCCATCGCCTCAGCGCACCGTAGAACGAGTCGGTCGTTTAGCATGAAGAGCGCTTGGGGGGCGACCGTCGTCGGCACGCGCTGGCCCGTCGAACTGCTCGGATCGGCGAAATCGAACGCCTGGAACACGTCGTACAAGCCACTGCGGATCACCGGCAGATAGACCGACCGGCGGTTAGCGTCATACAGCACCTCGCCGCGCGGGCCCGTCGAGTTCACATAGGCGTGGTTCGCCGTCTTCAAGAGCGAGCCCCCCATCGTCGCGTCGAGCTCGCCGCTGACGGCCAGAAGCGCATCGCGTACGGCTTCGGCCTCCAGCCGGCGCCGGCTCATCCGCCAATGCAACCGGTTGTCGGGGTCCGCCAAAGCAGCCTTGGCGTCGTACTGCGTGCTCATCTCGTAGGTGCTCGACAGCATGATTAGCCGGTGCATCGCCTTCACGGACCAACCCGATTCCACAAACCGCCGCGCAAGCCAGTCGAGCAGCTCGGGGTGCGTCGGGCGTTCGCCGAGGCGGCCGAAGTTGTCGGCCGACCCCACGAGTCCCGCGCCGAAGTGGCCGAGCCAGATCCGATTGACCATGACCCGCGCCGTCAAGGGGTGGTCGGCCCGCGTCAGCCATTCCGCGAGCTCCTTGCGGCCGCTCTGCTTAGCTCCGATCGGCTCTTGCCGTGTCCCGGCGAGGATTTCTGGGAACCGTCGGGGGACTTCAGCGCCCAGCGTGAGGTGACTCCCGCGAATGTGGATCCGCAGGTTGGTCGCCGATTGCTCCGACACTCCCATCGCCTGACGGATGACAGGCGCCTTCTTCTCAAGCTCGACCAGCTCCACGCGCAGACGCTTGAGCTCCCGTGCCGTCTCATCGGGAAACAGCGCCTCGGCATCCATTGGCAAGGCGAACGGACCTGACGGATCATCGAGGACCCGCCCAAAGGCCGCGAGCACGGGCTCCTTGGCCCGGCGGTCTGCGTCGGCCTTCCCCGCCTCGTCGAACAGCTCCTGGTATCGACTCGCCAGGGCTTCGCTGGACGTGGGCACCGGTTCCCGTTCGAGCGCGGCCCTGACGGCGGGTTCGATCGCATGGCGGTCGCGTGCAGCGTGGAAGATCGAGCCGGAATCAGCCTGGGAACGAGCGATGAAGTCCTTCCAGCGCTCGAGCAGCCGGGGGTTCAGGCCGTGCTCCCGTGCGCGCTCGTCGGCCGTCTTCAAGTCCGCGGCTTCGAGCCCCTCGGGCAGCGGGCGAGGCACGAACGCCAGCTTGTCGAAGTGGGGAAATGGTCCGTCGCACTCCAGCCGGATCGTTGCCCGTCCCGCGCCGAGCGGTACGATCCCTTCCGAGGCCCAGCGCTGGCCGTCCGGCAGCCAGGATCCCGTCGCACTGGCGGCGGCTCTCGCGTGCGCTAGCACGCCGTTGATGCTGAGGCGAACTGGACGCGCCTCCGCCGCCGCATACCGCAGGGCGACCTGATAAGTCCCCGCTGGAACATCGACGTCGTATTCGACCCAGTTCGGCAGCTCGCCGCGGTTCAGGATCACGCCGATCCCCTGGCCGTACGCTGTGCTGTCCCGGATCACGTTCCCTCGGTCGAACGCCTCCGCCTCCCGGATCAACGCGCCGGGCTCGGACCCGTCGGGAGTGGGAACGGTCTTCCGGAGCCGCTCGAAGCGTTCGAGCGGCCACGCCGCCACGAGATAGTCGGCAACCCGAGCGCGCGACTCCTTCGTCAGTTCGCCCCTGGCGCGATCGACAACCGCCTGGATCGCGGCCGTCCGCCGAGCAACCTCGGCCTTGTGCGCGTCGGCGGCGGCCCGCTCGCTGGCCGTGGCCAGCGGAAGCTCGTTCCACAAGGCGACGACCTTGTGGTTCTGCATCGACTTCGTCGACTTGAAGATCCCGGCCAACCCGTAGTAGTCGGCCGTCGTAATTGGGTCGAACTTGTGGTCGTGACACCGCGCGCAGCCGAGGGTCAGGCCCATCACGACGCGACCGACGGTGTCGACCTGCTCGTCGATGATATCCATCTCCATCTTCACGGGGTCGTCCTCGGCGAGCATCTTCGGACCGATCACGAGAAACCCGGTCGCCGTTAGCCGCTCGTAGCCTGCCTCGCCCTCCGAGAGGTCGCCGGCAAGCTGCTCGCGGAGAAACCGGTCGTAGGGCTTGTCGGCGTTGAAGGCGGCGATGACGTAGTCGCGGTAGCGAAAGGCGTTGGCATAGGCGACGTTCTCATCCATCCCGTTCGAGTCGGCATACCGCGCCAGGTCGAGCCAATGCCGGCCCCAACGCTCGCCGTAGCGCGGCGAGGCGAGGAGCCGATCGACGACGCGTGCAAAGGCCTCGGGCGTTTCGTCCGCCAGGAAAGACTCAACCTCTCCGGTCGTGGGCGGAACCCCCGTCAGATCGAACGTGGCGCGGCGGATCAGCGCCCTCTTCTGAGCCTGGGGGGCCGGCGCGAGCCCCTTCCGTTCGAGGCCGGCCAGCACAAACGTATCAAGCGCCGACCGCGGCCAGCCGGAGTCCCGAACGGCGGGCGGGTGCGGGTCGCGCGGCGGCTGAAACGCCCAGAACGGTGGCGCGTTCCCTGGCGCGCGCGAGGTTGCGGATTCACCGGCGAACGGAACCGTTTGCGACACCGGTCCGACGGGCCAGACGGCCCCCTGGCGAACCCACTCTGTCAGCTCGGACACCTCCAGGTCGCTGAGCTTTCCTTTTGGAGGCAACTTCAGGTCGTCGCCATAGCGCACGGCCTGGATGAGCCGGCTGTCCTGCGGCCGACCGGCCACGACGGCAGGCCCGGAGTCGCCACCAGCCGCCAGTCCCTCGGCCGAGTCGAGTCGCAAGCCCCCCTTACGTTTTTCGGGCCCGTGACATTGCCAGCACTTGGCTGCCAGAAGCGGCCGCACGTTCTTTTCGAACCGTTCCAGCGCGCTCGCTTCCGGAC
The DNA here is from genome assembly GCA_031291845.1 of Isosphaeraceae bacterium. GTDB lineage: Bacteria > Planctomycetota > Planctomycetia > Isosphaerales > Isosphaeraceae > DAIDJG01. The sequence continues at coordinate 365 of JARLIH010000286.1, read as the reverse complement.
CCGCCGACGCGGGGCGAGCGACCACGAGCAATGCCGCGACGAAGCCGACAAGGCGAAGGTGCATGCCGTCCTCGACCTCGCAGGAGTGTGGCTGGGCCGACGTTCAACGATTGTTGTATTTTAACCGATCATGGTCGCGGTTCCAAGCCGGCGGTGACCACATAGGCGAGATCGTCAATATGGGGCGGGATCGATGGCGGGATTTGCAGGAAGGGCGCGGCCCGCTCGTCGCGAGCCGCGCGAACGAAATCTACCGGCGCTGACAGCCGCCGGTTCCGCCGGCGCTGACGAGGCCCGTGGTGCCCGCTGCGCCGGACACTTGATAGAACGCGCTGGAATTCACGCCCGTCAGACTACTCTGGCTC
>JARLIH010000285.1 GCA_031291845.1 Isosphaeraceae bacterium | reverse complement strand
TATCGGCGATGTCGCCGCCGGCCTGCTCGGTCCGCTTCTGCACGCCCTTGTCGATCGCCTTGATGATGCCTTCCTTGTCGATGTAGAACGTCCAGCGCTCGGGGACCGGACGTCCGGAGTGGACAACGCCGTAGGCCTCGGCCACCTTCTTGCTCGGGTCGCTCAGGATCGGGTAGTCGAGGTCGAGCGACTCAGCAAACTTCTTGTTGTAGTCGGGCTCGTCGACGCTGGCGGTGAAATAGGCGATGTTCAGCTTCTTGAGCGAGTCGCTGTTGGCGCGGATCGACTTGCACTCCTTGGTGCAGCCCCCCGTGAAGGCTTTCGGGAACCACGCCAGGATGACCGCCTTCTTCCCCTTGAAGTCGGCCAGCGTGTAGGTCTTGCCGTCGGTGCCCGGAAGCGAGAACTCGGGGGCCTTGTCCCCCACTTTCAGGTCGGCCGCCGACTCGGCCGCCCGTGCGCCCGAAGCGACAACGAGCCCGAGCCCCAAGACGCCCAAGATGCCCCACCAGGTACGTTTCATGACGACCTCCTCTCCCGTGCGGGATCGAACGCAGCGCCCCGGCGAACGCCGGGAATCGGCCTGAAGTTAGCACCGGCCCGCTCGGTTTTCAACGGGCCCGTGACCTTGCCGCCGGCCCGCCGCTCCCCTCGACCCCGGCGCGTCGGGCGGGCTAAACTGGAACGATTCGCTCTCATTCTGATTCTCATCGTATTTTCCGTTACGGTCCGGAGACGCCTGATGCCGTCGGAGAGCCCTCCCGCGAAAAAAGCTCGCTCGAAGGCGGTCGCGAAGCCAAAGCCGTTGGCGGACCCCGAGACCACGTCGTTCGCGCTCCGCCTGGCCGACTGGGGGCTCATCGCCTGCTTCCTTGCGCTCACGTTCCTGCTCGGCGTCTTTCCCCTGAAGGACACGGACTTCTGGTGGCACTTGCGGACCGGCGACCTGATCCGCCAGACCGGACAGGTGCCGACGACCGACCTGTACACGTACACCGTCCCGAACGCGCCCTGGTTCGACCTGCACTGGGGCTTCCAGGTGGCGATCAGTTGGATCTACGCCCACTGGGGAGTCCCCGGGCTCAACCTGGCGAAATGCGCGGTCACCTGCGCGGCGGTCTTGCTGCTCGTCACGGCCCGCCGGCGCGACTGGCCCGTCTGGGTGATGCTGATCGCCTGGCTGCCGGCGCTGTTGCTCCTCGGCGGCCGGATGTACGTACGGCCCGAGACGCTCTCTCTGTTGTACCTGTCCGTGTTCCTCGCCGTATTGTGTCGCTGGCAGCACAGGCCCTGGTTGGCGCTCGTGCTGCCCGTTGTGGAGCTATTGTGGGTCAATTCGCACGGCCTGTTCGTCCTCGGCCCGATCGTGCTGACGTTTGCCCTGGTGGACGCCGCACTCCGGCCCGGCGCCTTCGCGCAGGGACGGAGCCGCTGGTGGCGCATCGCCGCGACGGCGTGTGCGTTGACCTTCCTCGCGTGCCTCGTGAACCCGTACGGGATCCTCGGGGCGCTGTACCCGCTCCAGCTCGCGCAGACGATGCGCAACCCGATCTTCTCCGAGCTGATCGCCGAGCTGACGCCGATCCCGCTGTTCATCAAGCGCACGGGTGGTCTGCACAACCTGCCGCTCCAGATCCACCTGGCGACGATGTTCCTGGGTGGTTTGAGCTTTCTGGTTCCGCTGGCGTGGGCCGCGTGGGTTCGCATGCACCCGGGGCCCGAACCGGCCGTTGCGCAGGACGTGGGGAGCGAGCCGAAACCCAGGAAGGCCCGGAAATCAAAATCCGCCCCAACCCCCCCTACCCCTGTTGAACCCGCGGTGGGCTTGAGCCCGCTCCGGCTGTTGCTCTTTGGCGCGTTCAGCTATCTGAGCTGGCAGGCGACGCGCAACAGCCACCAGTTCGCGGCGGTGGTGGGGACCGTCACGGCCTGGAATTTCGGCGAATGGGCCGCGGCGATCCGGCGGCGGAACTGGCAGGAACGGCAGACGCCCGCCCGGTTCGCGGCGGCCTACCGGTTGCTTGCCTTCGGCGCGATCGCCGTGGTCTTCGCGCTGGTCGCGAGCGGGCAGTTCTACGGCTGGACCCGTGAGGGCCGCACGATCGGGCTGGGAGAGGAGGCGCTCTGGTACCCGCACGCCGCGGCGCAGTTCGCCGGGCGGCCGGACATGCCCACTCGGCTGCTCACCTACCATATTGGTCATGCCTCGCTCTACGAGTATTACCACGGACCGAAACGCAAGGTCTTCGCCGACGCCCGGCTCGAGGTGATCGGGCCCGACCTGTTTCAGCGCTACAACGAGCTGCACAGGAGGATCTTGACGAACGACCCGAACTGGGACCGCGCGCTGGGAGACGGCGAACGGCCGGCGATTCTCGTCGGCCACAACGAGGAAGCCGTGCTCGCCGGCGCCTTGCTGGGCAGCTCCCACTGGCGCTGCGTTTGGTTCGATCCGGTGGCCTCGATCTACGTCCACGACTCGTACCCGAAGGCCGTGCAGGCCTACGAAGTGGACTTCGGCGCGCGGCACTTCCGGCCGTCGGGAGACACCGACCCACAGGGGAACCCCGCGCTTCTGGCCGCAGCCAAGGCGCTGAGCAAGTGCGTGGCGCAGCTCCAGGAGCGGCAATTGGCGGGTCGTGCGCGGCCGCTAGTTTGGCTCGGGCTCGACTACGCACGGCGAATCGAGCAAGCGGACCCGCGAGGGCTGGACGGTTGGAAGGTCCAGGGGCAGATCGAGCTGTCGCGCGGCGCATTGTCGCCAACGGCCCGGTACCGATTGCCGTACAACCCTGTTTTCGATCTCTCGGTCTTCCGCGCGACCTATGCCTTTCGGCGGGCGCTGGAGGTCTCGCCCCACGATTTCTTGACTCTCCTGGAGCTCGGTGAGATCGTTTTCAACCGCACGCGAGGGATGGGCGAGGAGGCACTGCCGCTGCTCGACGACCTCGTAAACGTTCCGCCGCTGAATTCGCAACAGGCGCAGACCCAGGCCGGGATTGCCTCGGACCGGGCTGCGCTCGTCGAACAGCTCGGCCCAGAGCCGCCGCGCACCTGGGCGAACCTGAGCGAGCTCGACCGCACGATCAAAGCGTTGCTCGACCGGGGGCGAGTCCGGTCGGCCGCCGACTTCCTGGAGCGGGCGTATCCGACCGATCCGAGGCCTTGGGACGTGGCCGACCGCCTGGCCCTGCTGCGATTGCACCTGGGTGAGCCCGCGCGGGCCCGTGCGCTTTGGGCCCGGTCGGTCGAGCCGCCGACCCCGGCCCTCCGCACGGCGAGGGTCGCGCTCACGCACCTCATCGAAGGAAATTTCGACGCCGCCCGGGCGGCCTATCATGAGGCGATCGCGGCCGACGCCGGCCTGTTCGAGGCCCATTTCGGCCTGGCCGCCCTGGAGCAGGACGACGCGCGGGCGGGCGAGGCGCTGAGCGCAGCACGGCGGGCCGCCGCGACGGCCCCCGACAACGTCGCGCGCGACGCCTCGCTGACCATCGCGGACGACGTTGCCCCCTACGTGCGCATTACGCGCCAAGCACCTGCCGCAGCGCCTTGATGTGCCGGGGCACGGCCGTCATCGGATCTTCGGCCGCCTCGTACTCGAGCACGACGTAGCCCGCGTACCGCGCCTCACGCAACACGCCGATGACCCGGGCGAGGTCGGCCTCCTCCGGCTTCCGGCCCTTGGGGGAGATCTCGGTCTTGACCTGCACGTTGATCGCGTACGGGGCGAGCTGCGCGAGGTCGGCGTAGGGGTCTTCGCCGTGAAAGTTGCCCGTGTCGAGGTTTACGCCGAAGTTCGGGGCATCGACGGCCTGCACGAGCTTGAGGATCTGGGCCGGGGTGGCGGTGATGCCGCCATGGTTCTCGAGCGCGAGCGAGACTCCCTTTTCGGCCGCGTACGGCAGCGCGGCCTTGATCCCTTCAATGGCGAGCGCGACCGCCTTTTCTTCCGTGTCCCCCTTCGCGACGCTTCCGGCGAAGATCCGGATCACGGGGGCGTCGAGCTCGGCCGCGCGGTCGACCCACGTCCGGACCAGCTCCAACTGCTTCTCTCTGGCAGGTCCCGCGGGGACGCAGAAGTTGTTGCCGACCGAAGTGCCCGAAACGTCCAGACCGAGGCGGAAGGCATGCTGCTTCAGGCGATGGAGATAATCAACCGACACGTCCGCCGGGAAGTAGTACGAGGTCAGCTCGACGCCGTCGAGCCCCATGTCGGCCGCGAGGTTCACGAAGTCGAAGAGGTCCATCTTCGGCTTCTTCACGTCGAGGTACTGGCGGTAGGAGTAAGCCGCCAGGCTCAGCTTCAGATGGCTTGGCCGCGTGCGGCCGATCGGCGGGATCGCGTCCGCGCGCCGGCAAAGGGTCAGCGGACTGGTTACTGCGGCAAGGGCCGCCGTCTTGAGAAAACCGCGGCGGTGGGTCGGGGGCATGGCAGGCTCATACGTTGGTGGGGTGGGATGGCTGCGTTGCTCCGATCATAGATTGCGACTGACCGACCGGCCAGTAGGTTGCCGCGCCGTTTTACGGGCCTTCACGTGGTTGGGGGTGCGGTCGGCGGCCCCGAGCCCCGGAATGCGGCGGTCAGTCGTTAGCCAGGGGCGTGCGCCAGCACCAAGGACTCACGTCCCTGGCGAACCACTCGGCGCCCCGGCCGGGGCTGGGAACGACGTCGCAAATCGACGTACCGGCCGGCGTCTTTTGTCTCCGCGGCCTCCGCGCGTGCGTTACTGGACGAAGGAGAATTGCGACCCCCCCCTTTTTTTGCAGGAGCGACGCCCCTTGAGTCTGTCGAACGCTCGTCCGACCCGTCGCCTGTTCATCAGTTCCCTGGCACTCGGCGCGGCCGCGTACAACGTGCGCGGGGCGTTCGCCGAAGAGCTGGCCCGCACGCCGCCGATGACGGAGGGGCCGTTCTATCCGGACCGGCTTCCCCTCGACACCGACAACGACCTGATCGTGATCAACGACGCCATCACGCCCGCCGTCGGCGAGATCACGCACCTGACTGGTCGCATCCTGGGGCCGAGCGGAAGCCCGATCCGCGACGCGACGATCGAGATCTGGCAGTGCGACGCGAACCAGGTCTACCTGCACACGGCGGACAGCCTGGCCAAGCCCGACCAGCGCGACCGCAACTTCCAGGGTTTCGGCCACTTCACGACCGGCTCGACGGGTGAGTATCGCTTCCGCACGATCAAGCCGGTTCCCTACCCCGGGCGTCCGGCTCCTCACATCCACGTCAAGGTCAAGAAGGGGGACCGCGAGCTCTTGACGACGCAGTTCATGATCGCCGGACATCCCGGCAATGACGTGGATCATATCGTGAGTGAGGCGGGCGGGCTGATCGAGCGGGAACTGCTCATGGTCGACTTCAAGCCGATCCCGGGATCGAAGATCGGTGAGTACGCCGCACGCTTCGACATCGTGCTCGGCCGCACGCCCGATGACCGGTCCAGCGGGCGCAGGACGACTTCGCGCTGACTCGCGTTGCAATCCATTCCCGCGTTCCCAACCTCGGTGAGGCGACACTTATGATGAGACGATCTTTGATTTTCGGTGTGATCTTCCTTGGCTTGGGGGTGTCGTTCGTCGCCGCGCAACGACCGGGCGGCGGACGGGGCCAGGCGCAGAACTCGGCCGACGTAGACACGTTCGTCGAGCAGATGCTGGCCTTCGATAAGGACAAAGACGGCAAGATCGCGAAGGCCGAGATGACCGACGAGCGCTTAGGACGCCTGTTCGATCGGGCTGACGCCAACAAAGACGGCGTTGTCACGAAGGAGGAGCTCACCGCCCTGGCGGCCCGCGAGTCGGCGAACAACCGGCGGGGCGAACCCGGGTTCGGGCCCCCGCCACCCGGTGGTCCCATGCCCTTCGGCGCACCGGGGCAGGTTCTGCCGGCTCCCCTCCAGCAACGTCTCGGCCTCTCGGCGGATCAACGGTCGCGAGTCCAGAGACTTCAGAAGGATGTCGACTCGAAGCTGAACGAGATCCTCAACCCGGAACAGCAGGCCCAGCTCAGGCAATTGCGGGAGCGCGGTCCGCGCGGCTTCGGACCTCCCGGTGGTGGTCCTCCGGGCGGCGGCCCTCCCGGCGGCGGTCGGCCGGAATAGCGCCTGCCCGGGCGCGTGTCAAAACGAGTCGTCGGTATCGACGAGGGGGCGGCTTCTAGCGACCGGAAGCGACCGCCCCCTCGTTCGTTGGTGCGTTCCGTCGAAAGCCGCCCTCGGAGGGACGGATCAGCGCGTCTTACGCCGTCCGTTTTACCTGTGTTAGACTTGAACAAGGAGCCGAGGATCGGACCGGACGTTCCTCGAAATAGGCCGTCGATTGCCGTATCTTCTCCCAAGGGTCTCGACCGCCGAGAGGACCGCCATGACGATGTCGTCACCAGGGCGGTCGTTAGCGCGCGGCTTCACGTTGATCGAGCTGTTGGTGGTGATCGCGATCATCGGGGTGTTGGTCGCCCTGCTGCTCCCGGCCGTGCAGTCAGCGCGTGAGGCAGCGCGTCGGACACAGTGCGTGAACAACCTGAAGCAGATCGGTCTGGCGCTGAACAACTACGAGAGTGCCCACGGGGTCTTCCCGCTCGGTGCGGTGGAATACAATCCCTTGGACGGTGTGACGTACTGCGGTGGTTCGTACCTGGATGGTCCGGGTGCGACGCGCGACTTCGGGATGCTGGCGCTGATCTTGGGGGCGCTGGACCAGTCGCCGGTCTACAATGCGATTAACTTCAGCCTTCGGTCGCACGGCCTGTACAATGGTTCGGTCAACGCGGGGGCGTCGAACAGCACGGGTCTGGGCGCGACGATCGCGAGCTACCTATGCCCGAGCGATCAGTTGCGGACGTTGCTGTTCGATGCGGGTCCGAACGCGTTCTCCCAGACGTCTTACTTTGCGTCGGGTGGTACGTGGAACACGCTGGCGTACTATGCGGGTCCGAACTGCTGGAACCAGGACGTTGGCAACGGCGCGTTCGACGACTACACGGCGTATGCGGCGTCAGCGTTCACAGACGGGCTGAGTGGAACGATCTTCTTCGGCGAATCGTCGCGTTTCAAGAACGACCCGGACTGGTCGTTCAACACGTGGAGCGCCTTCGGCTACTTCTCCTCGGCCGTCGGCAACAACACGACTCGGCCCCAGGGGTTCGCCTATGAAGTGCCTCGCATCAACGCAGCTTTGATGCTCCAGGACGAACCGCGGTTCGGCACCAATCCCCTCCCCCCGGGCACGAACTATCCGGACACGTCGGACTGCAAGGCGTGGCTCCTGAACCCGAAGTACGCGCAGTACGGTCAGTGGGGCTTCCGCAGCCAGCACCCCGGAGGCGGGAACTTCTTGTTTGGTGACGGCTCGGTGAAGTTCTTGAAGGAGTCGATCGACCTGTCGACGTACCGTGCCCTGGGCACGCGCGCCGGGGGCGAGGTGGTCAGCGCAGACGCTTACTGAGCCCGGAAAGCCGAAACCGCGAGTCGTGGTGGAGATCATCGAGAAGTCTCAACAAAACCGAGAAGGCATCCCCAGCCTGTTCCTGGGAGCCGGTCGCCCACTCACAACTTGCTGCTTTGGGCATTTTCCGCCGCGCGCATCAGCCAGCCGCGATCGACCCGTATGGCGCCGGCTGCCGGGTCCCTCGGAAAATGATAGTAGAAGGCCTTTCCCTTGGCATCCAGCGGATGGCCTTCGGTGTCGCGGATGGTCCGGTACAGCGCCAGCAGATAGGGTTCGTCCCCGAGCGGCTTCAGCGGTATCACGGTCAGCGTTCGAGTGGGCTCGGAAAAATGAAGGTCGATGGGGATCAGGGGAGGATTCGGAGCCCCGAGGGAGACGAGTTGCACGGAATCTCGATTGAACATGTCTGCGTGAATCGGGCGGCTGAAGCGGACGACGAAGGCCCAAGGCGCGACGGAACCTGTTTCCCGGCACTGGGCGACGTCGGTCACCTCGACCGGCTGCGTGCCGTTCTGGGGCTCCATGTAATAGACCGTCCAGGCGAGCCAGTAGAACGGAGCGGGAGGACAGGCGATGGGTATTGCTCGGTAATCACGCAGGTTGACCAGCGGATGCGCCAGTTCCCTGAAGCGCTTCGACGCCACGGGCGGCTTGCCCGGCTCGACGGAGGCGAAGATTGAGTCATGAAGGGCGCAGGCGAAGAAAGGCTTGTGCTCGAGGGTCAAACGCGCGAAGCCGGGGTCGTCGGCCGCGAGCATCCGCCCGCCTGGGCGAGCGGCGGCTGCCAGGCGTAACGACCCCTCAGAGCAGATTGTGTCGGCGGCGACAAAATTATATGTGTCGAAGTATTGCGCCAGTTGCGCGAACCGTTTGTTGCCGACCTCGTCACGAGTCGAGCGGTAGTACCGGGGCAGGGAAGCCGCATCGCCGACCAACCAGACCAGGCAGAGGGCGCCGAGCAGACTGGAGAGGCGCCGGGACGTGCTTTGGAGCCCAACCGCGGCCGTGAGCACCACCAGGGGGCTGAGGACGATCAGGTGGCGGATCCCGCCGAGCGGGAAGATGCGACATGCGCTCATCACTATAATGAATGCTAGTATGCAGCCAGCGGCGACGACCCATCGCGAGGCCGTTCGCCCGGCCCAATCTCGCGCGGCGCTGACCGCGCCGCGTGCAACAAGGAGCAGCATCACCAGCGGCAGCAGCCACGTCCAGCGACCGTGCGTGAACTGCTGCTCGCCCCGCAGCCGGAACTGTCCGTACAGCAGGTCGAAGACCCGCGTGGCTGTGAAATACGCCCCGTCGAGGATGGCCCCCACGGTTCCACCGCGAGCCGGCCGTACGCGCACGTACCACTCGTCCGCGATGTATAATCCGTCCGACACAATTCCTCGGTCCGGCGCTTCACGAAACGTGGTCATGAAGAAAGGCCGCAGATGGAGCCAATCAGAGTGTCCGGCCTTGGCGATGAACCAGCCGAGTGACACGAACCCAAGCGCCAGCACGCACGCGACCCAGACGCAGAGCGCAAAGGAGCGCGAGCCTCGGGGGGACTCGCCGGGCGAACTTTCGACAGGATAGCGGACGCTCCATCCCAGGTAACCTAAAAGCAGGGGCAGGAGGAGCAAGCTTGAATTGTGCAAGAACATCATGAGGCCAAACGTTGCGATCAGCCCGGCCGTCAGCAAAAGGGCTTTGCGAGGATCGAACGAACTGCTCAGTGTCGCCAGCCGCGACACGAGCCAGAGGCAGACGCATGCGCCGAGCGGCAACGCGGCGTGGGGCATGATCTGCTGGCCATACTCGACTTGAAAGATCGCAGCGCCGAGAACGGAGCCAGCCAGCAGAGCGGGCATCCGGCTCAGCCCCACCTGCCGAGCCAGCGCGTAAAACGCCACAGGCGTGAGTGCGCCGCAAACCGCGGACGGGACGCGAGCCCAGGTGGTCGAGACGCCTACCACTCGATGCACGAGCCAGATCAGCATCGGCCAGCCGGGATTGTATGTCGTCTCCAACCAAAGTTTCTGCGCGTAAGTGATGAGCCCGAGACGGAGGACTTCGGGATCGAGAATCACGCTCTCATCGAAGACGACGTGGCGCTGTCCAAGGCCGTAGAGCCGCAGGGCCAAGGCGGCAATTGCCACGATCAGGATCGGCCAGTGTTCCGCTCCGAAAGACCTCGCGGGACCAGCCGGTCGGTAAACCGGCTCAGCGGCGTCCTGTGTCCACTGAACCCGATCGCGGCGGTGAGTTCCCGAGCGATTGGTGGCATCCGTCGTCCTTGACGCCATGTACCCGTCCATGAGCCGAACATCCTCTTCTTGGACAACAGAGTTGTGGGCACGCATGAGACCGGGGAAGATCGGGTCATGTGCCGTAAGTGGCTACCAGAACGGTGGCCTGGAAACTCTTGGCCAGCGGCCGGCAGGGAAATCGACTCGCCGGTCGCGCGGTCTTCTGAGTGCCCGTTGTCATCCCAGAAACGGCTGTTTTCGGCAAGCCCGATTCGAACGCGAACGCATTGCAAGTCCTAAAGGGTACAGAGTATAAGCCCGCGATTCTGGTCGGGGGCCCGGTTCCTGCGATGGTGCCGCTGCGGACGGTGGCGAGCGAGGTCGAGGCGCCGCACAGTGTAAACGTTAGCGAACGACCCGAGCGCGCGCGGGACGATGGATTCTCGTGGGGATTGCACCGCCGTCGGTCCGATCGGTGCGTGGCTTGACGTGGGTTCTCCTCGGGCTCCGCCCACCCGGGAATCAATGCGCCGGTTCTCTCGCCGTGTCGCGGGTCATGGAAATCTTTTCCCTGTCTTCGGGTCGACCGGTCTGCGTTATACACCTGCAGGGGCACCGTTTGATCGCGTGTGCCTTCGAACCGAGAGTGCACAGGTCCGCCCGTAGCGCGGATTTCCCTCCGGGTGCGCTTGGCGGAGACAGAAGCGCTCCGAGCACACGTCCCGACGCTTCTTTCGCACGTCACAGCACTTGGGGGGACCAGCTCATGAATGGGTCGGGAGAAATCTTGCGCCGAGTCGGCGCACTGTGGGGCGGCCGCCGGCCGGTGAAGGCGCGACGCCGCGCCAGGGTGGCAAGTCCGTCGTTGGAGGACCTGGAAGGGCGCGTGGTGCTCTCGGCGCTGACGGTCGGGGTTGGCTCGACGGGAAGCGGCCAGAGCGGGTTCGCCATCAACCAGGGTTTCGGCGGTGGGCAAGGCTCCGGTGGAGGGCAGGGCCAGGGGGGCTGCCAGGGGCAAGGAGCGGCCCAATCGAGTCTGCTGAACCAGGACGCTGCCGCCGTGCGGCAGGCGTTCCAGACGTTTGACGCGTCCTACCTCGCCGCGGTCGCGACGCTGCGGCAGACCGCGACGAGCACGTCCGGTCCGACGGCCGCCGGCTTGACGGCCTTCGATAGCGCGATCGCGACGGCCGTCTCGTCGCTCAACGCGTCGATCAGCACCGATTTGGGCAACCTGACCAACACCGGGAGTGCCCTGTCGACAACCATCGATACCTACACGGCGACGCTTCAGAACGAAGTTGAGAGCGCCGCGACTGGCCTGGCCAACTCGTCCAACGCGTCCGTCCTGTCTTTGAATCAGGAAGTTAACGGATACCTGCACTCCGCCGAGAGTCAGACGACGAGCGCGATTCTGAGCGACAGCCCGGCCGGCACGATCACGTCCACAACGCTCCAGAGCTACAAACAGGCCGCGTCCGCCGCTTTCCAGGCATTCAGCACGTCGATTAACGCCGCCGCGCAGACGGCTGTCTCGGGGTCCACCGGGCTCAGCAGCACGGCGGTCTCAACGGCCGTCGCGACGCTCCAGACAGCGCTTGATTCCGCGGTCAGCGGACTGGGATCGGCTTTCACGGCGAGCACCGACAACCCCACGTCGACCGTCGCGACCGACCTGGCCACATTGACGAGCCAGTTGACGGCCATCGTGGCGCCGACGGCCGGCAGCACGAGTTCGGCCAACCTGTTCCTGCGCACGATCCGCGTCACGATCGCGCAGACCCAGGCGGCGATCAACCAGGTCGTCGTGACCGCGGTTCAGAACTACAACAACAGCCTCCTGTAAACCGCCAGGTTGACCGGTCTCCGGCACGGGGTCCCCGCGTCTTGGGGGCGGGGACCCCGAAGACTTGAAGGTGTCGATCGACGTGCCGACGTAATGCGCCCAGGGCACGAGCGCGTCGCGGAACACGTTGATTGGTTCCCTTTACGAAACATGACACTTACAATGGGTTTGCAGAAGCACGTTGCCGCACGGGTCGAGGCCGTGATGACGGAAGACGGGGGCGATACCCAGGCGCTCGTCGACAGCCTGAGACGGGGCGATTCCGAGCCCCTCGCGGCGCTCGTGTCGCTCCATCGCGAGCGGTTGCGGAGGATGGTCGAGTTTCGACTCGATGTCCGGCTGCGGGGGCGGGTCTCGACGTCCGACGTCTTGCAAGAGGCCTACATCGACGCCCTGAAGCGCTTGCCGCACTTCGCCGCGGACCCGGACGTGCCCTTCTACGTCTGGCTCCGTACGGTGACCATCCAGCGACTGATCCAGGTTCACCGCCAGCACCTCGGCGCCCAAGCGCGCGATGCGGCGAGGGAAGTGTCGATCGGGCGCAGCAACGGGACCGAGGCCAGCTCGGAGAAGATGGCCGAGCTGATGGGGGACCTGACCTCCCCGAGCCACGCGGCGGAGCGCGGAGAAATGCGGGAGCGCGTTCGCGGCGCGCTCGAACGTCTCGAGGCGGCGGACCGGGAGGTGCTCGCCCTGCGGCATTTCGAAGAGCTGAGCAACCTGGAGGTCGCCGCGCTACTCGGCATCCAACCCGCCGCCGCCAGCAAGCGGTATGTCCGCGCGATTGAGCGGCTCAAGAACGCCCTGGAAGCGGGACAGCCGGGGCACGGGGGAGCGGAATGAACGAGTCGCACGGCGGCAACCCCTTTGATGGCCGGACCGAGACGCTCGCCGGCAGCGGACGTGACGCGTTTGACGAAGTCGCCGAGGATTTCGCGGCGCGCTGTCGCGGCGGTGAAGCGCCGTCGATCAGCGAGTACGAGGCCCGCTATCCCGAGCACGCCGGACTCATTCGAAAGCTGCTTCCCACCGTGGCGATGATGGAGCAACTGAAGCGTGATACCCGCTCGGAGACCGATCGGCCCTTGCGCAGTGCGCTTCCCGATCGCTTCGGTGAGTTTCGGGTCGTGCGCGAGCTGGGCCGCGGTGGCATGGGCGTCGTTTACGAGGCGGTCCAGGAGTCGCTCGGGCGACACGTGGCCCTGAAGGTCATTCACCACGTCCAGCTCGACGTCAAACGCTTGCAGAGGTTCGAGCGCGAAGCGCGGGCGATCGCCCACCTGCACCACACGAACATCGCGCCGATCTACGCGATCGGTGAACACGAGGGACTGCCCTATTACGCAATGCAGTACATCCAGGGAATCGGGCTGGATGTGCTCCTGACCGCGTGGCGCCGGGACGGCGCGCCGCGAGGCGCGGATCGCTGGGCCTTGGTCGCGCGGATCGGCATGCAAGCTGCCGAAGCCCTCTATTATGCGCACGAGCAGGGCGTTCTCCACCGGGACGTCAAGCCGGCCAACCTGCTGCTCGACGCCTACCAGAGCGTGTGGGTGACCGACTTCGGCCTCGCGAAGCTCGCCGGGCAGGAAGATCTGACGGCGTCCGGGGACGTCGTCGGAACGCTCCGGTACCTCGCTCCGGAGGCGCTTCGCGGCGAGACGGACGAGCGGAGCGACGTGTACAGCTTGGGGCTCACGCTCTACGAGCTTCTGACGCTCAGTCCGCCCTTCGGGGAGTTAAGCCAGAGCGAGCTCCTGCGCAGGGTGAGCGAAGGAGAGCCCGAGCGCCCGCGCAGGCTTGACCCGGGCATCCCTCGCGACCTGGAGACGATCGTCCTGAAGGCAACCGCCCGGGAGCCGCAGCACCGTTACGCCACGGCCCGGGCCCTCGCCGAGGACCTGAAGCGGTTCGTCGACGACCGGCCGATCGAAGCGCGGCGGGCGACCGCGACCGAGCGCGTGTGGCGGTGGGGCCGCCGCAACCCCGGGACGGCCGCCCTCGCTGCCGGGGCGCTGGTGCTCACGGCGGTGGTCGGCTGGATCGGCTACATGAGCACCATGCAGGCGCTGGAACAGGAAAAGCGCCTCCGCGGCGCGGCCGAAATCGCCACGAAGCGGGCGGAAGACAATGTGGCGCTCTCGCTCAAGGTGTTCGGGAAACTGTTTGAAACGCTCGCCGGTGAGGACGACCTGCTCCCGCCGTCGCTCGGGCGCCCTTCGAATAGCGGTCCTCGTGGTCCAGGCGACGAGTTCCATCTGGGGCACGGGCACCCTGCGCCGCCGCCTGGTGAAAATAGCGGGCCGTCGTCCGAACACCCCAATCGCCGACCTCCGTTTCCACCGGGCGGCGAGGAAGGGGGACCGGCACATGCTTTTCGTGACCGTCCCCCTCTGGGTCGCGAGGGAGGCGGGCCGGTTTTCGGTTGGCGCCCGCCGGGTGAGCCACGCCGCAAGAACGGCCAGCCGATGTCGCAAGAGAACGTCGCGTTTCTCGAGAGCGTACTGGAATTCTACGACGAATTTGCCCGGAACAATGCAACGAACTTGAAGCTGGAGGGCGAAGCCGCCTGGGCCTACCGTAAGGTTGGGACCCTCTACGACCGGCTGGGGCGCACCGAAGATGCTGAGAAGGCCTATGCGCACGCGATCGCGATGTTCGACCAATTGATCGAGCGCTTCCCGGACTCCCCCGAATACCGCATCAAGCTCGTCGAGACCTACGACATGGCGGATCCGGGCTCGGCCGAGCCCTCGTCGCTCGCGCGGGTCGAGGGTCGGCTCGCGCGGGCCACGTCACTGGTCGACGAGCTCGTTGCCGAGTCGCCTAATAACTTGGATTACCTGTCGACACAAGCGCACGTCTGGGCCAAACATGGCGCGATCCTGGAACGAATGGAACGGCCCGGCGAGGCAGAGGTCTGCTACCGGCGCGCAATTGCCCTCGACGCCGAGCTCGTGGAACGCTCACCCGGCTATGACCGGCCCCGGCTCGACCGGGCGACGACCCGGGAGGCATTGGGCCTCCTGCTCCTCGGACGCGATCAGCACGACGAAGCGGCCGCCCAGTTCAGCGCGGCGGCGGAGGAGCTGGAGGGGCTTGCGAGCCTTGCCCGCGTGCCCCCGCCGCTCTGCCGGCGCCTCGAGAGCCTGGCCGATGCCTTCGACCGTCTCGGCGACGTTGATCGCTCGGCCGCGATGAGGCTGCTCGCCGCCGACGTTGCCGCGAGGCACCCGCCGGGTCCCCCCGGCCACGGCCCGAAACCACCCCGGCCTGCCGACTCGCGGCCCTGAATCGCCAAGATCCCGGCGATGCCCTTTGCTCGTTCCGGTGAACCGCCCCCGGTACATCAATGCGACCGTATGCCGGCCTGCGCTCAGTCTTCGAGATCGTCGAGCAGGTCGTTCACCTCGAGGTTGAGCATCCGATATCCGCCGGGAGCGGCGCCGGCGTGAGCCGGCTCGGATGCGTAATCGAGGCGTGAGCCCTCGTCCGCCGCCGGATCGGTCGCGCGCGGGCCGTTCGGATCCGACTGGGTGCGCGAGCGGAGGTACAACTTGATCGGGATATCGCGGAACGGCAGCTTCTCGCGAAAGACGTTCAGCAGATAGCGCTGGTACGTCGCGTCGAAGAGGCGCGTGCTGTTCACAAACAGCACGATCGTCGGCGGCGCCGTGCTGACCTGGGTGGCGTAGTAGATCCGCGGGTTCCGGTTCTCCCGCATCGCGGGCGGATGGACCGCTACGGCTTCACGCAGCACGCGGTTGAGCGTCCCGGTCCCGACGCGCTTCTGCGCCTGCTTGTACATCGACTGCGAAAGGTTAAGAAGCGCTTTGACGTTTTTGCCCGTCTGCGCTGTTATGAAGGCGAGCGGAGTGTACGGCATTGACCGGAACGCGTGCTGGACGACGTTTGCGTAACGGCCCATCGCCCCCTGGGCGTTGGGCGAACCGTCGCCGACCATCAGGTCCCACTTGTTGACCGTGAAGATGCACGGCTTGTACTGTTTGCCGATGTAGTCGGCGAGCTGTTTGTCGAGCCGGGTGATTCCCTGGGTGGGGTCGAGGAACAGCAAGACGACGTCGGCGCGGCGGATCGAGCGCTCGGCGCGGTGGATCGAGTAGAAGTCGAGGCTGTCGCGGATCTTCGCCTTGCGCCGGACGCCCGCGGTGTCAATCGCCAGAAAAGGGAGGCCGTCGAGCTCGAAGCGCACGTCGACGGCGTCACGGGTCGTGCCGGGCCGCTCCGAGACGATCATCCGCTCGGCCTGGGCCAGCGTGTTGATAAAGGTCGATTTGCCCGTGTTGGGTCGTCCGACGACGGTGATTTTCATCAGCTCGTCGCCGGGCTTGGGCTCTTCTCCGGTTGGCATCATCTCGGCGACCAGCTTCAGAAGCGCTTTCTTATTGCGGTTCTGCTGGGTCGAGACAGCGATCGGCTTGCCCCGGCCCAGCCGGTAAAACTCGGCGCCACGGGCGTCAAACTCAGGCGTGTCCGCCTTGTTCATCACCAGGATGACCGGCGTGTTCAAGTAGCGGAGCCGCTGGGCGACCTCGAGGTCGAGCGGCATCAGGTCTTCGCGGATGTCGACCACGAAGAGGATCAGATCGGCTTCGTTGATCGCCGTGTCGATCTGCCGGTCGACCTGTTCGCTCAGATCGTCGCGATCGACCATCCCGATTCCGCCCGTGTCGATCAGCTCGAAAAAGCGAGGGTCTTCGTCCTCACCGAGTTGACATAACGAGCTGATACGGTCGCGCGTCACCCCCGACACGTCGTCGACGATGGCGATGCGCCGGCCCGCGAGCCAATTGAACAGAGACGATTTGCCGACATTCGGTCGGCCCACGATCACCACTTGCGGTATGGCCATAACTGCCCACGCTGCCTTTCCGATTCACCCCGGGACGAGGCCCGACGCACGCACGCGCGTTGGGGGGAGGAGGAGGGAAGATAATCTCGGCCTCGTCCGTCTGAGAGGGAATCTCTGCGCAATTCGTACCTTTGCGCGTCTATTATAAGGCGTAACGGCGGTTTCGGCAATTTCGCATGAGATGAACGGACTCGCCGCGCCCGTTTGAACAGTTTATGAACGGCGCGAATTGCCTGGACACCCTAGTTTTCCAGGTTCTTGGTTGCCGACCTAAAAAAAGCGCGGAATCCGCTTGACCCTCGGAAACGTCCCGGGTATGACACCGCCTCGTCTTCTCCCCGTTCTCGGTCGCGCTCGCCGTGACGCCGCACCTCTTGATTCGCGAAAGCCCAAGACAATCGGGTGAAGCGCTGGGTCCCGATTCGCGGGACGCCGGCTCGTGCGAAGGCACCGGATATAGGTCCCCGCTGCGGAGGCAGGTCAGAGATCGTCGCCATGGATGTCGACGGTCGTCTCCGAGGGCGGCGAAAGGAGGTCGCGTTGGGAAGGCTCAGATCGCTTACGATCCTCTTGGTCCTCGCCGCGTGGGGGACAGCCACGGAAGGCGCGCCCCCCGATAGCGCCTCCTCCTCGCCGAGCCCGGCGGCTCGACCGCCCGCGCCGGTGGCGCCGGTGAAGTATTTGGAGGCGGGGGCGAAGCTGTTCAACAAACAGAAGTACCCGCTCGCGGCCAAGTACCTCAAGGCCGCCAACGACTACCGCGACCAACTGAACGAGAGCGAACAGCGCGTGCTGGACGCCTATCTCGAGGAGATGGGCAAGGTCCCCCCCGAGATGATGTCGGGGGTGGCGACCGCTCCCCAGCCGGTCGTTACGGCGACGCCCTCGGACACGCAGGTCACACCGGTCAGCATCGCCCCGGCGCAGGCTGCCGCCGAGAAGCCGGCCGAGTCTCGCGGACCCGCCGGCGACAACAAGCAAGAGGCACGCTGGAAGCTCCAGAAGGCGCGGGAGATGATTCGCCTCGGCCAGTATGACGACGCGGCCAAGTCCATCGACGAAGTGCGCGCCATGGACATCAAGTGGGGACTCTTCGACGAGACCCCGGCGAAGCTTGCCGAGGTCCTGGAGAAAGCGCGGCCCAAGGGCGTGGCGGCGGCCGCCGTCGCCAGCCTGCCGAAAGACAAGCGCATGGCGAAGGCCAAGCTCCAGGAGGCCCGCGCGCTCCTGGCCGATCAACGTTACGACCAGGCCGAGGCGATCGCTCTCGACGTCAAGTCGTGGAACCTCAGTTACGGATTGTTCGACGACAACCCGACGAAGGTCGCCGCCGCGGCCCGGGCCTTGCGCAGCCGCGAACGCCAGCGCAGCCGAGGGCCGAAGGACCAGCCCAGCCAGGGCGTGTACGACTTGCTCGTGGGTGAGTCGCGCAAGCTGATGAGCGCAGGCAAGCTCACCGAGGCGAAGCAGAAAGCCCTCCAGGCCCAGCGCATGCACGTCGTTCCGCCCCTGAGCGCCGACCGCGCGGAAGATGTGCTCCAGGACATCATGATCGCGCAGTCGCATCAGGCGGCGGGGGCGACCGTCGCCACCGGTGCCGAGCCGGCCAGCGTCGCTTCCGAGCGTGAGGCGAACGAGCTGCTGGCCCGCGGCGACACCCAGGCGGCCGCCGCCAAGCTCGCCGAGTCCGACAAGCTCCGGATGCAGGAACAAGGGCAGACCGTCGTCGCCCTCCGGGGGCCGACCGACCCGGCCGTGATCCGGCTCGAAGGCACGAAGGGGGCGGAACTTCAGCCCCTCCCCTCGTCTGGTGGCGAGCCCGCACAGGCGGCGCCGGCGTCGGGACGTGG
>JARLIH010000284.1 GCA_031291845.1 Isosphaeraceae bacterium | reverse complement strand
GAGCGACGTCCTCCTCGGGGCACCCCTTTTCACCCAGCCGCCACGCGGCTGACCCCTCCCGCAAGGGGAGAGGTGCGAAGGGTGCCCGAGGCGCAACAAAAGCTCGTTCGCCGGCGCGGCTCAAGAGCCGCAGCAACACCAACTTTGCAACAGCCCGGTCTCGCCCTCCCAAACGCTCCGCCGACCGCCCCCGAAATGACACGGCCCCGGGGCACTTACGTGCCTGCCATTGACAGGGCTCCAGAGCCCTTCTCTAATAGATTAATGCCTCTTACCCTTCGACTTATACGCTTTGCGCCCACCGGAGCTGAGTGCGCCTTGAGCCGGCCGGACCAAAGAGTGATTTGCCGCGCGGCGAGCCTCGCCCTGTTTGGGGTGCTTTGGTTCATCCTCGGTGCGCGGCCGGCCCGGGCCGAAGGATGTCACGTCGCCGACCGCCCGACCCTCGGCCTCACGTTTTCTTGGGAAGCCGGTTCCGAGCGTGCTGCCGTCCCGCCCCCGACCATCCAAACTATCCCACTGGTGCGGCGACCGCCCTGCTCGCAGGCGACCCCCGGTCCAAAACTGCCCGAGCTGCTGATTTCCTCCTGCGCGCTGCTGACGCGCACCACGTCGGCCGTTCCCGGCCTGTCCGGACCGCTCGCCGCACCGCCGCGCGGGCTCACATCGTGTCTGTTGGCGACTCGCCTCGACCGGCCGCCTCGCGTGGTGTAACCGTCGGCCTCGACGCAGCTTTGAACGACGAGAAGTCCGAGGCCGTGGTCGGGTGCGGTCTCGTGGCACCGAGAGCGCCCGTCACCCACGGCGCGGCATCGGCACACGTTCGATTCCCCTCCGACGTGGATAGCCCTAGAGTCGGCTTCCGTTCTCATCGATTCCGTTTTACCAGGGCGCCCCGGGGGAGCACCTTTGCCGCCGGGGTGGAGGGCCGTTCGTCATGTCCGTCAGCTCACGACCGATGCAGGACCGCCGCGGCCGCGCGTACACGCCCGCCGTCGGTCCCAAGCTGCGCCCCTTGCTGTGGATCATCCTCGGCACGTTCGCGCTCTTGAGCGCCACGGGGGTCTACCTCGCCAGCGTCACCGCGCTGACGTGGTACCTCGGCACGACGCAGCAGACGTTCTTCTATTTTATTGTGTTTGTGCTTCATCTCGTGATCGGCTTCGTTCTGATCGTGCCGTTCCTGGTCTTTGGGTTCGCGCATCTCGTGACGTCGTGGAAACGCCCGAACAAGGAGGCGATCCGGTACGGCCTCGCGCTCCTGGGGTGCGCGCTGTTGATCCTGGCATCGGGGCTGGTGCTCGTGCGGATCGGCGGCCTGGAGGTGCGTGACCCGCGGATCCGCAACGTGGGCTACTGGCTGCACGTGGCGACGCCGTTGATCGCGGTCGCGCTCTATGTGAAGCACCGGCTGGCGGGACCCCGGATCAAGTGGGGGTGGGCGCGGCGCCTGGGGGCGGTCGTGGCGCTGTTCGTGCTGGCGATGGGGTTGCTCCACGCCCAGGATCCGCGCGCGTTCGGGGTCAAGGGGCCGCGCGACAGCAAGAAGTATTTTTACCCGTCCGAGGCGATCACGGCCAACGGCAAGTTTATCCCCGCGAAGACGCTGATGATGGACGACTACTGCCTGAAGTGCCACCAGGATGCCTACCAGGGGTGGTTCCACTCCTCCCACCACTTCAGCTCGTTCAACAACAAGGCGTACCTGACGAGCGTGCGCGAGACCCGCAAGGTGTCGCTCGAGCGCGACGGCACCACGCAGGCCGCGCGCTGGTGCGCGGGGTGCCACGACCCCGTGCCGTTCTTCTCGGGCGAGTTCGACGACCCGAAATACGACGACGTGAACAACCCAACCAGCCAGGCCGGCATTACCTGCACGACGTGCCATTCGATCACGAACGTCAACAGCACCCGGGGCAACGCCGACTACACGATCAAGGAGCCCGAGCATTACCCGTTCGCCTTCAGCACGAACCCCGTCTTGCAGTGGGTCAACAATACGCTCGTGAAGGCGAAGCCCGAGATGCACAAGAAGACGTTCCTCAAGCCCGTGATCCAGAGCGCTGAGTTTTGCTCGACGTGCCACAAGGTGGGTCTGCCGTTTGCCTTTAACCACTACAAGGACTTCGTGCGCGGGCAGAACCACTACGATACGTACCTGCTCTCGGGCGTTTCCGGCCACGGCGCGCGGAGCTTCTACTATCCACCGGTGGCGAAGGGGAACTGCGCCGAGTGTCACATGAACCTCGTCGCGTCGGGCGACTTCGGTGCGCGCGACTTCGACGGGCAGGGGGGGCGTGAGATCCACAACCACCTGTTCCCGGCCGCGAACACGGGCCTGGCGGCGATCCGCGGGGACGAGGCGACGGTCGACGCGCACGCGCAGTACTTGAAGGACAAGAAGGTTCGGGTCGACATCTTCGCCCTCCGCGAAGGGGGAGGCGTCGACGGCACGTTCCTCGGGCCGATCCGGCCACAGGTGCCGACGCTCAAACCGGGGAAGCCGTACCTGGTTGACGTCGTCGTGCGAACGCTGGGGCTCGGACACCCCTTCAGCCAGGGGACCGTTGACTCCAACGAGATCTGGGTCGAGCTGATCGCCCGGGCTGGGGATCGCGTCATCGGGCGCTCGGGGGGAATCGGTCCGGACGGGACGGTGGACCCGTACTCGCATTTCATCAACGTTTACATGCTCGACCGCGAGGGGAACCGGATCGATCGCCGCAACCCGCAGGATATCTTCGTCCCGCTCTACAACAAGCAGGTCCCGCCGGGGGCGGGGCAGGTCGTTCACTTCGGGCTCGAGGTGCCCGGCAAGGTCGACGGCCCGATCACGCTCGAGGCGAAGGTGAACTACCGCAAGTTCGACCGCAAGTACCTCGACTACATCTACGGCAAAGGGGAGGGTCCCAAGCTGCCGGTCGTCGTGATGGCGGCCGACTCGGTCAAGCTGCCCGTCGAAGGAGGGCCGAAGGTCGAGAACGCCGACTCCCCCATCAAGGAGACCTGGCAGCGCTGGAATGACTACGGCATCGGCCTGTTCCTGGAGGGGGCCGACAAGGGGGCCCAGAAGGGCGAGCTGAAGCAAGCGGAGCCGGTCTTCCGGAAGGTGGCCGAGCTTGGCCGCGCTGATGGCTGGGTGAACCTCGCACGCGTCTACTTGCGCGAGGGCCGAATTCCGGACGCGCAGCAAGCGCTTGAGAAGGCGGCCTCGCACAAGGAGCCGGCCGCGCCCTGGGTGATCAACTGGCTGACCGGCCAGATCAACGAACGAAACGGACTGCTCGACGAGGCGATCGCCAGCTTCGAGTCGGTCCTGAGCACGAAGATCCCCGCCCGTAAGTTCGACTTCAGCCTCGATTACGAGGTGATCAACGCGCTCGGATCGGCCTATTACGCGCGTTCGCGGGTCGAGCCGATCGGCAGCACGGAACGGCTGGAGTTCCTGCGCAAGGCCATCGCGGCGTACCGTCGTACGCTCGCCATCGACAGCGAAAACGTGCCCGCGCATTACGGCCTGGGCCTTGCCTTCGGCGACCCGTCGTGGACTCCGCCGGGTCACGGCTCGGACGATTCCGCGGCCGGTCCGCTGCCGTCGGGCGCTGAGCTCGAGGACCGAATCCGGGCCGACGTCGCGCGGATCGCGGACGCGCGCAGCGCCCCGGCAGAACGCGCGCGACAGTCGCAAGAGCTGGTTCGGGCCGTCAAGGGATTCGTGGTAGGCGAGAGGCCCCAGTACGGCTCGCGACTCGAGCCGCTGCACGATGTGGCCGCGGCGCTCGGCCCCGTCTTCCAGGCGGAGCGCGACCCCGCTGCACAGGCCGCGCTCGCCGAGGTGCTGCGGGAGACGCATAAGGCCCTGCACCGGCTGCTCAAGCCCGACGAGTCGGCCGAGGGCCGAGCGATCGCGAATGCCCGGAAGGCCAGCCCCGCGGCCGACCAGAACGCCCAATCCATCGTGATTCATCCGCTCCACCGCGCCGGCGCCCCGGGGGTGGATTTGCCACAGCAGGCCGAGGCACTCCCGGCCGTCGACCGGAAGGAGAGTGAGTGAGATGTCAAACTGCCAACGGAGAGTCGAGCGTTTCCAGGCAGAGCGCTGGCAGGCGGGCGCGCTCATGGCCGTGCGCGGCCCCTCGCACGTCCGCTGCGCGTCCGACCTCTCCCCGCAGACGGGGAGCGGTGAGGTCTGGTCCCCTCTCCCCGTCTGCGGGGAGAGGGTTAGGGTGATGGGTCTGCGTATTTCGCCCTGCAATTTCGACGATTCCCCCAGGACTGAGACCAAGGACGCAAAGCCCCGCCATCGGCATGCCTGGAAGGTCCTCGCCGTTGCCGGAATTCTGCTTGCCCTCAGCGGCTGCGCCGAGAAACCCGCGCCTGGGTTCGTCGCGCCGCCGGTGGCGCCCAAGAAGACCGAAGTGGTCAAAGCCGACACGCTGCCGCACGTGCAATTCGTGGACATCACCGACTCATCGGGCTTGAAATTTGTACACACCAGCGGCGCCGCGGGGGAAAAACTGCTCCCCGAGACGATGGGCTCGGGGGCGGCGTTCCTGGATTACGACAACGACGGCGACCAGGACCTGTTCCTCGTCAATTCGACGGTTTGGCCCGGGAAAAAGCCTGACGTGCAGCCGACGCAGTGTCTCTATCGCAACGATGGCTAGGGGCACTTCGAGGACGTGACGAATGCGGCCGGGCTGGCCCGCACGTACTTCGGCATGGGTGTTGCCATTGGAGATTACGACAACGACGGTGACCCGGACATGTACGTGACCGCCGTCGGCGGCGGCCACCTCTATCGCAACGACGGCGGTAAGTTCACCGAGGTGACGCGGGAGGCGAACGCCCAGGCCGGGGACGGCTGGCTGACGAGCGCGGCGTTTTTCGATATGGAGAACGACGGGGATCTCGATTTGTTCGTCTGCTGCTACGTGGCCTGGACGCCCGAGGTCGACCGCGGCCAGGACTTCCAGCTAACGGGTACCGGCCATGGCCGGGCGTACGGGCCGCCGACGGCGTTCAAGGGGGGACTCTGTACCTTGCTGCGCAACGACGGGGGCAAGTTCACCGACGTCAGCAAGGAGTCGGGCATCCAGGTGCGCTCGGCCGAGCTGAAAGACCCGCTGGGCAAGGCGCTCGGCGTCGCTCCGTACGACGCCGACAACGACGGGCTCGTCGACCTGGCGGTCGCCAACGACACCGTGCAGAACTTCCTGTTCCACAACCTGGGCAACGGGAAGTTCGAGGAGGTGGCGATGCAGTGCGGCACCGCGTTCGACCAGTCGGGCTCCCCGCGCGGTGGAATGGGGGTCGACTGGGCGGAGTTCAAGAACGACGGCTCGCTCGGCCTGGCCGTCGGCAATTTCGCCAACGAGATGATCGCGCTCTACGTGTGCGACGACCCGAAGGGTTTGCAGTTCTCGGACCTGGCGAACCTCTACGGGCTCGGAGCGCCGACGCAGCCACCGCTCAAGTTCGGGCTCTTCTTTTTCGACTACGACCTCGACGGCCGGCTCGACCTGCTGTCGGCCAACGGGCACCTGGAGAACGACATTGCCCGGGTGCAGGCGAGCCAGACTTACGAGCAGTCCGCGCAGCTTTTCTGGAACACGGGCCGCCCGGGGCGCGCTCTCTTCGCGATGGTCGGCTCCGAAAGCGCTGGGCCGGACCTGTTCCGACCGATCGTGGGCCGCGGCAGCGCCTATGCGGACATCGACGGCGACGGCGATCTCGACGTCGTGCTGACCGTCAACGGCGGCCCGGCGCGGCTTTTCCGGAACGACGGTGGGAACGCCAATCACTGGGTTCGCCTCGTGCTCGCCGGGACCAAGTCGAACCGGAGCGCCATCGGCGCGAAGGTGGCGGTCGAGGCTGGCGGCCGCACGTACCGCCGCCAGCTTTTCCCTGCCAAGAGCTACCTCTCGTCGGTCGAGCTGCCGCTGACCTTTGGCCTCGGGAAGGAGACGAAGGCGGACAGGCTGACGATCCTCTGGCCCTCGGGAGAGAAGACGGAACAGAAGGATATCAAGGTCGACACCCAGTACCGGATCGTCGAAGGAGCCAAGGCGCGATGATCGGGTTGCCTCAGGGCGATCGCCTGGTCGATCGAGGACCGAACCGGGGGCACGCCCTCTGCTCTGGGTGGCGCGCCCGGAGTCTGCGGCGGGCGCGGTCGCCATACCTTTGGTCGCGCGCCACGCCGGTCGAGGAATCCGGGGCGTGCCATCCAACGCGACGAACGCGCCCGTGATGTGACGCGGCTGGACTTTGGACGATGACCACACTCTGTTTCTCGTAGTCCCTTGAGGTATCGCGGTGTGTGTTATAATTCCCAACGAAAGGGGGCCGGGCGGAGACCCATCCCCCTTCCGGACCGACGAGGGCGGCTCTGCGCCATGCTGGGCCTGACCGCTGTCGCGCCCGCTGAGAATTGAGCAACTTCACTGTAATGGCAACCAGGGAGCGGTGTGCGGACGATCGTCGGTCGCCTCGGAACGATTCGGTCTGCCTCGACTCGGCCTGTCGGTGGTCCCGCGCGTTGGCGCGAACCTCGCAATTCGGCCGGATTGAGCGCGTCGACCGCATTCTGAGTCCCCCCTCATCCTCCGCCCGGCGCTCCCCCGCGGGAGGATCGTCGGTGATGCGACTCGCGCAAACGTGCCGAACGGCCCAGTGGATCGTCTCGGCGCTCCTGGCCTGGGCGGCCACTTCGGTCGCCGGAGGAGAGCCCCCCGCCGCAGCGCCGACCACCATCGCGCCGGCCGTCCGCGCGGCCGACTCCGAGAACGAGGCGGACTCGATCCTCGAGCGCGCCCTCGAGCTCGAACGGCAGCATAGCTGGTCGAAGGCGATGGAGCTCTACCACGACGCGAGCGAGCGCTGGCCGAGCCGGACCGTCTTCGATCACCGCAGGCGCCTTTGCGAGTCGCACTATCGCCTCACCCGCCGCTACCAGGACCAGAGCTTCCGCAACGTCCTCCTGCGGCTCCCTCGCGCCAACGCGCTCGAGCTCTATTCCGAAATCCTCGACCGGATCGAGACGCACTACGTCGATCCCGTCTCGCTCAAGCCGATGATCTGCCGCGGGCTGGATAACATGGAAGTGGCGCTCCGCGACGCGAACTTCCTCCGCACCAACGGCATCTCGGCCGCCCCCGAACGGGTCGACTGGCTGCGCGACTCCCTGCGCAAGCGGCGCGAGCGCCTGGCCGAGGGAACGTTCCGCGACCGCGCGGCGGCCCAGACCGAGGTCCTCGCGGCCTGCGAGCTCGCGAGCAAAGGGCTCAACCTCGGCCCCGCCCCCGTCATCCTCGAGTTCGCGTTCGGGGCCTGCGACGTGCTCGACGACTATACGAGCTACCTCACCCCCGACAAGCTCGAAGACCTGTATGCGATGATCGACGGGAACTTCGTCGGGCTGGGGATCGAGCTGAAGCTCGACACCCAGGGCCTCCGCCTTGTGGGCGTGATCCGCGGGGGCCCCGCGTCGGACGCTGGGTTGAAGGCCGGCGACCAGATCACCCACGTCGACGGCCACGCGCTCCGCGGGCTGGGGCTCGACGAGGGCGCGAGCAAGCTCCAGGGGACCGAGGGGACCGCCATCGAGATCACGGTCTTGCACGCCGACGGCACGTCGCAGTCGTACAAGCTCGTCAGGCGTCACGTCGAGGTCGAGAGCGTGGCCCAGGCGAAGCTCGTCGACAAGGCCTACGGGGTTGGCTACATCCAGTTGACCGGCTTTCAGAAGTCATCGGCCGAGGAGCTGGACAAGGCCATCGCCGGGCTCAAACGGCAGGGAATGGGCACGCTCGTCCTCGACCTGCGCGGGAACCCCGGCGGATTGTTGAACGTAGCCGTCGAGATCGCGGAGCGCTTCCTCGACCAGGGCGTGATCGTCTCGACCCGGGGACGAGCGGCGGGCCAGAGCCAGGTTTACCGGGTGCGCACGCGGAGCGTCTGGTCGATGCCGCTCATCGTGCTGATCGATCGCGACAGCGCGAGCGCCAGCGAGATCCTGGCCGGCGCGCTCAAGGAAAACAACCGGGCGACCGTCGTGGGCGAGCGCAGCTACGGCAAGGGGTCGGTCCAGAGCATCTTCGCGCTGCGGGCGGCGCCTGCGGGCCTGAAGCTCACGACGGCGAAGTTCTATTCACCGTTGAACCGGCCCTACAGCGAGCAGGGCGTCGAGCCCGACGTCACGGTCAAGGTCGCGGCCAAGCCGGTCGCGGGCAAGGGGAAGGACGGCCGAGGGGCCGCCGAGCTCACGTTCGGCGACCCCGAGAACGACGCGGTCCTCGACCAGGCCCTGCACCAGGCGCGCAAGGCGTACAAGGCGGCAGGCTGATCGTCTGGGATGATTGCGAAGTCGCCTCGTAGTTGCGTTCTTCGGCATGTTGGGTGGCACGCCCCGTCGCAGACTCCGGGCGTGCCACCCGAACCGGTGGGCGTGCCACCTGGATCGGTCCGCAGCCGGCTTTGCAATCGTCCTGGCCGACCGTCCCCGGGGGTTGGGTTTCAGCGCGCAATCTGCTATCAAGGATGGCATCACGTTCGAAACGATTCCTGACCTCGCGGACGACGAGCCGATGGCCGAGATGACAGGCCGCCAGGGCAGCCGGCTGGAGCCCGTGGAGGCCTGGACCGTGCTGACCGACGCCCCGCTCAAGGGCCTCTGCCTGGCGCGCGAGGCCGGGACGATCTTCGCCTGGGACGAGGGGGGCCAGCTCTATCTGCTCGACCTCCGGGGCGACCACCGGTCGGCCTCCCGGGTCCCCTGCAACATCACCGCCGGTGCGATCAGCGACGACGGCTCGCTCGTGGTCCTGCTGGCCGAGGGCGGACGCGTCTGGTTCCTGTCGGCCGACCTCGAAGTCGTGGCCGAGCGTGCGGCCCCTCCCGACCCGTTAGGCCTGGCGATCGACCCGCACGGCCGCTACGTGGTCGTCGGCTCGCGCATGAACCAGGCCCAGATCTATAACCGCTATGGCCGCCCCGCCGGCAAGTTCGAGACGCGCCAGGCTGTCTCGTTCTTCACGTTCGTCCCCGACCGCCCCATCTTGCTCGGGGCCGCGACGTTTGGACTCCTGGCGGCCTACGACATCGGCCGAGGGGGCGCGGGCCGGCTTGACGTATCGGAGATCTGGGAAGAGCGGCTGATGTCGAACGTGGGCCGTCTTACCACGACCGGCGACGGCGGCATGATCCTCGCCAGTTGCTTTATCCACGGCGTGCAACGGTTCGACATCCAGGGGCAGAACGAGGGCGCGTACCACCTCGGGGGAACCGCCGCCCACGCCGTTCCCGACTTCGCGGGGCGAATGATCGCCGTCGGAACCCTGGAAGGGGACCTGATTATCTTGAACTCCGCCGGCAACGTCCGCTGGCGCAACACGTTGTCCCGCCCGGCCCTGGCCCTCGAGACCGACCCGCTCGGCCGCTACGTGATCTACGGTCATGCCACGGGCGAAATCGTGCGCCTGGACCTCTACGCCGGCGACCGCGAACGGCCCGCAGCGCCCAAGGCGAAGTCCACGCCCGTCTCGATCGCGGGCGCCTCGGGCGCGCCCGGCGCTTCGGTCCGCAAGCCGGCCTGGAGCGTGCCCGTGGCCGACAGCGCGGACCACGCCGAGACCGCCGTGCTCACCGTGCTTGACGACCCGCCCCGAATCGCGGTCTTTGCCGCCCCCGGACGCCTGAGCCTCTTCACAACCGAGGGCAAGTCGCTCGGCCGGGCCTCCGAACTGACGGGCGTCGGCCGGATCCTGCG
>JARLIH010000283.1 GCA_031291845.1 Isosphaeraceae bacterium | reverse complement strand
CGCCGTCAGTTCCCGCAGGCCGCAGAGAGTTCCGCCAGCGCATCCCGTTCGAGTTGGCGCACCCGCTCCCGTGTGAGTTCCAGGCGCTCGCCGACTTCACGCAGGGTGAGCGGCGCTTCGGCACCCAGTCCGAAGCGGAGGCGGATGATCGCGGCCTCGCGATCGCCCAGGCCGGCCAGGTGCTCGGCCACGCGCGACCAGTCCTCCGCCTCGAGATAGCAGTCCTCGGGACGCTTGCCGCGCATGTCCGTCAGGCCGTCCAGGAGCGACTCCTCGCTGTCCGCGTCCCCTTCATGACGGCTCAGCTCATAGGACTTGAGGGCGACTTCGACCATCGCCACTTTCTTCTTCGACAGGCCGAGGACGGCGCCCACCTCGGAGGGGAGCGGGGCACGCCCGAGGTCCTCGGCAAGCTGCGCGGAGGCCCGCCGCCATTTCGTCAACAGCCCCACCATGTAATGGGGTAACCGGATCGTCTTGCCGTGGCGCGTCAGGGCCGACCGGATCGATTGGCGAATCCAGTACGCCGCGTACGTGCTGAACCGGACGCCGACGCCACCGTCGTAACCCTCGACGGCCCGCATCAAACCGAGGTTCCCCTCCTCGATCAGGTCCTCCAGCAAAAGCCCCTTGTTGCGGTAGGCTCGCGCGATGTTGACCACCAGACGCAGGTTGGCCCGAACCATGTGTTCCCGAGCGTACGGGTCACCGAGCGCGATCCGCTCGGAGAGCACCCGCTCCTCGGAGGCCGACAGCAAGGGTGTCTCATTGATCTGCTTGAGGTACGGGGCAAGGGACGAGTCGCGGAATGGGTTTCGTAGGCCTCGGCTCATGGCGCAAACGCTCCTCCACGGTGCGTGCCACACGGCAGCGCATCACGGTGAATCCTCGGACGAGTTGGGGTTTCTGATCGGAATGGCGGGGATGGGCATGACCGGCTTTAGACGGTCTTTTCGTAACCGAGGTCCTTGAGCACTTCCAGGACCTCGCTCCAGGTGGGAAACATGCGACCGCTGGTCTGCTTGTACGCCTGAACGGCGTTCATGAACTCGAGCTCGGATTGCGAGTAATCTCGCTCGCATGTCGTGGGATCAATCATCCGCCGGCGATGGCTCGCCTGACGGACTTGAACCGCGCGAGCCGCACGCGCGGCCCGAGCCCCAGCCTTGGGCCGGTTCCACGATGGCGAGATTTCGAGGTCCCGATTGTCGTCGAGTCCGATAGGTGACGAAGTCAGACCTTCTACCGCGGAAGAGGTAATCATTCCCGATGCTCCTTCATGGCGCGATCTCGTGTGGCCACTTCGCCACGTCGTCGGAGATCACATCATCCCTAAGCGTCCTTTCATCCACACGGCCTGTTCCATGGCGTCAACACTGATGACTATAGAGCACGGCGGTCAACTTAGGCAACAAAAAACAAAAGAAAACCAAAGTTCTGGCAATGAAAGGCCGAAATCGCCTCGTCCGCAAAAGGTTCGGTAAAAAATTTCCATAATCACGCTTAAGTCGGAACATGTTCCAGGGCTGGCGGCAGCGCATCATGAACATTCGCGAACGCAATTTGGGTCGCGTTGCGGGCGTGCGGGTGTCGGTCGAAAACGAGATGAAGTCAGAGTGCGCAAAGGCGCGAGGATAGGAAGCATTGCCGGGGCCCCGCGGTCAGGCCGCGTGGCGTTCAGCGGAAGGAGCGCAGCGCCGTGACTCTGGGGTGGGGCTCGACGAGTATGCCCGTCCGATGCGCCGCTGGACGCTGTCGAGGTAGCGCATCAGCTCGTTGGAGGGCCCCCCCCGCAGTTGTCCCTTGAGCGCGGCGGCCCTCCACATCAGTCCCCGGATGACCTCGGGGTCGGGTTCGCCTTGTCCAAGCGCTGCGTGCACTTGAAATACCAGGCTACGTAGGAGCACACCGACGGGAATGTCTTCGATTTGTTGCATCAATGTGGCCCTTAGCGGGGGTAACGCCGCGCAGTCCTCTGACGAAGACCATAGAACGGCAGCGAGCTCTCGCGACTCCTTCGGGAAAAACCTGAGACAATCAGGCGATCGGAGCGACCGACTGATCGTCCGCGAGAGGCCCCCGGGGCTCCTGGCAAGGCGTTCCAGGCTGTTCGCCGGGAAGCCCCCAGACGACGGACTTGAAGAGGTCATAGGGGTAGCCGTCGGCGAACACCAAGCGCGCATGGCCGTTACGGTGCTCCAGCAGACGAGCAGCCACCCAGTCATGGTGTGCCGGACCAACGACGGAAAGCCAGACGGTTTCGCCTGCGTTGGGCTTGCCCGCCGTGGCCAGTGCAGCCCCGCCGGCCGAAATGTTCACGATCTGGGCCTGTTCGGTGCGAAACGTGGCGCCCTCCCACCAGCCAAGATAGGCGTAATCCATCACGGGCTCGTAACGGGGCTCCTTCCGTCGGTCATCGAGGTCAAACGGAGTCCGATGCTTCGCGTAGGGCGTGACGTCAGCGTCGAACGTGCGCGGTTTCATGAGTCACTCCCTTCGAGCCCGAAGACAGTTTGAATCAGCCACTTAACAGCTAGCTCACCGCCCGGCGACCGGGCGGCCTGTGCGCACCAGGAAATACCTGAAGCGGGCCGTCAACGACCTAGGGGAGTCCCTGAGTGCAAAGGCCGCGCGGGCAAGTGGGTTATGTGCCGGCCGCTTCATTGCGGACCGCCCGCCTGGGTGGGACGTCGAGCGGCCCGCCCGCAGCAGGAGCGTCATCCGCACCGGTCGGGATCGACAGGCTGCCGTTGATCTTAGGCGCAGGCCCCCCGGCGTACGTCATGCGCCGGCAGCGGGTGGAGGACGAGGAAGGGGTCTCAGTTGCGACAGGAGGCCGAAAGTTCGGCCAAGGCGTCACGCTCGAGCTGACGCACGCGCTCCCTTGTAAGCGCGAGGCGCTCGCCTACCTCGCGCAACGTAAGCGGTGCTTCCGCACCGAGACCAAATCGGAGCCGTATGATCGCGGCCTCGCGCTCGCCCAAGCAGGCGAGGCGATCCGCGACCCGCCCCCAGTCCTCCGATTCCTGGTAGTGGTCTTCGGGACTCTTACTGCGCTCATCCGTGATGGACTCGAGCGGCGACTCCGCCCGATCCGGGACTTCTTCGTAGCGTGTAAGCTCGTAAGCCTGCATGGCGACACCGACCATCGCCGCCTTCTTTTTCGAGAGACCAAGCGTGGCTCCCACCTCATCAGGCAGAGGCGGCCGCCCTAGCTCGTCCCGCAGACAGGCCGAAGTGCGCCGCCATTTCGTGAGCAACACGATCATATAAGCCGGTAGCCGGATTGTCTTTCCGTGCCGGATCAGGGCCGCGCGAATCGATTGCTTGATCCAGTATGTTGCGTACGTGCTGAAGCGGATTCCGCGGTCCCCTTCATAACCCTCGACGGCGCGCATGAGCCCGAGGTTCCCCTCCTCGATCAGGTCTTCGAGCGCCAGGCCCTGACCACGGAATCCCCGGGCGAGATTTACGACCAGACGGAGGTTCGCCTTGACCATATGCTCCCGGGCGCCCACGTCCCCGAGCGCCACGCGCTCCGACAGCGAACGCTCCTCTTGCGACGTCAGCAGCGGCGTGGCGTTGATCTCACTCAGATAGGAAGCAAGGGCCGAGTCTCCGAACGGGTTGCTCCGTTGGTGGCGAACGCTCATGGCGCAATAGCTCCCGTGCGCGTAGACCGACCGTCCCCGCAACGGTTCGTCCTCACGCGAATGTTGGAACGCTCGGGTGGCGGTCGAACGAAGGACGAGGCTGGGCAGGCGAATAATCACTGCCCAGGCGCGATCGGCCGAGCAGATCGGCACGCCCTGGAGTGGCCAAGTCCGCAATCTGACCTAACGAAGACTATAGAACGGCCTGGCCATGTTAAGCAAGAAAAAAAGTCAAAAAAGGCAATACGAACCGATCAAGGAGAGTTGCGCGGGAAGATCCGGGGTTAGTTAAGATTCAGGACGGGTATGCAGCAGACCCACCCGAGTCCGGGGAAGTGACGGGCGAGTTCGGGTCTTTTTGTCTCCGGCAGTGCGGCCCACTCCTCGTCCGTCCAGACGACGAGTTCAAAAAGCGTGGACCCATGAATAACCTGGGTAAACAGCGGCCGAGGTTCCGCCGCCGGCGTCGCGCAAGTGGTCGGATTCACACCTCCGCGGGACCAACCTTTTCCTTTATTGATAGGTTTCAAAAGCTCTCTCCTTGAGACTGGCGAAGCTGTCCGAACCGATCCAAAGACAACCACCTGTTTCCGCCCACGGGCAAACATGCGTGACCGACGAGACCGGATTCTAAAACGCGATCTCTTACATCTTAATCTACCAGGCTTATCAGCGCCGGGCAAATCACTGCGCAAAAAACGTCCGGCACCCTATCGACGGGCGAGGGCCGGTAGCGCGATATCGATTACCCCGACACCGGCGTACGGTCGAGAGTTCCCAGAGTATGGTCGGAGCGCAACCCAGGCGTCCTCGTCTGCTGGCATGAATCTACCGGCAGGATGGTATCCTGGAATCACCGGACTTTTCGACCGCACAGGGGTTGGCGGGCCTATCAACCCTTCGGGGTGCGATGGCGCGCCGCGTCTTTCCGCACCGAGCCATGGCGAAAGGGAAGCAAAGCCCCACACTCCCGGCACGCCGGTCACACGCGATGACCGTTCGTTGAGACTGGGACACGACTCCGCGCGTCCAGCGACCACTGACGACCCGCTCGTCCCATGTCGCCGGGTCCTCGTCAGCCTAAAAGCTCCGCCGTCCGCGAGTCGCTCGTGCGGCTTTTCGGTATCCGAGCGCCGCCGCAACCTCCAGGATCTCGGACCATGTGGGGAACGGCCGGTGGTACAACCTGCGATAGCGTTCGATCGCCGCGAGGAACTCTTCCTGTTCGCTCGTCGAATGGTCGGCCCGATTCGCTCCGGGAACGGCCGAGGCCGGTTTAGCGTCGTCGAATGCGTCCGGACCGGTCATGGTAGTGCTCCTGACGTGCTCGAAAGTCAACCAGCTTCGACACGTCGTGCAGAGGCTCGGCGCGCTCCGCTTCTCAGCGAGAGCCCATGAGGCCCAGCCTGCACGGCGGAACGCCGCAACTCTTTCTAAGGATGTAGAATCAGAGCCGCTCAGAGTGTGAGAGAACAAGCGAACGGACCGCGAAGCGAGTTCTCAGCCCTCGAGTTGTGCCACCAACGATTGCCAGACGCCTGTGAGCAGGGTTCGACGACGTGGCGGGCCCCAAGGGACCGGTCCTTTGTTCTTCTTACCGGTTTAATCAGGCAGAACAAAGGAATCAACAAAATAATTTGACACAGACTGGGAAATCCTGACAATCCGGGCACCATGGCCACGAGCTTGACCTTCGGGCCATTGTGCGCTCGCAGTCTCCATAAGAAGAATATTGAGTAAGCCTCGTGCCGTGACGCAGGCTGCGTAGTCAGGGGTCAAGGCAGACGGGTCTCCGGGATAACGCGCTCGACCCCGAGCTTCGTCTCCGCGCTCACGGGATCGCCTTGATCCATGACGGTGGCACGGATCACGACGGGAGCGTTGAAGCGCTCCGGGAGGGACGGACCAAACTCGATTACCAGGGTTCCCTCGGTCTCGCGACCGCCGAGTTCCAGCGGCCGCGCGGAGATCCCGGCGATGTGCGTGGGCGCGATCAGCTCCACTTGGGCCGGACCGTCCAGCAGCGTGCCGCGCGTGAGACGGACCGGGAGCGAGACCGTCCGCCCCGGGACCGCCGCGACGGAGCTGAGCCCAGTCACGACGTTCAGCCGGCCCGGCTCCACGACGGCGATGATCTGGACGTCGGCCTTGGAAGAGGTAAAGCTGACGTCGTGTCTACTGCCGTCACCGTCAGTCACCGTGGCGGTTGCCATGACGACTGATCGGCTCGTCCGCCCGGTCTCCATCCACGGGGGTAGCCGGACGGGGTAGTCGAACGTGCTCTCGCCCGCCGGAACCGTGAGCGTGGGCCCCGTCACCCCTTGGAGGTGACGGGCCTGCCGGTCAGCGAGCCGCACTTCGATCGGCCCGTCATAACCTCCCCGCTCGATCTTATAGCGCCGATGGTGGATCGTGCCTCGGGGCGCCCATCGGAAGTCCGTGTCAGCGGTCACGGTGAACGGGGTTGGCAGCGCAACCGCGAGGATGACCGTTTCGACGGCCGGCAGGCCCCGCACGTCTCGCGTCGCCGCAGTGCGTTTCCGTTCCGCGTCGCCCACCTTCGCCGTCCCGACGATCTTCAACGGAACACCCCGAACGACCGCCTCGGGTGCAGCCTTGAAGACCACCTCGGTAGCCGTCTGGTTCGCCCCGATCGTCGTATTCGCAGCCGACACACCCGGCGGAAGCCCTTCGACCGCGAGCGCAATCGGGCCGCTGAAACCACCGATTCGCTCCGCCTCGACCTTGAGCTTCGCCTCCGCCTTGCGCTCCAACGTCACGGTGTCGGAAGGCAAGTTCAGACGGAAATCCGGCGGCCCGGGCCGGTCGATCTTGAGCCGATAGCCATTACCTGTGCCTCCCCGCGAGCGGAACCGATCGCTGACGTTGACGAAGTAAATGCCGTCCGTCCCTGCCGAAAAGGTGAGCGCAGGGTCTCCAAGGGCCTTTGCCGTTCCCTCTCCCCGAGCGACTTCCTTCCCTTTCTGATCCTTGACGGTCACGACCGCGTCCAGCGGAGAGCCGAGGGACCGCGCGGTCAACGCAAAGCGGACTGGCTCACCCGCCCTTAGCGCGACGGCCCACACGTCCGTGTCGCCCGGCCGGCCAACCCGCCCGTTAACCACGACGGGGGGTGACACCGACGTCGCGGTCGTGGGTGAGTCGTTCGGCTCTGCCTCGACAAGCTCGGGCAACCCGTCGACTGCGACCAGGAACGCATTCGAGGTCCGTTCCCCGACTCCCCAGCGCTGCTCGACAAAGCTCGGACCGTCTGCGGGTAAGGCGATCGCGACGGGCCCACTCGGCACGCCGGCCCCGAAGAGCTCGAAGCGCGTTGAGGATCCTTTTCGTCCCCCGAGCGGATAGGTCAGATCCACGTATGGGGCGTTCGTCAGCGTCAGCCGGTAGACGAAACTCTGGGCGCCCCGAACGTTGATATCATGAATCTTGAGTCGGTACATGCCGTCGACAGGCGCAACGAAGTGGAGCCTTGGGTCTGCTCCGAGCTCGTCGTCACTTTCGGCGATCGGCCGTCCCTGGGGATCGAGCACCTCGATGCGAGCGTCGAGCGGCGAGCCGAGACGTGCAGCGTTCACCTCGCATGTGGTCGCCTGCCCGCGTTTCGCCTCGAACGACCAGACGTCGACGTCTTCACGGGGAAAGATACGGCCGTTGATGGTGACCGGCAGCGTCACCTTCACGTCGACTGGGTCGCCGTCGATCTCCTGTTCCACCAGTTCCGGCAGTTCTCCGATGACGAATGCCTGGGCGGGCGTTGCGCCTTGTGACGTCCAGACGCGAGCGTAGCGCAGCCCTGGCGGAGTTTCCGCGTCGACGCGCACCGTGACGGCGTAATCCTTCGGGTAATCTTCCGCCTGCTGCGAGTCGGGCAGCGGGATGACCGGGCCTTCGAACCAGACCGTCTTGGTCGGCAAGAGAGGTCCGACGGCGTGCACGCCCGGACCGAGCATTTCCAACGAAGGACGGCGGTGGAAATTGAGGCCCCCGACCCGAAGCGTCACGGTCGTACCGCGCTGGGCGCCCGGCGGGAAGAGGTAGGAGGCCACCGGGAGGTCGGCCTGCGCGCGGCCCGCGGCCAGAAGGGAGAGCG
Source organism: Isosphaeraceae bacterium (assembly GCA_031291845.1). Lineage (GTDB taxonomy): Bacteria > Planctomycetota > Planctomycetia > Isosphaerales > Isosphaeraceae > DAIDJG01. Next base: position 10,989 of record JARLIH010000283.1, on the reverse strand, counting down.
ATAAGAAAAGCGTGACGTTTTTGGGGTCCATTGATATCGAGCTCCTCCGGCCGTGGCGCCCCGACCAACGGTAGCGACGTCCCCTAGACGAGTTGTTGGATCACGCGCCCGTTGTTGACGATTTTGATCGGGCGCCCCTCGGGGGTATGAAACTCCTCGTTCGAGTCGATCCCGAGCACGTGATAGAGCGTTGCCGCGAGGTCCTCGGGCCCCTGAGGGTCATCCGCCGGCCTCTCGGCACGGGCGTCGGACCGGCCGACGACACAGCCGCCGCGAACGCCGCCGCCCCCGAGCGCAACGGTAAACGAGGGGCCCCAGTGGTCGCGCCCGGCGTTCTTGTTGATTCGCGGAGTGCGCCCGAACTCGCCCGAGACGGCCACGAGCGTCGTCTCCAGCAGGCCCCGCGCGTGGAGGTCGCGGAACAGGGTCGCGAGGGCGCTGTCGAACGCGGGGAGCAGGCTGTCCTTGAGCGTCCGGAAGTTCCCGTCATGCGTGTCCCAGTTGCTGTGATCGATCGTCACGCAGCGCACGCCGGCCTCCACCAACCTGCGGGCCATCAGGCACGACTGGCCGAGCGAGTTCCGCCCGTAGGCATCGCGCAGCGTGTCGTCCTCGGCCGCGATGTCGAAGGCCATCTTCGCGGTGGGCGAGGACATCAGGTCAAACGCCTTCCTCTGGAATACGCTGACGGTTTGCGCGTGGCGGTTTGCGGCCACTTCCGCCGTGCGCTGATAGCGGTCGATCCGCGTGAGGAGCCGCTGCCGGTCGTCAAGCCGGCTCGTGGCGATCGAGGGCGGCGGGACGACGTCGGGGACGGTGAATCCGGGGGCGTTGGGGTCTGCCTCGATCACGAACGGCGCGACGGCCGCACCAAGGTACGCCGCGCCGGTACTCGGGTGTTGCTTCGGGAGGCAGACATACGGCGGCACTGAGCCGCGCGGGCCGAGCTTCCGCGCAATGATCGCGCCATGGGACGGTTTCTGATTGTTCGGCCGCACCGTCGGGTTGAAACCCGCAGCCGAGGGATACCCCGTGAGCATATAATGGTCGGCCGAGCCGTGGCTCGAGTCGTGGTGCCGAAACGAGCGGATGAGCGAGAACTTGTCGGCCTCTGCCGCGAGCTTCGGCAGGTGCTCGCAAATTGCGATTCCGGGCACTCTGGTCGCAATCGGTTTGAACTCACCCCGGAACTCCGCCGGCGCACCGGGCTTGAGGTCGAAGGTGTCGATCGTGCTCATCCCGCCGTGGAGGAACACGAAGATGAGCGAGACGTCCCGCGCCTCGCCCCCACCGCGTGCGCTGGCCGCAAGCAGGCGAGGGAGGTTCAGGCCCATGCCAAAAAGGCCGGCCATGCCCAGCCGCAGGAGATCCCGCCGAGCGATTCCGTCGCAAAAGACGCCCACGCGGCCCATGATTGCCTCCCCGGCAGCGATGGTAGGACCGGCGCCGCCCGCCTTTGGTCAATGGTTAAACAAGAACTCGACTGTGTTTATCAACGACCAGGCCAGGTCTTCGGCCGCCTCGCGCCGGCGGTCCGAGTGACGTGCCAGGTACTCGACCGCGCCCTTGCGCTCGTCGTCGTCCGGAGGGCGGCTGAAGAAGGTCAGGTACAACTCCTCGACCAGCGCCGGGTCGTCTCGCAGCCCGCGCTCGAGGCGTGCCACCGTGCCGGACTCGTTGCTCAGTTTCGCCTGCAGCGCGGGCGCATTCAGCAGGTGCAGGACCTGGCTCACGCTCGGCTCCGCGACCCGTTCGCACTCGCAAGCACTCGCACGGACCGGGCGGCCGAACATCCGGAGGAACTCGTGCGGTACCTTGCTGTCCCAGAGCTGCACCGCGCGCGATCCGACGGGCACGCCGGGAAACTTCTCGGCCACCCCCGTGGTCTGGCAGACCATATCGTAGAGCACCTCCGCGTCGATTCGTTTGAACAACGCCCGTGAAGCGTTCTGCTCGTCGCGCTCGTTCGTAACGTTCGGGCGCGCGCTGAGCTGGTAGACGCGTGAAGCGGTAATCCATCGGATGAGCGACGGCACATCGTAGTCGTTCTCGACCAGGTACCGGGCCAGCGCGTCGAGCAGCTCCGGATTCGAAGGCGGGTTCGTGGCGCGGACATCGTCGACGGGCTCCACCAAGCCGCGTCCCGCGAAGTGCGCCCACAGCCGGTTGGCCACGTTCCGGGCAAACCAAGGATTCCCGGGCGCAGAGAGCCAGTCGGCCAGCTCAGGCCGTCGGTCGCCCGCAACGGCACTCCGGGGCTCATTACCGCCCAGCGCGCGGGCCACGACCGTCGCGCCCGTGCGCGGGTGCTTCGCCACGGAGTCGCCCCCCGCGAGAACTGCTTCGCCCTCCGGTGTCTGTCGCACGCCGACCGGCGTAAAGAACGCTTGCATCCCGTAGTAGTCGGTCTGGCTCCAACGGTCATATGGGTGATGATGGCACTCAGCGCACGCGATCCGCACGCCCAGAAACACCTGCGCCAGTGCGCTGGCAGCTTCTCCCGGCTTGGCCACGACCTTGAAAAAGCTCGCCGGCCCGGGCGCGTCCAGCGGGCCCTCGGCCGTCACGACCTCCCGCGCGAACCGGTCGACGGGGACGTTCTCCGCTAGGCTCCGGCGCACCCAGCGGTAAAATGCATAGGCACGTTTGTGCCCCAGAGCCGCGCGGTCCACGCGCAGCAGGTCACACCACTTCAGCGCCCAGTAGTCGGCGTATTCGGGGCGTCGCAAGAGGTCATCCACCAGCCGCGCCCGGCGATCGGAACGCGTGTCGCTCAGGAACCGCCGGGCCTCGGCGGCTGTCGGCAGAGTCCCGATCACGTCGAGGGAGACCCGACGCAGGAACTCCGCGTCCGTCGCGAGCTCGGACGGGGCGATGTTGAGCGCACGCAGCTTCCGGAACACGAGCGCGTCGATCGCGTTGTGCTCGGGCCATTCGCTCCCGGCCAGCGGCTCCGTGCGCGGTACGAGCGCGCGAAAGACGTCGACCGCCCCCATGTAAGCCGCCATCACCGCGACGTCGCCGGGCGTGTCGCCGGCAGTGACCAGGCCCTGCTCGTCGACCGTGGCGAGACCGTCATTGTTCGACTGGTACTTCGCGTGCCGCGTGACGTCGGTCTCGCGGCCGTCGGAGTAACGCGCAACGACCCGGAGCTGTTGCCGTCCGCGCATCGCGAGCGCCCGTTCGCGCGGTTCCAGATGGATGCTCACCGCCCGAGGATCCGAATCCGAGCCAAACGGCATGCCAGCCGCGACCCAAGCCCGCAAGGTCTCGTACTCACGTGAGCCCATCGCACAACGCGTCCCCCCGCCGTGCGGGAGGCCGCCGGTCATTTTCAAGAGCAGCAAGCTGCGTTCCGGTGCGGCCGGGAACACCCGGCGCCCACGCGACTCCCGCGTCAACGCGATATAGTCGGCCGGCGGGTCGGAGCCGAAGACCGAGAGCTTGAACCCGTTCTGTCCCTCCGCCTTGCCGTGACAGCCCGATGCGTTGCAGCCGAGCTTGCTGAGGACCGGCACCACGTCGTTTTCGAAGTTAAAGCTGCGCCGAGCGTGCGACTCATCCACGCGCACCGCAACGAGAACGTTGCGCCCCGCGGCGACGACCTCGACCTTCGCCATCCCGTCCCGGACGGGGCGCAGGTGCGCCTGGCCGTCCAGGGTGACGACACTCGGGTCCAACGAACGAAAGTGCGCCTCGTGGGTCAAGTCGAGCCCACGCCCGGCCGCGGTCCTGCCGTGAACGAGCACCACGGCGCTGGCGTCCGGCCCGACCAGCCGCACCTCCGCCGGCTCGACGCTCACTGCGACGACCGCCTCGTCGCCCGCGCGAATGTCGGCGGTGAGACCGAGCACCGCCAAGGAAACGAGCATAAGCCAGCGTGATCGTCGGCACATGGCGCTACGCCCTCTCGCGTCCGGGGCGGTTGTCAAAACAATTCGAGGATCGGCGATCCCTCATCCACGACATTGAAAGGCCGGCCTTCGCGATCGACGGCCCCCATTTCCTCGATACCCATCGCGTGATAGATCGTCTTGGCAACGTCCTCGGGCGCGACCGGGTGCTCTGCGGGGTAAGCCCCGATGCGGTCGGACGAGCCGTAGGTCTGGCCACCCTTGACGCCACCTCCGGCCAGCAGCACTGACATGCAGTTCGTCCAGTGGTCACGCCCGGCCCCCTTGCGACCGCCGGAGCGCACGTCGCCGACGCGTGGGTTGCGGCCCATCTCACTACTGACGACAACCAGTGTCTCATCGAGCAGACCCCGCTCGTGCAGGTCGGCGATCAAGGCCGAGAACGCGCGGTCAAACTCGGGAAGAAGGCGATCCCGGAGGCAGCCGAAGTTGTTCCCGTGGGTGTCCCAGCCGCCGCCACTCTTACAGAGCTTGTCGAGCGCGGGATCCTCCATCCAGAAGACCGAGACAAAGGGGACCCCCGCCTCGACCAGGCGGCGGGCCATCAGCAGGCTCATGCCGTTCAGCGTCGCACCGTAGCGCTCGCGGATCCGCTCGGGCTCCTCGGCCACCCGTAACGCGGCCTTCGATTGCGGTGCGCTCAGCAGCGAGAAGGCGCGCTCTTGTTGCCTCGAATAGACCCGGGTCGCCGCGGTACGCTCGAAGCCGCGGACTGATGCGTCGACGGCGTCCAGCAGCCCACGTCGCGCCCCCAGGCGGGCGGTTGTCACGGCACCATCAAGCGTCAGCGCGGGCACGGCAAACTCGAGCGGCTTGGCGAGCGTGCCCAACACGTAAACCGGGTCGAATTCCAGCCCCAGCCGCGCCGCGAACTGGCCCGGGCGTGTGAACTCAGGGAACCCGGGCTTCTGCGGCAGCGAAATCAGCGAGGGCAAGAACGGGTGCGCCGGGCGCCGCGCGGCAACCACCGACCCAATAAAGGGCCAGTCCGTCTCGAGCGGCTTGCGGTTGTTCAACAGCGCCCGGAAGCTCGGGTCGGGCGCCCGGCCGGTCAGGTTGTAGTAATATCCTGCGTGATGGTCGCCGGTCCCTCGCCCGTAATGCCCGAGCGAGTTCACCACCGCCAAGTGGTGCGCCTGAAGGGAGAGGTGCGGCAAGTGTTCGCACAGGTGCACTTGGGGGGCCGAGGTGGCGATCGGCCGGAACTCGCCGCGGAAGTCCTCCGGCGCGTCGGGCTTCATATCCCAGGTGTCGACGTGCGATACCCCGCCTGAAAGCCAGACCAAAATCGTCGACTTCGCACGCGGCTCCGACGCCGCATCGGCACCCCGAGGTGCTCCGGAGAGACCCATACCAAGACCGCAAGCCGTCAGGAAGGTCCGACGGTTCAAGGCGCTGCGGATCCCCTCGTGACCCTGCGGCATGGCCCGGCCTCCAACACGAACGGACTCTGGCGCAACTCGCGTCAATCCGTGAACTCAGGTATCTCCGAAGAACGTTCCGGACCCGCGGTGTCTGACGCGTGCTCGCACGGCGAAGGTTACGACGGAAATCTTCACACAAATGTTGTACACTGGTCAAGCGAAATCGGCGCGGAAACGTCTTCCCGGCTTTCGACAGCCGGGTTCTTCTGGTTAAGCTCGCTGCTCCGCTATGATGGGGTACATGACGCCCTCCTCGCGGTCAGGCCAGACGCCGCGAAAGAGCGCAACCGCGCCATTCCCTTCGCCCTCGCCGACAGGGCGGAGCCTGCCCTTGCCGTTCGAGGGAATTGCTATGCCCGTGCTACCCGCCCTTTTGCTGGCACTTGTCTTCCTCGGAACATTCATTGGCCCCGCTCGCGCGGTTGATTCGCCCCCCCTGCCCCCGGGCGTCCCCCCGAGGCTCGCCCCCGAGGATTCGCGCAAGACGTTTCAGGTCACCAAGGGGATGGACGTCCAACTCGTCGCCAGCGAACCCGTGGTCGAGCAGCCGCTGAGCATCACCTTCGACGACCGGGGACGGCTCTGGGTGCTCGAATATCTGCAATACCCGATCCCAAACGGCCTCAAGGCGGTTGAGGTCGATCAATACCTGCGCACCAAATATGACCGCGTGCCCGAGGCCCCGCCGCGAGGGCCCACGGGGACGGACCGGATCGTCGTCCTCGAAGACCCGGACGAGAACGGCCGCTACCGCCGGTCCAAGGAGTTCCTCACCGGGCTGGACCTGGCCTCGGGGTTTGCCTTGGGCTACGACGGCCTCTTCGTGGTTCAGCCACCGTACCTTCTGTACTACGCCGACAAAGATCACGACGACCGCGCCGACGGTGATCCCGAAGTCCTGCTCAACGGTTTCGGCATGGAGGACGCCCATGCCTTCGCCAACTCGCTCACCTGGGGTCCGGACGGCTGGCTCTACGGAGCGCAGGGGAGCACGGTCACCGCACGGATCCGGGGCATCGAATTCCAGCAGGGGATCTGGCGCTATCACCCGAAGACCAAGGAATTCGAGCTCTTCGCCGAAGGGGGCGGCAACACCTGGGGCATCGACTTCGACCGCCACGGGCAGCTCTTCGCCGGCGGCAACACGACCGAGCCGCTCTGCCACCACGTCCAGGGGGCCTACTACATCAAGGGGTTCGGCAAGCACGGCCCGCTGCACAACCCGTACGCGTTCGGCTATTTCAATCCCGTCCGCCACAACGGCTTTCTCGGCAGCGCGCTGACCGGCGGGTTCGTGCTGTACCAAGGAGGACTCTTTCCCGAACGCTTCAACGACGCGGTGATCTACCCAAACCTGCGCGTCAACGCGATGCGGGTCAGCCGCCTGAAGCCGGAAGGGTCGACGTTCACGACCAACTTCCAGGAAGACTTTATCACCTCAACCGATCGCTGGTTCCGGCCGGTCAAGAGCCTGGTCGGCCCCGACGGCTCGCTCTATGTCGCCGACTGGTACGACTACAACATCAGCCACACGGACCCCAAAGACCGCAGCCAGTGGTACATCCCCAGCCGCGACACCGGCCGCATCTGGCGCGTCGCGCCGCAATGCTCCGCGGCTCGCGCCGACAGCCGATTGCCCTTGAGCCGCCGTTCCAGCAACGAGCTGGTCGACCTGCTGAATCACCCTAACGCCTGGTACTCTCGCGAGGCGCGCCGCCTCCTGATGGAGCGGCGGGATCCGAGCGTGTGCCCGCGCCTGGCAGCCGCGGTGCAAAACGAGACGCAGAACGCCAAGCCGGCCCTCGAAGCGCTCTGGGCGCTCTACGTCAGCGGCGGCTTTACCGACGACCTTGCGCTCAAGCTGCTCGACCACCCAATCGATCACGTCCGCGCCTGGACGGTGCGACTCGTGGGCGACCAAAAGCGCGTGTCGCCGCAGCTCGCTCAACGATTCGTCGCGCTCGCGCGCAGCGAACCGAGCGCCATCGTCCGCAGCCAACTGGCCTGCACCTGCAAACGCCTCCCCGGGGCATCAGCGCTTCCGATTGTGGAGCAACTGCTCGGCCGCGCTGAGGACCTCGCGGACCCGCACATCCCCCTGCTCCTCTGGTGGGCCATCGAGGACAAGGCGCTCTCGGACCGCAGCCGCGTTCTCGGCCTGGTCGACACGCCCGAGGCGTGGAAGCGTCCGCTCACCCGCTCCACCGTCGTCGAGCGGCTGGTGCGCCGATACCTGGCCGAGAACTCGGCCGAAGGCTACGCGACGTGCGCCGGCCTGCTCGCGCTGGCACCGACGCCCGACGAGCGCGAGCGCCTGGTGCGCGCGCTCGAGCAACAAATGGAAGGTTTGCACTTTGGGAGCGTTCCCCCGCCCCTGGCGGTCGTGCTCGATCCATTGCTGAAGGAAGACCGTCCCAGTCCGTCGCTGATCCGGCTGTCGCTCAGACTGGGGATGACTTCGGCCTACCCCCTCGCAGCATCCCGCGCGGCCGATCCCGCGCTTCCGGTTAACGAACGAATTGAGTTCATCCGCACCCTCGGTGAGCTGAAGCGCAACGAGTCGCTCCCCATTTTGCTCCGCGCCCTCGGAGCTGATGAGCCTGCGCTGGTCCGCGCCGAGGCGCTGCAGGGCCTCCAGCGCTATGACTCCGCCGAAGTCGCTACCGCACTCCTCACCCACTACCCCAAAATGCCTCCCGCGCTCCAGGACAAGACGCGCGACGTTCTGGTGAGCCGGCCCGCGTGGTCGCAACTGGTGGTCGGCGCGGCCGAGAAAGGCACCCTCGCCGCCAAGGACTTCAGCGTCGAGCAAGTCCGGCGCATCCTGCTCCACAAGGACACCTCACTGGGCGCCCGGGCGGAGAAGCTCTGGGGCCAGGTCCGCCCCGCGACCAACCGGGAGATGCAGGGCCGCATCCAGGCCGTATCCATCATTCTCGGCAAGGGGAAAGGAGAGACGGCCGCCGGCAAGCCGCTCGTCGTCAAGCACTGCCTCTCCTGCCACACGCTCTTCGGCGAGGGTGCGCAGATCGGACCCGAGCTGACGGCCGTCGACCGTAAGAACCTCGACGTCCTGATCCAAAACGTCGTCGACCCCAGCGGCGTCATCCGGGAAGGCTTCCAGCAGTACCTGGTCGCCACCAAGGACGGACGTGTCCTATCCGGCCTGCTCGCCGAGAACAATGCCGACAAGCTCGTGGTCCTCGACGCGAAGGGGGTCCGCACGCCGCTCCGCACCGACGAGGTGGAAGACGTCACACGGGCCAACGCGTCGCTGATGCCCGAGCGGATCCTCGACCCGCTCTCCGACCAGGACGTGCGCGACATCTTCGCGTACCTGCAATCGGAACCGGGGAAGAAATAGACGGCCGATGCGCGAACTATGGGCGGAAAAAAAGAGAGTCATCCGCAGATGAACACAGATTAACGCAGATGAAAAATAAAATTCACTCTAAATGGAATTTTATCGATTCTTATTAATTTCATATGCACTAATCTTTGTCTATCTGTAAATAAACCGCTTCTCCGCATTAGTCGATCCCGTACCGTCGGAGCCGTTCGCGCAGCGTCGCCCGGTGGATGCCGAGTGCCTCGGCGGCCGCCGCGCGGTTTCCGCGGCATTGTGCCAGGACCACGCGCAGGAGCGGGGGCTCGACCAGCGCCAGGAAGCGTTCGTGGAGCGTCCCTTCCTCGCCGCTGGCGGCAACCTGGCGCGCCCAGTCCGCGATCCGTTCCTGGACGTCGTCGCGCAACGGCGGCCGCGACGCCGTGAGCGCGGGTACGGGGCCCGGGAGGTGCTCGGGACGGATCGCGCGGCCGCGGGCGACGATCGCCGCGTGCTCGATGGCGTTCCGCAGCTCGCGCACGTTGCCCGCCCACGGACGGGCGTTCAATGCATCGAGCACTTCCGCCGACACGCCCGCGCCGCCCACGTCGGCGACGCTTGACTGACGCAGGAAATGCTCGGCGAGCGCACGCACGTCCTCCCGGCGTTCGCGGAGCGGCGGGATGTGGATCCGGAACACGCCCAGGCGGAAATACAAGTCTTCGCGGAACTGGCCGGCCGCCATCAGCTCGTCCAGCGGCCGGTTCGTCGCGGCGACGACCCGGAAGTTCACGGGCCGCGGCCGCGCATCGCCGACCGGGGTCACCTCATGGTGCTCGATCGCGCGGAGGAGCTTGACCTGGAGCGGGAGCGGGATGTCACCTACTTCGTCGAGCAGTACGGTCCCGCCGTGGGCCAGCTCCAGCAGTCCCTTGCGGTCCTGAACGGCCCCGGTGAAGGAGCCTCGGACGTGCCCGAACAGCTCCCGCTCGACCAATCCCGGGCTGAGCGCAGCCAGGCAGACCGGCAGAAACGGGCCCGCGCGCCGGGCGCTGTGGCGGTGGATGGCCCGCGCGACGAGCTCCTTGCCGGTGCCGCTTTCGCCGGTGATCAGCACCGGCACGTCCGTCGGCGCGACGAGGGCGATGCTCTTGAACAGCTCCTGCATCACGGGCGACGTGCCGATCAGCGTCTCCGACGGCACCGCGGGCAGGTCAACTGCCCCGTTGCGCCCGACCACCATGCGGTTCTCCAGGGCACGTTTCACGACCGCGCCGGCCTGGTCGAGGTCGAACGGCTTGACCAGGTAGTCGAAAGCGCCCCCTTCTACGGCCCTTACCGCCGTGTCGAGGTTGCCGAACGCGGTGATCACGATGATCGGGGCCCCACCGACCCGTTCGCGAAAGCCGCTCAGGGCGGTCAGGCCGTCGATTCCCGGCAGCCGCACGTCGAGCACCACGGCGTCGAGCCCTCCCTTCGCCGCGATGCGCAGGCCCTCCTCGGCCGACGCGGCAACGTCGACACGGTGCCCCTCGTCGGTGAGGAACTCGCGAAACGCGTAGCAGATGCTGGCTTCGTCGTCGACGACGAGGATGTGGCTCATACGGCGTCCTTCAAGGTCTCGGCCAGGCGGGGCAACACGAGGCGGAAACGGGTCTCCGCCGCCTCACGGCACCATGACAGCCGGCCTCCGTGCTCCGTGGCCACCTGATGGGCCAGGGCCAGCCCGAGCCCCGCCCCTTCGGTTTTGCTCGTTACAAACGCATCGAACAGGTTGTTGGCCAGTTCCAACGGCGGCCCCGACCCGTTATCGGTCACGTCGATGACGAGCGCATCTCCGCTCGATCCGACGCTGAGGCCCACCCGGCCCCCCGGACCCGCCGCTTCGATGGCATTCAGCACCAGGTTCAGTACCGCGGCCCTGACGCCGGGCTCGTCGGCCCGCAGCTCCATTGGCCCCGCGCCCCGGCTTACGTGAAGCTCCACTTTGGCGTGCTCGCACGAAGGACGCACCAGCAGCGTCACGTCCTCGATCAGCCGCCCCGCGTCGAACACCACGGGCGGACGGCGCTCGACGCGGCCGAGCGACAGCAGGCCCCGCACGTGCTCTTCGGTCATCGCCAGTTGCCGGAGGGCAACTTCCAGGCTCCGGTCGCCGTCAGGTGCCGGGAAACGCCGCGCGTGCAGTTGCACGCTCATGCGTGCCCCCGTGAGTGAATTCCGAAGCTGATGGGCCAGGCCCGCGGCAAGCTGCCCCAGGAGCCGGGTCCGCTCCGACTGCCGGATCGTTCGTGTCATCTCACGGAGTTGCGCGCACATGCGGTTG
>JARLIH010000282.1 GCA_031291845.1 Isosphaeraceae bacterium | reverse complement strand
TTGCCAACGACTCCCGCCTGCGGGACGCACCGCGTTGCGCGGCTCGGCCGGAGCCTCGCCCTCCGAATCGCTCCGCCTCCGCCCTCGCAATGGACCGCGCGGCCGGCCTGAGCGCGCTGCGCGTCAGTCCATTGGCCTCGTGCCCGGCGTCATCCCCGACGCGGCGGCCCTGCGCAGGACGCGTACGGTGAGGTCGGACTGCACGCGGATCTGGCAGGAGAGCCGGGTGCCCGGCGTGAGCTCCTCCTCGCGGGCGAGCCGTTCCTCTTCGGCCGGCTCCATCGGTCCGGGGTCGCCCGCGAGCACCTCGACGCGGCAGGTCGTGCAGCGCGCATTACCGCCGCACCGGTGCAAGATGTCGATCCCTGCGTCCTCGATCGCCAGCACGAGCTTGGTCCCCGGCGCGACCTCGAACGACTTTTCCCCCTCGACCGTAATGGTGGGCATCTTCTCTCGGCTCCAGCTCTGGTTCCTGGACGGGTCTGTGTGAGCCCCCAAGGTAATGAGACGGGTGCGTGGGGGCAAGGCGATCCAGGGTGGCGTCGCGCCGACCGCGCGATGGCGAATCGAGCGCCCTGCCCGAAGTCCCGCACCACTTTGGGATCGCCCGGCGTCGCGCCGCCAGGGTCTTGCATTGAGGCGGGGCCTGTGCCATATTTCACGCTCTCCCCGAGCGACCCGGCTCCCGTGCAGATTTGGTGGCATGGCCCCCTGCGCGTGGAAGGCGTATCCTGACCGGTCGCGCGCTCCCAGGACGTGGCACCGTTGTGATTGAGGGGACGCAATGAGCTGGCAGGTGTGGCTCTACGTGGCCGCGGTCTTGATTCCGCTGGTTGCGTTCACGATGCAGTTACTCTTCGTCCGCGTGCTGGGCCGGCTCAACGCCTACCTCGCTACGGGTGCGATTGCGCTGTCGTTCGTGCTGAGCCTGGTCGGTTTCCTCTCCTACTTCGCGCAGGCCCGGGGCGTTTTCTCGCACCACGCCGTCTCGCAGGCCGGACCCGAGCAAGTCGTTGAGGGAACCGCGCCGGGGGAGCACGCCGAACACGCGGAGTCACATCACGAGCCGCTCGCGTGGAAGGGGAGCTTCAACTGGATCACGCTCGGTAGTGACACCCTGTTCGGGCAAGGGAAATCAGCGGCCGGCACCTTGTCAGTTCCGCTGGGAGTGTACATCGACAACCTCGCAGTGATCATGTTCCTGATGGTCACGTTCATTGCGACCTTGATCCATATTTATTCGATGGGTTATATGCATGACGACCCGCGGTACCCGCGGTTCTTCACGTACCTGTCGCTGTTTTGCTTCTCGATGCTTGGGCTCGTGGCGTCGGCCAACGTGTTCATGATCTTCATGTTCTGGGAGCTGGTTGGCGTCTGCTCCTACTTGCTGATCGGGTTCTGGTACGAGGAAAAGAAGAACGTCGACGCGGCAAACAAGGCATTCGTGACGAACCGGATCGGCGACGTCGGGATGCTCGTCGGGCTGGGCATTCTTTGGACGACGTTCGGCACGTTCGACATGAACAGCCTGAACCGAGGGTTCTCGGCGGCCGAGTTGCGACATCCCGAGTCGTTTCGGATCACCCGGGACGTGGCGCACGAGACGGTCTCGGTCCAGGTCCCCGAGACGAACGCCGCGGGCCAGGAGGTGAAGACGACCTACAAGATCCCGTACTGGATGCTCGTCGTCGCGGGTCTCGGGATCTTCGCGGGGTGCGTCGGCAAGAGCGCTCAGTTCCCACTGCACGTGTGGCTCCCGGATGCGATGGCCGGGCCGACGCCCGTCTCGGCCTTGATCCACGCCGCGACGATGGTCGCGGCGGGGGTCTATTTTGTGGGGCGATTCTACCCGCTCTTCACCGACGAAGTGCTGCTCTACATCGCCTACACCGGCGGGATCACACTGTTCATTGCAGCCTCGATCGCGGTCGTCCAGACGGACTACAAGAAGGTGCTCGCGTATTCGACCGTCAGCCAGCTCGGTTATATGATGCTCGGCCTGGGGGTCGGCGGCTGGGCCGCGGGACTGTTTCACCTGATCACCCACGCGTGCTTCAAGGCCCTGCTGTTCCTCGGGGCCGGCAGCGTCTATCACAGCGTCCACACCTACGAGATGCCGGTGCTGGGCGGGCTGCGGAAGAAGATGCCGATCACGGCTTACACGATGCTGGCGGCAACGCTGGCCATCTCCGGGGTTCCCTTCTTCAGCGGGTTCTACTCGAAAGACGCGATCCTCGCGTCCGCCTGGTTCCGGGTGTTCGCGGAGCATGGCCAGAGCGGTCATATCCTGCTCTTTCTCTTGCCTGCAATTGGCGCGGCAATGACCGCGTTTTACATGTTCCGCATGTGGTTCTTGACCTTCGGCGGCGAACCGCGTGGTTACCCGCCGGTCGCCGCCGGCGATCATGGCCACGGACATGCTGCCCACGGGCACGGTGACCATCACACGGGCAACCCGTACGATCACGCGCATGAGAGCGAGCCGATCATGACCTGGCCGCTGCTCGCGCTGGCGGTTCCGACGATCTTCGTTGGCTGGACCTGGTGGATCGGCTTGCCGTTCGGTGAACCGGTGCTCGAGCAGATGCTGGCGTACGGTGAACCGTTGCGGGCGATCGACCTCGGGGCGGCCCATTACTATGCGATGTTCGCTTCGCTCTTGGTCGCCACGGCGGGGATCGGCGGGGCCATCGCCTATTATGCCCCGTCTTGGTCCTCGCTTTTCAGCTACAACGTCCCCGCCCCGTTGCGACGTCGCCTTGAGGCACGCAGGACCGCGGAGCGGTTTGGGGGCGTGTACAACTTCCTCGTTCACAAGTGGTACTTCGACGAGCTGTACTGGGCCGTGCTCGTTCGCCCGACGCTCGCGTTCTGCCAGTTGTGCAGCCGGTTCGACAAGATGGTGGTCGACGGCATTGTCAACAGCTCCGCCTGGCTCACCGAACTGCTGAGCCGGGCCGAAGGGCTATTCGACAAGATCGCCGTCGACGGTGCCGTGAACCTGGTCGCCAAGGGCGTGTACGCGACGGGAGACTGGAGCCGCTCGATCCAGACCGGCCGGCTGCGCAATTACCTGATGTTCTTGGCCGTCGCTGTGGTCGGCCTGTTCGCCGGCGTTTTTGCCTGGATCAAGGGCTGAACGGGGCGTGGCTTGCTGACAAATCCGTAGCGTGGGTTGGGGTTGTCCCGCCCGCGTGAATTCCGAGAGACAGGCCGGTGGGGAGACACCCACCTTACCGAGAGACACCCGAGTCATGAGCGACGACCTCCTGCTGACGCTGCTCTGGTTGATCCCGCTGGCCGGGGCCTTGATCGTCCTGTTCGTGCCGAAGCAGTTGGAGCAGGCCATCAAGGGCGTGGCGCTCGGGGCCACCGCACTCACCTTCTTGCTCACGCTCGTCGCCTTCACTCAATACGTCGGGAGCGCACGCGCCTCCGCCCCCCTGGCCGAACGCGTCAGGGCCAACGAGCTCAAGGCGGATAGCGATAGCGGCGGAGACCTCGTGCTGGGGGAGGAGGCGGGTGACGCGAAGTATGACCTGGTGCTCCGCCGGGCGTGGATTCCGTACTTCAACATTCAGTATTACCTCGGTCTCGACGGCATCAGTCTGAGCCTGGTCCTGCTTACCGGCCTGGTCAGCGTGCTCGCCTGCTTGGCTTCGTGGAGTATCGACAAGCAGGTGAAGGGGTACTTCTCCCTCTTCCTCGTGCTGGTGGCCAGCATGATGGGCGTGTTCCTTTCGCTCGACTTGTTCCTGTTCTACGTCTTCTTCGAGGTGATGCTCCTGCCGATGTACTTCCTGATCGCCGTCTGGGGCGGTCCGAGGCGCGAGTACGCGGCGATCAAGTTCCTGCTGTACACGTTGTTCGGCTCGGTCTTCATCCTGGTCGCGGTCCTGGCGCTTTATTTCCACAAGGGGGACGTGGCGGCCGGCGGCTTTAGCGGGCACACGTTCGATATCGTCGAGCTGACGAGAATCGCGAGCACAACCGGCTATTACGGGCCCGTAATCCAGCAGATCGTCTTCGTGCTGTTCTTGATCGGCTTCTGCATCAAGCTGCCGTCCTTCCCGTTCCACACGTGGTTGCCTGACGCGCACGTGGAAGCGCCGACGCCGATCAGCATGATCCTGGCGGGTGTCTTGCTCAAGATCGGCGGCTATGGGCTGGTGCGACTGGCGTGGCCATTGGCGCCGGCCGGTGCGCAGCTCTGGGCCGGACCAGTCGCCGCGCTCGGGGTCTTCAGCATCCTCTACGGCGCACTCGTCGCGATGGCTCAGACCGACTTCAAGAAGCTGGTGGCGTACAGCTCGGTCAGTCACATGGGGTACGTCACGCTGGGCATGGCCGTCATGAACCTCGCTGGCGACGGCAAGTACTATGCCTACGGCGTTAACGGCGCGATGTTCATGATGATCGCCCACGGGATCACCTCGACCGGCATGTTCTTCCTCGTCGGTGTGATTTACGAGCGGGCCCACACGCGTGACCTCAACAAGCTCGGCGGCCTGTTCAACATCATGCCGGCCTACGGGGCGGTCTCGTTCCTGATCTTCTTCGGCTCGATGGGGCTCCCCGGACTCTGCGGCTTCCTTGCCGAAGTCTTCGTGGTCCTGTCGGCGTTCCACTACAACATCGTGCTCGCGGTGCTCGCGGCGGCGGCGGTGATTCTGACGGCCGGCTACATCTTGTGGACGCTTCAGCGCGTCTTCCTCGGCAAGAGCGAGCAGTACAAGGGACTTCCCGACCTGACACCTCGCGAATGGGCGATCGCGATTCCCCTGGTCGTGCTGACGGTCGCCTTGGGCGTCGCGCCGCAACCGTTGTTGTTGAGCTGGATGGGGCCGTCGGTCCAGCAGACGGTCAATGGGATTGCGAGGGGCGCTTCCAGCCTGCCCCAACAGGAGAAGGTCGCCGCGCGGCAACCTTGACGCTTCGTTCCGCGCTCGCGCTACGGGTGCACCGTGATGAACCAAGAACGCGTCGCGCTGGTTACGGGATCGGCAACCGGCATCGGTCGCGCGACGGCCTGGCGGCTGGCCGAGCGGGGCTTCGCCGTCACGATCAATTACTCGAAGTCGAAGGAAGACGCCGAAGAGACCGCCGACGGCGTGCGCACGCGGGGTGCGAAGGCGCTCTTGTTCCCGGCGAACGTTGCGGACGACTCGGCGGTCCGTGCGATGATCGAGCGGACTGTCGAGGAGTTCGGCGGCCTGAACGTGTTGGTGAACAACGCCGCCACCACCTATTTCATCCCGCACGACGACCTCGACGGCCTGACGGACCAGGTCTGGGAAGACATCCTGAACGTGAACCTGAAGGGGACGTTCTTCGGCTGCCGCGCCGCGATGCCGCACTTGAAAACCAGGCGCGGAAATATCGTGAACATCGCCTCGGTTGCCGGGGTCGCGGGCTCCGGCAGCTCGATCGCGTACGCGGCGAGCAAAGGGGCGGTGATCACTCTGACCAAAAGCCTGGCCCGGGCGTTCGCCCCAGAAGTGCGCGTGAACGCCGTCGCCCCTGGACCCGTGCAGACACGCTGGCTGGCCGACCACCAGGATATGGTGGAACAGGCCATGAAGCTCACTCCGCTCAAGCGCCCCGCGACGGCCGATGACGTCGCGGACGTTGCGCTCTTCCTGGCCGATGGGACCTCGCTCATGACGGGACAGGTCCTCGTCGTCGATGGCGGGCGTACCATTTGACCTTGCGTCAAATCGCGACGTGCAGTACTTTGCCGCACGCCCCGGGCAACGGACGCCGGCAGCGGGTGCCCGTTCGCTGCAAATCCTGTCTTTTTAGGCGAAAGAGAGCCCTGGGTTCTCGCACAAAGGAGTAGTACCGCATGCAAGGCAGGTCAAGGATGGCCGCTTTGGCGGGGATCGCGGGAGCGATGCTGTTACTGTCCGCGGGCCTTCGGGTGCACGCGGAAGACAAGATCGTCGTGAAGGAAGTGAGTCTCGAGCTGCGGATTGCGGGACTCGGCCGTGATGGTTGCGACATCGAGATCAAACCCGGCCACCCCGGCTGCCGCTTCGAAAAGATCACGCAACACGTCGACTCCGACGGCAAGCAGACTGTTGTGATCAAGGACGTCGAGTGCCGTAACGCGAACCGTGATTGTTCGTTCGCGATCACGGTGAAGGAACCGGGCCAGCCCGATAGCACGGTGCGCCGGGGGTTCCGCGTCGCTGCGCCCGACCCCGACCGGCCGGCACAGTCGCCTTCTTTTGCCTGTTTTATCAACTCTCCGTCGAAAGTGGCCCGCGCAGCGGCAGAGCGAACCCGGCGCTGAGGGGCCGCGGATCGGCTCGACTAGGCAATGAGCGTCTTGATCACGCGCCCGCCATTGATGGTGAGACGCTCATCGCGGCCGTCGTGTAAGAAAGTCAAGCGCTTGTGATTGAGGCCGAGCAAGTGGAGGATCGTCGCGTGCAGGTCGTGCACGTGGACGCGGTCCTCGACGGCGCGCAGGCCGAACTCGTCGGTTGTGCCGAAGGTCAGGCCTGGCCGCACACCCCCGCCGGCCAGGAACATGCTAAATCCATACGGGTTATGGTCGCGCCCGTCGGTCTTTTCGCTCATCGGCGTGCGGCCGAACTCGCCCCCCCAGATCACCAACGTCTCGTCCAGCAGGCCCCGGCGCTTGAGGTCGGTGATGAGCGCGGCGACCGGCTTGTCGCTCCGGGCGCAAAGCTTGCCGTGGTTCCCCTCGATATCACGGTGGGCGTCCCACTGGCTCCCCGAGCCACAGTAGAGCTGGACGAAACGCACGCCGCGTTCCACCAGGCGACGGGCCCGCAAGCACATGGCACCGAAGTCCTTGCAACGGTCATCGTCGAGTCCGTACAGCCGTTTGGTCTCGGCCGATTCTGGACCGAGGTCGACGGCCTCGGGGGCGGTTGACTGCATGCGATAGGCCAACTCGTAGGCCGCGACCCGCGCAGCGAGCCGCGAGTCGTCTGTGCGAGATTCGGCGTGGCGGCGGTCGAGCTCGGCGATCAGGGCGAGTTTCGAGCGCTGCTGGGTGTCGGCTACGGTTTCAGGGGGGGCGAGGTCGAGGATCGGCGGCCCCGCTTTCCGGAACGGAGTTCCCTGGTATGTGGCGGGGAGCCAGGCGTTCCCC
>JARLIH010000281.1 GCA_031291845.1 Isosphaeraceae bacterium | reverse complement strand
GCGCAGGTGGTGTTATTCCGGCCGGCCCCCCCCCACTTGTCGCCCCCACCCCGACGCCCCCGCGCGGGAACCCGCTCGACCCCGCGCCGCCGCTTCGGGTTCGTAAGAAGACCAACCGCTGGTGGGTGCGAAACCGTCGCATTGACGGTATTAATGGGTCCGAAGACGGTCGCAAAGCAGGAGCGCCAATATCGACTTGGCGTCCTCAATGCGCCCGTCGTTTGCCATGGCCATCGCTTCGCTCCAGGGCACCACGATGGGCTCCAACCGTTCGTCCGGCTGGTGGTGGGTGGGCCCTGGGCGGAGCTCGGTGCAGAGATAGAGGTACATTCGTTCGTTCATGACGCCGGGCGATACGAACCACTCACGCAGGCGAACGAGGCGCCCCGCTTCGTAGCCCGTTTCCTCGGCGAGCTCACGCGCTGCGGTCGCGTCGGGCGACTCCCCGGCGTCGATCGTCCCGGCGGGCACCTCGAGCAAGACCTTTCCCACGGCGTAGCGGTCGTTCCGGACGAGACAAACGTGATCGTTGTCCACCATGGGCACGAGCGCGACCGCGCCTCGGTGCAGCACGACCTCTCGGTCCTGGGTCGAACCGTCGGCGAGGCGCACGGGTTGGAGCGCCAGGTCGATCTTTCGGCCGCGAAAAATGATCCGATGCTGCGGTGCAAGTTCCGACACGCCTGCCGTCCTTTCTTGCGCCGGGTTCACCGGGATGAATAAACGTCACGAGGCCCATCCCGTTCCGCGAGCGCCCTGCGCAGCTCTTCCACCTCGTTGCGGAGCGCGAGGACGCGCTTGGTCGACTCGATGTGAAAGATCATGCAGCAGCTAAAGGCCCCGAGCCAGACGCACGACAGCGGGATGACCGAATACCGGTCCACGCCTTGCAGTCCCCACGCGAACAGCGCCATGTTCGAGAGCAGCACGAGCCACCAGACCCAGCCGACCTTCAAGACGGCGGCGTCGTTCAGCCACATTTGCTGCCGGTCCTTCGCCGGATCGGTCGGGGGTCGCGACATCAAGCCAATCCTTACGGGCCTCGGGTGATGGGTGCCCGCGCCGAGCTTGCGGGCGGCCCGTAGCCCCGTCTCTCGTGAGGCATCGAGCGCTTCAGTTCAAACGCCTCTCGGCGGCGGTGCGTGCTCGCGATCCCTGATCGTGAGCACGGGGCAAGGCGCTTCGCGCACGATGCGCTCGGCGACGGAGCCGAGCAGAACGTGGCTGAGGCCCGATCGTCCGTGCGTCGCGATCACGATCAGGTCGATCTCCTGATCGGCGGCATATTCCACAATCCCCTCGACCGGTCCGCCCCAACGCACGGCCGCCTCGAAGCCGCGTGGGTGGCCCCAGTCCGGCTCGACGAGCTGCGCCAGCGCGATCCGCGACTGTTCCTCGGTCTCCTTGTAGTATTCCGGAGGGAGCACGGGGGCGAGCATGGGATCCGGGCCGGCGGGGACGACGTCGGAAAGCACGTGCAAGAGGTGTAGCTCCGAGTCGAGCCGCTCGGCCAGTCGACACGCATAGCGCACGGCCTTCGCCGCATGACCGCTGAAGTCGGTCGGGGCCAGGATTCGCCGGATCTCGATCACGACTCAGACCCTCTCTTGGCTTGCGCCGAAGCTCAGCGTTCCTCGCGCACCAACGCGTGGAACCGGCGCCGAAGGTCGGTGGTGATCGGACCGGGCGTGCCGGTGCCGATCGCGCGCCCGTCGCACTCGACGACGGGAATGACCTCGGCGGCCGTGCCCGTCAGGAAGCACTCGTCGGCCGTATAGACGTCGTGCCGGTCCATGGTCCGCTCGAAGATCGGCACGCCTGCCGCCCGCGCCAGTTCGAGCACGGCGTCGCGGGTGATCCCTTCGAGGATCCCGGCATCAATCGGCGGCGTGTGCAGCGCACCCTTCCGGACCACGAAGATGTTGTCGCCCGTACATTCGGCCACTTCGCCCTTGTGGTTCAACATCAGCGCTTCGAGGCAGCCGGCGTTCGTCGCCTCGACCTTCGCCATGATGTTGTTGAGGTAGTTGAGCGACTTGATGCGCGGGTTGAGCGCACTGGGGTGGTTGCGCATCGTGCCCGCGGTGATGATCTTCAGCCCGTGTTCGTAGAGCTCGGCCGGGTAGAGGCTGATGGCGTCGGTAATGATGATGACCTGCGGGTCCGTCGTCTTCCGGGGGTCGAGCCCCAGGCTCCCGCCGCCCCGCGTGACCACGACGCGGATGTAGGCGTCAGTCAGCTTGTTAACCGCCATCGTGTCGACAACCGCCCGCGCCATCTCTTCGCGCGCGATCGGAATTTTCAAGTGGATCGATTGGGCCGACTCGTACAGCCGGTCGACGTGCTGCGCGAGGCGAAACACGCGGCCCGAATAGGCACGGATGCCCTCGAAGACGCCGTCGCCGTAGAGCAGCCCGTGGTCGTAGACGCTAATCTTGGCGTCGGCCTTATCGTAGAGCTTGCCGCCGATGTAGACCTTCAGGCTCATCCGAGTGACACTCCCGCCGTGGCTGGCGCTGGTGCGTTGACCGGCCCATCCCCGATGGCGGGCCGGCCCCCGCGCACCGGCCGACGGAGCGTCAGGCCAGGGCGGGGGCCCATTCCTCAATCCTTCCCTCGGCGAGCCGGACGATACGATCGGCTTGCTGGGCGATCTGGATGTCGTGCGTGACCATCATCATAGTGAGGCCACGCTCCCGGTTCAAGTCGCGGAGCAGGTCCAGGACCCCCTGCCCGCTCGTCGCGTCGAGGTTTCCGGTCGGCTCGTCGGCAAGCAGCAGTTCCGGCCCGCCGGCCAGCGCACGGGCGATGGCGGCCCGCTGCATCTCCCCCCCCGACAGTTCGGATGGCCGGTGCGTCAGCCGGTGCCCGAGCCCGACCCGGTCCAACAGGGCGGACGCCTGGCGGCGGAAACGACCCTTCTGCGCCAGGTACGACCAGAGTCCGTGGCGGATCATGAGCGGCATGAGCACGTTTTCGAGCGCCGAGAGCTCGGGGAGCAAGTGGTAGAACTGGAAGATGAAACCGAACGTGTGATTGCGCAGGGCGTCACGTTCGCGGTCCGGGCGATCGTCGATGCGCTTGCCGTCCAGTAGCACCCGCCCCTTGTCGGGCGCGTCGAGCAGCCCGAGCACGTGCAAGAGCGTGCTCTTACCCGACCCGCTCGCCCCGACGATGGCCACGAGTTCCCCCCGCTCCACCTCGACGTCAACGCCGCGGAGCACGGGGACCGGCAACTTGCCCTTCGTGTAGCTCTTCTCCAAACCGACCGTCGCGAGATGGACCGACATGGCTTGGTTCCTGGGCCAGGGTTAACCACAAAGGCACAAAGAAACACCGAAACTATGAATTTCTTTGTGCCTTTGTGCCTTTGTGCCTTTGTGGTGAAAACTCTTATTCAAACCGCAGCGCACGCACTGGGTGCAGCTTGGCAGCCCGCTGCGCGGGCCAGACACTCGCCATCGCCGCGATGAACAAGGCGCCGCCGACGACCCCGACGACGGTCATGGGCTCAACGAGCGTCGGGATTTCGTTGAAGTAGTAGATCGTGTCGTCGAAGACCTTGTGGCCGAGAATCCAGCTCAGTTGATCCTCGATCCAGTTGATATTGTGGACGAAGAGCAGGCCGCCGGCCATTCCGACTCCGCTTCCCACCGCCCCCAAAAGCAGGCCGTAGCCGAGGAAGATGGCCCGGACTCCCGCGGTCGAGGCTCCGAGAGCCTTCATGACGCCGATGTCCCGCGTTTTCTCCACGACGATCATCGAGAAGATGGCGAGGATGCCGAACCCGGCCACCGCGATGATGAAGAACAGAAGCATGTTGAGGATGTTCTGCTCGATCGTGACGGCCGAGAGCAGCGGGCCCTGTTTCTGTTCCCACGTCAGGACCCGGAAGTGCATCGGGCGCAGCCGTTCGAGCGCCATCTGGATCTTCAGCGCCACGTCGTCCAGGTTGGCCCCCTTCTTGAGTTTCACCTGGATCTGGTTGACCGCTCCCCGGCCCTGCGGGTCTACCAGCAAACGCATCTTCTGAAACCGCTCGAGTGGAACGTACACGTGGGTCGAGTCATACTCGCTCATGCCGCTCTTGAAATAGCCCACGACCGTGTAGTTGTCGTACCCGGGCTCGGGCATTTTGCTCGCCTTCGGGTAGACGATGCCGACCTTCTTCCCCTGCGGGATCAGGAAATCGTCGCTCTTCGTACCGGCGCGGTGCATGGTCGCGATCGCATAGCCCACGATCATGCCGAATTCGGGCGACTGATCCTTCAACTGGTTGTGCACCTCCTTGTAGAACGGATCATCCTTGGGGAGGTCTTCCAGCAGATCGCCTGCGGGCGTGCGGGCCCGCAGCGCGTCCGGGACCGCGAATGAGGCTGGGATCTTCTCGTCGGGCTTCTCGCCAAAGAGAAACTTTCCGAAGTCGCCCGTGTTCGCCCGATCCTCGGGCCTCACCCCGATGAGCTGGACCTGGCGGGTGATCGTTTCATCGCCGATCGAGAACTTCAAGAGCCCAAAGGTCTCCATCGTCGGCGCCATGGCGACCACTTCATCGCCCGCGGCCTCCTTGATGCGGGCCATGACCTCTTTCCAGTCGTAGAAGCCGTCGATGCTGTGCGCCTCGACCACGACGTCCGCGAGAATGCCGTGCAGACGCTCGCGCATCTTGTCCGAGAACCCGGCCATGACCGAGTTGACCACGATCATTGTGGCGACGCCCAACATCACGCTGATAATGCTCGCCAGCGCGATATAGCGGGTACGCAGGTACCGCCAGCAGAGTAAGTACTTGTACACGACGGCCACTCCTTCCTTGGATCGGCGTGAGTCGCGTGATCCCGGCTCGTGGGGCCGGCCATTACCGGCCGCCGCACGAACCCGGGGCGAGCAGGTTCAGTCTTCGGATTTCGGACGCATGAGCGGGAACAAAATGACGTCGCGGATGCTGATCTTATTCAAGAGCAGCATGCAGAGCCGGTCGACGCCGATGCCCAGCCCACCGGCCGGGGGCATCGCGTGCTTGAGCGCGCGGACGAAGTCGTCGTCCATCTTGGCCATCGAGTCCTCTTCCTTCTGTCCCGCAAGCTGCTTGCGGAAGAGGTCCTCTTGCAGTCTCGGGTCGTTCAGCTCGGTGTACGCGTTGGCGAGCTCCATCCCCTTGACGAACAGCTCGAAACGCTCCGCCACGCGCGGGTCGGATCCTCTGCGCTTGGTCAGCGGGCAAATCGCCGCCGGGTAGTCGATCACGAAGATCGGGCCGTCGAGACGATCCTCGACGATCTCCTCGAACAGCTCGCTCGTGACGACGTCGGGGTCCTTGCCGGCGGTCGTCAGGCCGATCGACTCGGCCTTTGCGCGAACCGTCTCGAAGTTGTCGGGGTCGATCCCGGCGTGCTCGGCGAGCAGCTCGCGATAGGTTCTGCGCGGCCAAGGGGGGGTGAAGTCGATCGTGTGCTCGCCCCAGGGACGCTGGTAGTCGCCGCCGATCGCTCCAATGGCGCCACAGATGAGGGACTCGGTGAGGTCCATCATCGTGTGGTAGTCGCCGTAGGCCTGGTACGCTTCCATCATCGTGAACTCGGGGTTGTGCTTCGGGCTGATCCCCTCGTTCCGATAAACACGGCCGATCTCGAACACACGCTCCATGCCACCGACGAGCAGCCGCTTGAGGTAAAGCTCCGGCGCGATGCGCAGAAAGAGGTCGATGTCGAGCGTATTGTGATGCGTGATGAACGGCCGCGCCGCGGCCCCGCCGGCGATCGCCTGCATCGTGGGCGTCTCGACTTCCACATAGCCCTGCTCGGCCATGACCCGCCGAAACGCCGCGATCACCTTCGAGCGCCCGAGGAACGTCTCCATCGACTCCGGGTTGCTGAACAGGTCGATGTAGCGTTGCCGATGGCGCTGTTCCAGGTCGGTCAGGCCGTGCCACTTCTCCGGCGGCGGCGCGAGGCTCTTGGTCAGAAAAGTGAGCGTTGAGGCGAACACGGTCAGCTCGCCGGTCTTCGTGTAGCCCACCGTGCCGTCCACGCCGATCAGGTCGCCCAGGTCGAGCTCTCCCGCGAGGCCCCACCCGGCGTCGCCGACCTGGTTCTTGCCGAGGAAGACCTGCATGCGGCCGGTCCAGTCGCGGAGCTCGAGGAAGTTGACCTTCCCTTGCCCCCTGCGCAGCATGATCCGGCCGGCGATGCGAACCTTCGGCCCCCCTTCGCTCCCCGTCCCCTCCGGAACAACCAGGCTCCGTACCTCGGCGATCGCTTGATGGCCGTCGAACCGCTGGCCCCAGGGATCGAGCCCCATTGTCTCGATCTTGCGCAGTTTCTCCAGCCTGACTTCTTCCAGGCTCTCCCGCGATTCATCCGCCATTACGACCCTTTGCGATCTGCGTTCCGTTGGGCAAACTTGAGCCAAAATTGTAGCCATCCCGGTACTTTGGTCAACGCCAACCATGGCGGGTGGGGTCTCGCAAAGACCCGCGAAAGTTGCCAGAATGCGCTCTTTCGCGATTTGCCCGAGATGCCCGAGAACTGATGACGGCCACACCGCTCGCCACCAAGTTGTTCGTCGTCGAGCTGAAAGTCGTGGACTGGCCGGGTGCCGTGCGCTGGTATGAAGAGACTCTCGGGCTGACGCTGCTGCTGAGGGATGCCGCGCATAGCTTCGCGCTTCTCGGCGCGGGGCCTGCGCGGGTTGGGCTGAAGCAGGCAACGCAATCGGAGTCGGCCGCCAGGCCGTTCCGTCTCGTGTTCCAGGTCGACGACCTGGAGGCCGCTGAGGTTCACCTCCGTGCACGGGGCGTCAAGGTCGGCCCGCCGTCGTATAACGAGGACGAAGGCTATGGCGAGATCCGGCTGACCGACCCTGAGGGTACGCCGATCACGCTCTTTCAATGGTTAAGGTCACCCGGGAGGTTCTGAATGCGTTCGGCCGTTGTGGTGGTCTTGGCCCTGTTGCTCGTGACTCCGGCGCTGGCGCAGAAGCCAGCGCCGGTGGAAAACGTGTCATCGTTCGAGCCCCGCGAGCCCGCGGAGGAACGCAAGGCGCTTCACGTCCCGCCGGGCTTCGAGGTCCAGCTCGTCGCGGCGGAGCCCGAGATTCACAAGCCGATGAACATCGCGTTCGACGACCGCGGCCGGCTCTGGGTGACTAGCACGGTCGAATACCCCTACCCGGTCGCCGCAGGAAAGACCCCAAGGGACAAGGTGCTGGTCCTCGACCGCTTCGGCCCCGATGGGCGCGCCGGCCGGGTGACCACCTTCGCCGAGGGGCTCAATATCCCGATCGGCGTGCTCCCGCTGGCCGGCGGCGAACGTGCGCTCGTGCACTCGATCCCGAACATTTACCTCCTGACGGACGTCGACGGCGACGGCAAGGCCGACAAGCGAGAGCCCTGGTACACGTCGATCGGCTTCCGCGACACGCACGGCATGACGAACGCCTTCTCGTGGGGATTCGACGGCTGGATCTACGCGTGCCACGGGTTTTCCAACGAATCCGAGGTCCAAGGTTCCGACAAGCGGCCGATCAAGATGCAGTCGGGTAACGTCTACCGGATGAAGCCCGACGGCTCGCACGTCGAGTACTACACGCACGGGCAGGTCAATCCGTTCGGCCTGTCGTTCGACCCGCGCGGCAACCTGTATTCGGCCGATTGCCACTCGAAGCCGCTGTACCAGCTCCTCCGCGGGGCGTACTACCCGAGCTTCGGCAAGCCCGACGACGGCCTCGGCTTCGGGCCCGAGATGGTCACGCACGACCACGGTTCAACCGCGATCGACGCCCCGATCTACTACGCGGCCGACAACTTCCCGACCGAGTACCGCGGGCGCATGTTCGTCGGCAACGTCGTCACGAACCGGATCAACCAGGACCGGATCGAGTGGCACGGTTCCTCCCCCAAGGGCATCGCGATCGACGACTTCGTTTGGAGCGAGGACAACTGGTTCCGCCCCGTCGACATGGAAGTCGGACCCGACGGCGCGCTTTACATTGCCGATTTCTACAACCGGATCATCGGTCACTACGAAGTGCCGCTCACCCACCCCGGCCGCGATCGGGAACGCGGTCGCATCTGGCGGGTCGTCTATCGCGGCACGGGTGAAACGCGCGAGGCGAAAGCGCCGCGCGAGGACTGGACGGCCGCGACGATCGACGAGCTGGTCGATGACCTGGGCCACCCGAACCTGGCCGTGCGGATCAAGGCGACGAACCAGCTCGTGCGCCGGTTGAAACCGGAGCAGGAGCCGGACCTGCTGGCACGGTCAAAGGACAATTCCTGGCGCTTCGTTCACGCGCTCTGGGTGCTCCAGCAGCGGGGGAGGTTGAGCGACGAGGCGTTGGAACAGAACGTGACCGATACGCGCCCGGAGGTTCGCGTGCACCTCATGCGCATCCTGGCCGAACGGCCGGACTGGACGAGCACGCTGCGTGAGCGTGTTGTGGGGAGGCTGAACGATCAGGACGCGTTGGTGCGCCGGTGCGCGGCCGAGGCGCTGGGCCGGCATCCTGATCCGACCGCGATTCGTCCCCTGCTCCGCCTGCGCCAGTCGATACCGGCCGACGACACGCACTTGCTCCACGTAGTCCGGATGGCGCTTCGCGACCAGTTGCTCGCCCCGCAGGCGTGGGAAGGGCTCAGCGCCTTGAACCTGACCGAGGGCGAGGCACGCGACATTGCCGACGTCGCTCCGGGAGTTGCGACCGCCGAAGCGGCGGCCTATTTACTACGGCACGTGGAGCGTCTCACCGAGCCGGTCGGGACACTCGCTCGCTACATCCACCATATCGCCCGGTACGGGAGCAAAGACAGCATCACGCCGTTGGTGGCGTTCGTCAGGGGCCGGAGCAACGAACGAGCGGCGGCCCGGGTCGAGTTGCTGAAGGCGATCCAGCAGGGAATGCAGGAACGCGGGGCAGCGCCGGGCGACGACCTGCGGTCGCTCGCCATCGACCTCGCAAACGCGCTGCTCGATTCCTCCGCGGACGACGACGTGTCGAAGGGAATCAACCTCGTCGCGACCTTTCCCCTCCCGAGCGCGAGCGACCGGATCAAGAGGCTCGCGCAGGACGGCAAGGCCGGCGAAACTCAGCGTGCCGAAGCGCTTTCGGCCCTGGTGACGCTCGACCCTAAGAATGCCTTGTCGCCGATCAGCGCGATACTCGGCGACGGGGGGCAGCCGATCTCGCTGCGCGAGAGTGCGGCTGCCGCCCTGGCCGGGATTGATCAGGCCGACGCGCGCTCGTCGCTCCTGGACGTCCTCCCGAAAGCCCCCGAGCGGCTGCAAGCGACCATTGCGGCGGGGCTCGCGGGCCGCAAACCCGGGGCTGAAGCGCTGCTCGACGCGATCGCCGCGGGTAAGGCCTCCGCGCGTTTATTGCAGGAGAACCGGGTCGTCTCCGCCCTCGGCAGTGCGAACCTGTCCGATGCCAAGGAGCGGGTCGCGAAGCTCCTTCACGGACTTCCTCCGGCCGACCAAAAGCTCAAGGAGCTTCTCGTCCGGCGTCGCGCGGCGGTGGTTGCACGTGCGGGCGATGTGGCCAGAGGTGCCGCACTCTTCGAGAAGAACTGCGCGGCGTGCCACCAGATTGGGGGCAAAGGAGCGCGGGTGGGCCCCCAGCTCGACGGCATCGGAACCCGGGGGGCGGACCGGCTCGTCGAGGATGTGCTCGACCCCAACCGGAACGTCGACCAGACTTTCCGCGCATCGACGATCGCCCTCAAGAGCGGCCAGGTCGTGACGGGCCTGCTGCTCAAGGAAGAGGGAGAAGTGCTCGTTCTGGCCGACGCGCAGGGGAAGGAGGTCCGCATTCCGAAAGACGACGTCGAGGACCGCAAGATTTCGCCGCTCTCACCGATGCCCGCCAGCTTCGCGGACCAGATCGGCGAGGACGAGTTCCGCGACCTCGTTACGTTCTTGCTCTCGAACCGGGAAGGTGGCGCGAAGGACACCGCGAAGCCGTAGCGCGGAGATCCCCGTGGCCGGTTGCCAGGCGCCGAGTTATGATCATTCCGCGCGCTTGCTGGCCTTCAAGGAACATCCGTTGTTATCGTCCAAATGGGTCAAATTCGTTCCCACGCCATGCGTGGCAACGCCGTCGTCGCGGCTCCGCGGCCCGATTCCACCAACCCGTCGGGGCGCGGACGGTTCGCAACCAGACTCCCACGCGGAGCGTAGGAACGAGACCGGGCCGGCCGCCTCTTCCCGGGGATATCGACGATGAATGTCGTGCCGACGAAGCTGCCCGGTGTTCTGGTCATTGAGCCCCGCGTCTTTCGGGACGAGCGCGGCTACTTCCTGGAGACGTATAACCTCTCGACGTACACGGCCGGCGGGTTGTCCGTTGCTTTCGTGCAGGACAACCTCTCGCACTCGATCCGTGGTGTGCTGCGCGGGCTCCACTACCAGCACCCCTCAGCGCAGGGGAAGCTGGTCTCCGTGCTCGACGGCGAGGTGTTCGACGTCGCGGTGGACATCCGGCCCGACTCACCGACCTTTCGGCAGTGGTTCGGCGTATTCCTGTCGTCCGAAAACAACCGGCAGTGCTACGTCCCCGCCGGCTACGCGCACGGGTTCGTCGTGACGAGTGAGGTCGCAAAGGTCCACTACAAGTGCACCTCGCTCTATCAGCCCAAGGACGAGGGGAGCGTTGTCTGGGACGACCCCGACCTCGCGATCGATTGGCCCGTCGATACGCCGATCCTCTCGCCCAAGGACAAAGCCGCGCCCCGATTGAGGGATGTCCCCGCGGCACGGTTGCCGCGGTTTGCTGCGGAATATTGAAGGAGGCAGGTGCGCTCTATCGGTTTAGAGCGTGCGAGTCTGGCTCTTTGTAGGCTCTGCCAGTAGGGGCGCCAAGACAGGGCGCTTGAGTCATCGGCGTGACACCCGTTGCGCGCGCGTGGCCATTTGCCATTTTTCGCGGATCATGATCCGGAATCACCGGAGGTCTTGCCTGGCGACGCGCCTGTCGACCGCAGCCAGTCCACATACCGGGCAAGGCCTTCCGCGAACGGCGTCCCGGGCGCGTATCCCAACTCGGCGGCCGCGCGCGAGATGTCGGCGTACGTCTGCCGTACGTCGCCCGGCTGCTCGGGGTAGCGCTCGATGATCGGGGTCCTGCCCAAGGCCTGGCCGAGTCCCTCGATCATGGCGCGCAGCTCGATCGGTTCGGAGTGCCCCAAATTGTAGAGATGATAGCTCGTGCAGCGGTCGATCGCCCGAATGACGCCGTCGACGATGTCGCCGACGTAGGTATAGTCGCGCCGGGTGGTGCCGTCGCCGAACATGGGGACGGGCTCGCCGCGGTCGATGAGCCTGGCGAACTTCGCGATAGCCAGGTCCGGGCGATTGCGCGGGCCGAACGCGGTGAAGAACCGCAAACCCGTTATGGGGAGGCCGTGCAGGTGGTGAAACGTATGAGCGAGCAGCTCGCACGCTTTCTTCGTGGCCGCATAGGGACTGACCGGGTGATCGACCGGATCGGTCTCCCGGAACGGCGCGTCGGGGCGGTCGCCGTACACGCTCGAGCTGGAGGCGTACACGAACCTGGGACGCGGCTCGAGCGTGCACGCGGCTTGGAGGAGGTGGACCGTGCCCTGCACGTTCACCGCGGTGTAGAGCGCGGGGTCGATGATGCTCGGACGCACTCCCGCACGGGCGGCAAGATGGACGATCGCGTCGGGCTGGAAGCCGCTCACGAGCGCATTGATAGCCGCCGCGTCGCGGATGTCGATCTCCCGAAGCTCGAAGCCTGGCTGCGCCAGCGCGGCCGCCAGGTTCGACTCCTTGAATTCGCGCGCGTAAAACGGGTCGAAGTTGTCGACAACGACGACCCGATGTCCCTCGGCTAGGAGGCGATCGACGAGGTTCGAGCCGATGAATCCGGCGCCGCCGGTCACGATCACGCGCATGGAAGAGGCGTCGCTCCGAGTTCAGGTCGTCCTGAGCCGACGCCCATAACTATCATGCCGCCTCCCTCGTGGCAACCAAGGCGAGTCGGTTCGTTACCGTAGCTCGGACGGAGCGCCGACAACGATCTGTTTCAACTCGCCGAAAATTCCGACCGGAATGCCGACGACCGTTGCCGCGGCGGTCTTCACGATCGTGTTGTTGCCGGAGCTTTCGTAATAGTCGCGAGGCTTGTAGAACAACGGGTGGCGGTCGACCCACGTAACGGTCCGCGCTGGGGGGGTAGCGGCGACGGCCGTCCCCGAATCCGAAGTCGAGAGACCCGGCTCGGCGGAGGCCAGGGAACGGGACGGTGGTCCGGAGTGACAGCCGGCGGCGAGCGCCACCGACGTCACTGCGGGCGCGAGCCAACGCATCAGAGTCAATTTCAAGGAGTGTTGTGCACGCATGACGCGTTTATCCTTTCGGGCCGTCAAGCCCTCGTCACGAGGAGCGCCTGGCCCTCCAGCCAATCATACCCCACGATTCCGCGCGGCGAGGGCGTTCAGCCACCGGAAGGTTTGCCGAAAGTGACGCACCAATAGGGAGATCCGTCTTCAGCGGTTGCGGTGCCGGTGCCGATCTGGGAAAAGTTACCGAGTACATTCGACCGGTGCGGCGGGCTGCGCCACCAGGCGTCCATGACGGCGTCGACCGTCGGTTGCCCGTAGGCGACGTTCTCGCCGGCCAGGCGGAAGTCGTAGCCTTCTTGCGACATTCGCTGAAACGGGGTCGTGCCGTCGCTGCCGCGGTGTCTCATGCGTTGATGAGACGCCATGTCGCGCGCGTGCCTCATGGCCGCCGCAGTCAGCTCGGGGCTCGGTTCCAGCGGTGGCAATCCCTCGCGGGCGCGAAGCTTGTTGTGCGCGGCGACGAGCTGCAACTCCGGCTCCGCCTCCGCCTGGTCGCCGATCAGCAGCGGGGGCTCGGCCCGCGCGCTCAGGCTGCGCGGAGGGCTCGCCGCGCATCCCGCGAGGGTCATGCATGCGAGCAACAGGGCCCAGGAACGTGCGACGTTCATATTGAAAACTTCGGCGGCTTCCCGACCGGGGCTTCAGGCGAACCGGAGCGTGGAATTGCCGGCCTTGAGGGATGACGCGGGGCGCGTCGGTGGGGTATTGTGGCGGTGGGGCACCGAGCGACAGGACCTGTGATGAGGCAGCTTCAGGATTACATTGCGTTCGACCTGGAAACAACCGGGCTCGTTGCCGAGACGGACCGAGTCGTCGAGATCGGCGCGGTCCGGTTCGACGCGGCCGGGCGCGAGACGGGCCGTTTCGAGAGCCTGGTCTTTCCCGATCGGCGGATGGCGCCGGCTGCGCAGGCGATTCATGGCATTTCGGATGGGATGCTCGCGGACGCCCCGTCGGCACGGGTGGTACTGCCGGCATTCCTGGCCTTCCTCGGTCCACCCGACTCGACCGCGTTAATCGCGCATAACGCGGGATTCGACGCCGGGTTCCTCGGCCGCGAATTGCGGCGAGCCGGGCTGGCGATTCCGGATCACGCCGTGATCGACACGCTCGCGCTGGCCCGCCGGAAATTGCCGGAGCTGCGCGATCACCGGCTCGATACGCTAGCGCGGCTGTACCGGCTCGACCCCAACGGGACGCACCGGGCCCTGGCCGACTGCCTCCGAGTCAAAGGGCTCTGGCTTGCTCTCGAGGGACCGGCTGAGCCGGTCGAACGGCTCGTGTCGTACCCGATTGCCGCGCCGAGCCGAAGCGCGCTGGTCCCGAACGGCTGGGATGGTCTGGCTGAGGCCGTCGCCCGTGGCTTGCGAGTGCGCATGGAGTACGAGGGGGGGAGCCGCGGCAGCCAACCGCGCGAGATTACGCCCGTGAGCTTCGTCCACCGCGGTGGTGTTGCTTACGTTGTGGCATTCTGCCATATTGATTCGTTCGAGAAGTCGTTCCGGCTCGATCGCGTGCGCCGGTACGAGATCGTCACGGTCGAGACCTCGTGCCCGTGAGGTGAGCGCGTGGCGGGTCTCCTCGTGAGCGTGCGGTCGGCCGAGGAAGCCGAGGCGGCGTTGGCCGGCGGCGCGACGGTCATCGACGTCAAGGAGCCCGACCGCGGTCCGCTCGGCCGCGCGGATGTGTCGGTCTGGAGCGAGGTGCGCGCTGTCACGCCGGCGCACGTTCCCGTCAGTGTCGCCCTGGGCGAGCTGAGCGATTGGGCCGGCGTCTCGGGCCCGCGACGCGTCGTCACCTCGGAGGCCTTTGCGGGCATCTCGTACCGGAAGCTCGGCCTCGCAGGGGCCCGGCGATCTTGGATCGATGACTGGGCCTCGTGCCGTTGCGCCTGGGGGAGAGGTCCCGCCTGGGTGGCCGTCGCGTATGCCGACTGGAAGTCGGCGGATGCCCCGTCCGTGGAGGAAGTGCTCCAGGCCGCGGTGTCAATTCCGGACTGCGCAGGTTTGTTGATCGACACTTACGACAAGACCGTTGGGCACGCCTTCGAGTCGTGCGATTGGCGCTCGTTGATCGATCGGAGCCATGAGTATGGCCGCTTCGTGGCGCTGGCGGGTGGTCTCACGGAGGCGGCGATCGCTCGGTTGGCGCCCCTTGGGCCCGACCTCTTCGCGGTCCGAGGAGCGGCGTGCCGCGACTGCGACCGCCGTGCATCGGTTGATGCGGATCGCGTGGCCCGCCTGGCCCGCCTGGTCACGTCGTCCGGCAAATGGCCCCTCGTTCCCAAGCGCGGCGTCATCCTACAACGGGACGCGGAGCGTCCTGCCCTACGTTCCCACGCGGAGCGTGGGAACGAGTTGGGAATATGATTACGGGGCAGTGGCGTCGAAGCGGATGCCTTGTGCGAGCGGGAGGGAATCGCTCCGGTTGATCGTGCAGGTCTGCCGGCGCATGTAGGCTTTCCACGCGTCGGAACCCGCCTCGCGGCCGCCGCCGCTCGCCTTCTCGCCGCCGAACGCCCCGCCGATCTCGGCGCCCGACGTGCCGATGTTGACGTTGGCGATCCCGCAGTCGGAACCCTCCGCCGAGAGGAACCGCTCGGCCTCGCGCAGGCTCTCCGTGAAGATTGCCGAGGTCAAGCCCTGTTCGACCGCGTTGTGCAGCGCGAGGGCTTCGTCGAGCGTTCGGTAGGTCAGGACGTACAGGATCGGCGCGAACGTTTCCTCGCCCACGACCGGCATGTCGGGCCGCGCCCGAACGAGAGCGGGCTCGACGAAGAAACCGGGGCGATCCAGGCGCTTTCCTCCCTGGATAAGGTCTCCCCCCTGCTCTTTCGCCCTTTCGATCGCACGCATCATCGTGACGACGGCGTTTTCATGGATCAACGGCCCGACCAGAACACCGTCTTCCCAGGGGTTGCCGATCGGCAGGGTCCGGTACGCCGCGACGAGCCGGTCGACGAGCTCTCCGGCAACTGACTCGTGCACGATCAGCCGCCGGACGCTGGTGCACCGCTGGCCGGCGGTTCCCACCGCGGCGAAGAGCGTGGCTCGGAGCGCCAGGTCGAGGTTCGCGCTCGGGGTCACGATGATCGCGTTGTTGCCGCCGAGCTCGAGCAGCGATCGACCGAGCCGCCTCCCGACCACCTCGCCGACCCGAGTGCCGAGCCGGCAACTCCCCGTCGCCGAGATGAGCGGCAGGCGGCGGTCGTGGATCATGCGCTCGCCCGGGTCGGTCCCTCCAACGCACAAGTTGAAGACACCGGGGCAGTCGCACTCGGCCGCGACGCGGTTCGCGATGTGCTGCACCGCGACCGCCGTCAGCGGCGTGATCGGCGAGGGCTTCCAGACCATCGTGTCGCCGCAGACTGCGGCCAGGGCCGCGTTCCAGCTCCAAACCGCGACCGGGAAATTGAAGGCCGTGATGATCCCGACCGGTCCGAGCGGGTGCCATTGCTCCATCATCCGGTGCTCGGGTCGTTCGCTGGCGATCGTCAGGCCGTAGAGCTGCCGGGACAGCCCCACGGCGAAATCGCACATGTCGATCATTTCCTGGACCTCGCCCTCCCCCTCCGCGCGGATCTTACCCGTCTCGAGGGTCACGAGCAGTCCGAGGTCGCGCTTGCACTCGCGCAGGGCCTGGCCGAGCCGGCGGATCACCTCCCCTCGCCTGGGCGCGGGGACGTTTCGCCAGGCGAGGAATGCCGCTTGCGCGTCTTCGATCACGCGTTCGTAGGCGTCGGCCGGAGTTGCGGCAACCTGTCCCAGGGGCTCGGCCGTGGCCGGGTTGACGGCAACGAGCCAATCGTCGCCCGGCGCGTGGATCCACGATGTGCCGCAGGCGCCGGCGTTGCGGTCGGTCAGCCCGAGGCGTTGGAGCAGGTCTTCAAACATCCGGTGCGCTCCTCTTCCGCATCTCAGACGCGCGGCTCACGTTCCGTCGTACGCGAGTACGGGAACGACCGTCTGCTGCAAGCCACCAGTGACATGGACGACGCCGCCGGCGTCGATGAAGACGTCGATCTCGCTACGTACGCCGAATTCGGGCAGGTAGATTCCCGGTTCGATCGTGAAACCGGTGCGGGGCAGTACGAGCCGCTCCTCGTGCGTTTCGAGGTTGTCCATATTGGCGCCGTTGCCGTGGACCTCCTGCCCCAGGCTATGGCCCGTCCGGTGGACGAAGTACGGTCCGTAGCCCGCCTGTTCGATCACGCTACGTGCGGCGTCGTCGACCTCCCAGCCGTGCAACGGCCGGCCGGCGGCGTAGGCTTCGCGGACGGTTGCGATCGCGGCATCGCGCGCCCGCGCGACGACCTGAAAGATTTCTTCGTAACGGGCGGGCACCTCCCGGCCGACGAAGCCGACGCGGGTCAGGTCGCTGTACACGCAACCGGGTTGGTCGACCTTCGCCCATAGATCGATCAAGACGAAGTCGCCCTCGCGAATTGGGGTATCGGCCGCGGGATTCGGCTCGTAGTGGGGATCGCCGCTATGCGGCCCGACGGCGACGATCGGCGCGTGATGGGCGGTCAGGCCGTTGCTGTGGAAGTGGTCCATGATGGCGGACTGGATCTCGCACTCGCCGACCGAGCCGCCGTTCCGCGTGCGGTCCGCGATCAGGCCCCAGGCGAGTTCGTACGCGGCCGTCGTGTGCCGCTCGGCCTCGCGGTGCGAGCGCCATTGGTCATCGTTCCAGGCCGCCTCGAAGAGCTGGATGAGATCACCGGAGGAGCCCACGTCGACCCCTTGTTCGCGGACGAGCTCGACCGTACCTGCGTCGAGGCGGGATACGTAGGGGATCGCGTTGCGAGGAGAATACTCCAGGGCGACCCGGCGCATCCCTTTCAAGAGCGTGGCGACGCCGCTCTCCAACTCCTGCCAGCGGAGGTAGACGTGCTTGTCGCCGGGCAGGTGATCGAGCGCTCCGGGCTCGATCCGGTGCACGAGCTTGCGTGGTGGACCATCGGCCGGGATCGCGTAATAGAGCCGGCGCGACAGCATTGCGCCGCCGTCGAGGCCCAGGATGCGCCGGGCGAGCATGTTGCTCCCCCGGAAGTCGTGCAGGAGCCAGCCGTCGAAGCCGAACTGGCGGATCGCGGACTGGATTGCGGGGAGGTCGAACATGATGAACGGGCTCCTGCCGGGGTTGCGAGAGCATTGATGCGCCGGGCACCGCAGGCTCACGTGCGGTAATGCGTGTGCGAGCGCGGTTCGCGAGTTCGTGTCCTCTTCGTAGGGTGCATGAAATGCACCATCCTCGGTCGTCTCGAGGAGTTGGTACGCTCCACACACCCAACATCAGCGGAACACACGATGCGGAACCGTTCTAGTGTGACGCAGGTGGGCCATGAACTCAACGTCCCGAAGGTCCGTGGCGCCCCGCATCGGAACGGGGAGCGTTCGGCGTTGTGTCCCCCACGCGACGCAGGGTGAAGGCACGGCTTTTGGCGAACACGTGCACAAAGAGTGCGAGGCGGGCCATTTTGCGTCCCGCCTCGCGCTTATCAAACCGTCAGCCCTTGCGGTTGGCTGAGGGACCCCTACTTCTTCGAGGTCGTGATCTTGCCGACGTGGGCGAAGGGACCCGGCTTCGGCGTGGGAATTGCGACGATATGGCCGTTGACGAACTTGTAGAAGGTGCCGCCGGGCGCCTGGATGCGGCCGTTCTTTTCCGCTTTCGGCACGCCCGCGAAGATCTCATCCGTCGTGGTCGTGGGCTTGAACTTGACCAGCCCAGCGCGTCCGACGAGCTCATTCGCGCCGGTGCCGCCGACCAATGTCGTGTGACCGAACCATCCGTGTTCACGAGTGGCGGTGCTGCCGGCGTTCAACACATTCGTGCCGCCGTGCCCGCCATCGAGCGTCACGGCAGGGACGGTGACGCTGGGGTCGATCGTCACATTATCGCTCGCCTTGCCGCCGAACACCACGATGCGATTGATGTTGGACACCAACGGTTGAGTGCTGTCGACGATGCCGTTGATGGAAACCTGGAGGGTGGCCGTCGTCGTGTCGGAGGCGTTGTTCTCCGTAACCACAATGGTATTCTTGGCGTGCTTTTGCGTGACCGGGGCCGGCGTAACGACCAAGACGTTGTCGATGACCCTGACTGCGCCGGTGTTCGCATTCACGACGTCGATCGTGACCGTCGCGGGCAGGCTGACGGAAGTCGTCTGCCCGCCGCCCGAGGCCGTCACGGTGTACTGAAGCCGGTCGAAGCCCGTGAAATTCGGCGAGGGCGTGTAGGTGAGCTTCCCGGTCGTCGGATCGAAGCCCGTGATGGTCCCGTGACCCGGGTTTTGCGTGATTGTGTACGTGAGCGTTTGCGTGCTGCCGGTGTTGGGGTTTTGCGACTTCAGCGTGAATGACGTTGGCGCGTTGACCAGCGCCTGTTGCGAAATCGGGAGTGCAATCGGAGCGAGCGCCAGGGGTGTCGTGCCGGAGGTGACGGTGACCGTAAGGTTGTGCCAATCGTAATTGGCCGGGTCCGTCACTGAGACGCCCGCATGCTGGGTCTGGTCGCGAACGCCGACCAGGACGTTGACGTTGCCGGTGAACCCGGATGCGGGCTTAAAGGTCACAATCCCGTTGGCGTCCACGGTGGCTGTACCGTCCGCCGAAGGTATCGCGTTGAGCGTGCCCGGGGAACCTGACGTTGTCGGGGGCGTGTAGCTGCCTCCAACTTCATACGTGAGCTGATCGCCCGGCGTTGGTGCGACTGCCGGAATCCGGAACGTGTCGGTCTGGGTATTGGTGATCGTCTGATTCAAGCCCGCGACGATATCGTTCACGATCGGCGGGACCGTTGTGACAAACGGCTTCTCCGGTGCGGCGGGGTCCGCAACGGTCGTGACGGTAAACGTCTGCTTCGCGGTGGTGTTTGTGCTTGGATCGGTCGCGGTGACGGTGATCGTGGATGTCTCGCCCGGGACGGCGCTTGTCGTGTCGATGTGGAGGACGCCGTTGGGGTTCGTGGCCGACAGCGTCGCGCTGGTGATGGTGATGGGGCTGACGGGCAGTGAGACTTCGCCGCCAAGATTGCTGTTCGCCTTCACCAAGACCTTCGACATGTCCTGAACGATGTTTTGCCCAGAGACAACCTGCGCGAAAATCGTGTACCCGAAGTCAAGATTCTGCGGCGAGGCCGTGGTGAAGAAGAACTGCGTATCGTTCGTGTCCGGTCCCGAGTTCGCCATCGCGACCTGATACGTGCCCGTGAACGCGAGCTGCGAGTTGAACTCGTCGGGGAAGGGCGTGCCTGGCTGGCCGCTTGCCGTGTTCGACGTCCCGTTGCTCGCTGACCCTCCCTGAATGGCATAGCCAGTCGTCGTGCTGTTGGGGGAGTTGAAGCCACTCGCAACACGGAAGAACTGCAGGTTGTTATAGAACCCGTCCGTGACGAAGGTCTCGATTTCCGAGGTGGTGTGCGGCGTCAAGTCGCCGAAGAGTTGAAAGGTAATCGGACCCGAAAAGGAAATGTCACCCGTACCTGAAGAGGTGTGAGTGACGTTCAGAGTCACGAACTGGCCGGTCGCGACCGTGGCCTTGATGTTCGGGTCCGTGGACGTAACCGTGTACGTCTGCGACGTTGCCCCGCCGCCGCTCCCGTTCAGGGGAACCTGGTAGCCAAGCGTCGCCGGTACGCTGACGTTCGGGATCGTAGCGAGCGCAGCGCTCAGGACCACGCGTTCCTCCAGGTCGTCCATCACAGGTTGGAGCCCCTTGGCGGATGGCTTGCGCGTTCCCGACACACGGCTCGCTTTGCCCCAAGCACGGTCCCGCATCAGACACCTCCTGCGCCTCAACCGATCCGCGACCGGGCCGACTCATCCCCGCCCGGCGCACGATTCCCCGTCTTTTCACTATGTATCGGTTGTGCGGAAGTGGCGACTTGAGTCGAAATCTCTTGAAAAGCAACCGTTGCGGGTGGTGAATTCGAAGACAGAAAAAGGGGTTCCTCCAGGCAATCCCAGAGGAACCCCGTGTTAACGACGGGCTACCCCGCTATCATAGTGAGAAGGTCTCGGTCGCCAAACGATCCAAGGGCTTGACCGACAGGTGCTTCCGCGAAACAGGCCAGCCTTGCTCAGCTTAGGCAGACACGCCGCCAGAGCTTCAGGAGAGTAACGGTGAATCGAACTCCTGCCCGAAGGATTCGCCGTTGTCTCGTTCTCCCTTGGTGAGTATCAGGCCCGAGCACGACGATCAATCGTTGGGATTGCCGATCTGCACAGCGTAATAGGTCCCACCGGGGTAAAGGACCGTGTTTTCCCCGGGAACAACGATGAACGTAGAAATGTTCACGTCATAAACAATATGCGCGTAGCCGTACTCAAGCGAATTCCCCGTCTCACCGAGGAGGTAGCTTTCAAGGAAAGGAATATTGGTATCGCCGATGATGCCATCCGCGGCCGTGGTCGTATAGTTGTTGTTCTGAGTATTCACGTCCGTGAAGACCGCGGTATTTGTATCATAGACCTCGAGGAGATACGTGGGAACAGTCGTAAATCCATTGAAATTGATGTTCGGAACGTTGTTGTCGCCGAGGGTGCCGACCTGGACCGTGTAGGCGTTGCCATAGAACCCCCCCACATGGAATGTCGCCGTAGTATGGTCGTAGACGGACACGTCGAACTGGATACTTGCAGCGGGTCCGGTACCATATTGCGTATATCCCTGGGCGTTAACCCATGGGGTAACGAAAGGTGTGTTGACATCCCCCGCGACACCCTGATTCATGACGAATGGTCCCCCCAGGAACCAACCCGATCCGTTTTCTTCCCAATAGAGGCCACTCCATTGCGCCGTCGTATGATCATAGACGGCATAGAGGACGGGCGCACCCGCTTGAAGCTGAAATCCGGGTTCTTGGTTCCCGCTCCAAAGGATGAAGGGGGTATTGTTGGCTCCAGCGGTACCCAATTGTTCCAGGAAATAACCCGGCGCAGCATTTTGGTGGACGATGAAGTAGCCCGTCGTGTTGTCGTAGACGGCGAAATTGAAGAGCGGCGTGCCGTTCGAACTCACACCGGCGTAAGTCACAAACGGGGTATTACTGTCCCCGGGCGTGCCATCCGCGACGGCGTAGTAGCCGGGCGAATTCGGCATATCGACGATGAAGGTTGCGGTCGTCTTGTCGTAGACCACGTAGTCGAACAGCGGGTTCCCGCTGAGGTCATAGAGCGGTTGGTCGCTGTTGTTCAACGCGCGGAACATGAACGGAACGTTGTCGTGCCCGACGATCCCGTCGGGAGTGGCGATCGCATACGAACTGGCGCTCGAAGGCACCACGTAGAAGGTGGCCGTCGTCGTGTCGTACACCCCCTGCGACGTGATGAGGGCGTTCTGGGCCAGATTCTCGCCGAGGAACGCAAACGGAACGTTCGACGGGAGCACGATCGCATCAAGACGGTCGACAGCGGGATTGAACGCCCTGCGGCGATTCTTCCTCATGGCTGGCTCCTCCGGGGTGTTGTAGAAAGGCTTCGCAACAGCACAGTAAACGGCCTAAACGTTCTCTTGCAAGAGGGTGATGGTTAATAAAAGCAGAACGAGCGGAGAAAAACCTCTCCGCAATTTTTGAAGAAATGGTAAAAATGTTTGACGTTAATGATTAAACTTTGAGTTTCTTTGTTTGCGTCAATCTCGGGCGATTGCCGTGCTCGTGTTGGCTTTGTGACTTGTGCTGGAAGAGGCTCCGACTGAAGCCGGGGCTGCGAGACGAGGGCAAACGCCGCCTGGAAATGTGTGTGCCTTGTGAACGAAGTCGCTCCGTTCAGCCGTCTTTCGAAACAAAAAAAGGCGGACCGGCAACGCCGGTCCGCCGTCTTTAGACTCGATGGTTCCGTGAAAGCTTGCCCTTACGGCTTCTGCTTGCGGAGCGTGAAGCTGGTCATCACCAGTCCGTCGTCGTCCGAGAGGCTGTAGCTGCCGCCCGGAGAGAGGTACTTGGCAAAGACCGAGAAGTCGGGCAGCTTGTTCTTGTCGATGACGTTATCGAGCTTCGGCGCGTTGTTCCCGCCCGCGACCGCGGCCTGCTGGAGGGCCTTCTCGAACTGGCCGCTCTTGAGGAGGTCATAGGAGATGCGGGCCGACTCCTCGGGTCGCGCGAAGGACAGCGTGCACGCCTTGTCGGGGAACTCCTTCGCGACCGCCTGGTAGGCCGAGCTCTCGGCAAGCGGGGTGCCGCCGCCGCGCAGGAGCTGCTCGAGGAGGGACGAATCACTGGCGACGAACAGCATGTTCTTGGCAAACGCCAGGCTGATCGGGCCCTTCAGCTTCATGTTCTGCCCGTTGGCGTTGGGGAGCTCGCCGACCTCGAAGTCAAAGATCGTCGTCCCCTGGAATTCGCGCTTTTTCGGTGACGCGTTGAGGGTCTCGACCAGCTTCTTGAACGAGTCCTCGGCCTTCTTCGGATCTTCGAGAGCGACCGCCAGGACGTTGCGCTGGCTGTCCTCGCTGATCGGTTTCTTGAAGTCGGTGAGGATGGTGATTCGGTCGCCAAGCGGTCCGAAGACGTCCTTCTGGAAGCTGAGCGGCTCGCCGCCGTTGGGGCCGACGAGCTGCTGCTCCAGCACGTTCAGGAGACCGGGCTGGAACATGTTCGCCAAATCATTGATCGCGGTGAACGCGCCGTCGAGGTCCCAACTGATCGTCTGGTAGGTCGAGACGGTGGCAGGGACCCACGCTTCGGGCTTGAGCTCGACTTTCGGGAGCTGGAACACTTTCAGCACGCCCTGCGCGGGCGCGGGGGCGAGGAAGACGGTCTTGCTCAGGCTGTCATAGTTGCCCACGGTGAGCGCGAAGCTGCCGCCGATCGCCTTCAGCCCGTTGATGCCCACGACCTGGAAGATGGCCTCGGCTTGCTGGGCCTGCGCGGCATTCCCTCTGCCCGAGGCGCTGGCCTGGAGTGCTAGCTTGATCACGCGGTTGAAGTCGATATACCAGAAGGCCTGGGCTTCAGACCCGCATTTCTTCTGGACTTGCTGGAAGTTGGCATTGTCGGCGAGCGAGCCGTCCCGCCCGTCGGCGTTGGCGACCAGGTCCTTCACCGCGTCGACGCTCGTGCCGATCGTGAAGATATTGTCGTTGTGCGTCCAGGTGAGGGGCGGGGGCGCGTCCTGTTCCTTGTCGCCCTTCTCCTTCTCTTTGTCTTCCTTCTTGGGAAAGATGATTGTGGTGAGGCTTTGATTTTTGAACTTCTGTTCTTCGATCTTCGCGCCCCCGTCCTCGGCCTCCTTGGTGGCTTTGGTGAGGACGTCGGTCAAGGTCTTGGTGTTCTTCCCGGCGTCGACGATCAGCATGAGCGTCGGGGTCTTGTCATCCTCACGCGCTGTGAGGCCCATGGCGGTGGGGCCTTGGGGCAGCTCGACGAGCTCGGCCAGGGTGACGCCGAACTTTTCCTTGAAGGACTTGTTGCCCTCATTGAGCTTTTCGGCGACGTCGGTGCGGAAGTCCTTCATCGCGGGGTCGTTCCAGAGCTGACCGA
The DNA here is from genome assembly GCA_031291845.1 of Isosphaeraceae bacterium. Lineage (GTDB taxonomy): Bacteria > Planctomycetota > Planctomycetia > Isosphaerales > Isosphaeraceae > DAIDJG01. The sequence continues at coordinate 2,776 of JARLIH010000281.1, read as the reverse complement.
ACTGGCTCTGGCGAAACGCTTCCCGCATGGCGGAGGCGTTGGCGACTTTGACGAACAGCAGCGTCGAGTCCGGGAACACTTTCTCAGGCGGGGCCGCGGCGAGGCTTGGGGCCGCGGCGATCGACATTCCGGCCAGACCCAGGCAGCCGGTCAGGGCGAGTCGAAGAGCCGCTCGCGAGGCGATACGCATCGAAGAACACTCCGTTTCCAGTCGGACCTACCCCCCGACTCACCGGCGGAGGGATGCTTGAATACCCTTCGGCTCCTCTTGCGCGAGCCGCGGGACGATTTCGATGGCCAGGCCCGGTGCCTGGCCCACCGCCGGCGGTGACCGACGCACTGAGCAATGGCCGCTGACGATCAACGTGTCCCGGACGGGGAGGCCGCATCCCGCTCCTTGGGAGTCGCGACCGTCTTCGCCTTCGGAGGCGCGCCCGCTCGCAGGCGCCGGGGGGGGTCGACGTAGCGGTAGCCGGAATTCGGGTTCCCCTTGTCGAACGAGAACGCCTCACGATTGCGCAAAAAGTCCTTCACATAGTTCACCGGAATGGCGAATCCCAGGCTCTCGGCGATGTCCTTCCTCGCGCCACGGCTCGTGACCCCGATGACCTCTCCCTTCAGGTTGAAAAGCGGACCGCCGGAGTTGCCCGGATTGATCGCCGCATCGGTCTGGAGGTAGATCTGGCCTTCGAGGTTGCGGTTGCGGTTACTGATAATCCCTTGCGAGACGCTCCGCTCCAGGCCCAACGGGTTGCCGACCGCGAACACCCCCTCGCCCGCGTTCACGTCATCCAGGCTACCCAACACAACGTGGTTGAGTTTCAGGTCTTTGGGGAGCGGCAGCTTGATCAGCGCCAGGTCGAAGAACGGATTCAGCGCGACGATCTCCGCGTCCTCGATCCGGCGCCGGGCGAGACCGCCGGGCACGTTCTGGTAGAGGATTGCCGAGATGCGAGTCTCCCCCTGAATCACGTGGTCGTTCGTGATCGCATAACCATCGTCGTTGATGAGGAACCCGGAGCCCTTGCCCGAGGGAGTTTCGATCGAGATCACCGCTTCGCCGTATTTCTCGACCAGGTCCTTGACGGGCGCCGGCTTCAAGGCGCCGACGCTGTAGAACCCCGACGGGTCGGGTTCCGCGAGACGCGTCGTCCCCGACGCCGGCCCGGCCGACGACCCCGGCTTACCCCGGCGCACGATCTGGTCCTTGGGGATCCGAATGACGTCGAACCCAAGGTCGACGTAGAGCGCAACGGGCTTTTCGGACACGACTTCACCCGTGACCTGGTGCCCGTCTTTGAGCTCGATGAGTTCGGGTGCCGCCTCGATGCGCGAGACCCCCAGGAGGAGCGCCCCCCAAGTCGCCACGGCGACCGTTTTCCGCCAGCGCATTGTCCGAGATCCCTTCGTCAACAACAGGCGCGGTCTGTTCGCAACGACTTTACGAGTTTCATTGTAAAAACTCGCCTTTAAGTTGCAACCCTAGTAGAACCTTGTCCCTGGGCGTTTCGTGATTTGAAGATCCGGGCTCCGCCCAAATCATGGGTTGGAATTCCGGCTTCAGCCGCGAACCGAAGGCCGGCTGAAGCCGGAACTCCAACACGTGAGGACCGCCTGGCGGAAATCGGACGCGGCGAAACCAGGGCGCGAGCCGCGAAGGGGGGCGCGTTCCGGTCCCTTCGGATCCGCGCTGATCCCTCCCATCTTCGCTGGCTTCCCGGATCGCATTTCTCGCTTGACGCCTTCGGCGGAATTCCGCTAGAGTAATTTCACCTCAGTCGATGACCCTCTCGCGAATTGCTTCTCTCGTCGCCCCAATCTCTTCCAACTCGATGCGGGGGAGTGTCCGTCGTGTGCAACCAACCGTTCCGGATGGTCGTGCTGTCGTTATCGTTCGTGCTCGCCGGCTCGGTCCCCGTGCGTGCCCAAGACAACCCCGCGCCGGCAGTGAAGCCCGAGGAGGCCGCGGAGCCGGCTCGGGAAGGCGGCAAGCTGCCCGGGCCGCCTGAGATTCCCCCGGCGACGCTTGCGTCGACGCTCAAGACGGTGCCGGTCGCGCACGGCAAGCCCGCCTTCAACGTCCGGATGGTCGACGCCGCGCTGCTGCCGCGCGACAAGGAAGGGATCTGGGTCCTCGATTTCGCGTTCAAGCCCGTGCGCCTCATCACGGTGGAAGTTCCCGGAAAGGGGCGCAAGCTGGTCCACTACCTTTACTACAAGGTCGTGAACCGAACTGGCAAACCCAGGATGTTCGTGCCCCAATTCACGCTGGTGACCGACACCGGACGGCGGATCGAGGAAGCCGTCTTGCCGCGTGCGGTGGAGCTCGTTCGCGCTCGCGAGGATCCGTCCATTCCCCTGCTGGGAGCGGTCGACGTGGTGGGGATGATTCCGCCCAGCACGAAGCAAGGTGTGGACGACGCCGTTTATGGGGTCGCGATCTGGGAAGGGGTCGACCCGAAGGCCGACGCGTTTCACATCTACGTCCGAGGCCTGTCGGACGGTTACCAGGAACTCCCGTCGCCGGACGGCAGCAAGTCCGTCACGCGCTATAAGACCCTCCGGATCGATTTTCTCCGTCGCGGGGACGAGCGGAACCTGAACGAAAAGGAAATCCAGCTCAACGAGCCCCCCTACGAGTGGGTCTACTGGTGATCCGCGGGTGAGCGGCGCTCGCCCAGCCGATCGCACGGCTAAACGCCGAAGGGGCGCGGGCTGAAGCCCGCGGCCCTTCGGCGTTTAGTGTTTGCGCGCCGGTTTGACGTTGACTGGGGGC
>JARLIH010000280.1 GCA_031291845.1 Isosphaeraceae bacterium | reverse complement strand
CCGTTTTCGCTCCGTGATGTCGATCACGACCGCCACGGTACCGATGATAGTCGCCGAGTCGTCCATGATCGGAGCGGCGTTGACCGAGCAGGTCCTGGGGGCGCCGTTGATGACCCAGACGAGCTCTTCCTGCTTGATCGTCTCACCGCGCATCGCTCGGTCAAACGTCAGGTCACCGATGTGAAAGAGAGGGCCCTTCGAGCGGAGCGAGAGCCCGGGTTGGTCGGGCCTGCGATCACTTTCTGGGCCGGGGCTACCGGTTTCGACCGTATTCAGAAACTTCTCGGCCTCGGGATTCGCGCCGACGATCATACCAGCGGCGTCGGACACCCAGACAGCAACGGGAAGACTTGCCAGCACGGTCTGCAGCTTCGATTGCTCGAGCTTGGCGGAATACCACGCCTGCTCGAGCGAGGCCTGCCGTTTTTTCACCTCGGCCAGCGCGTCTTGCGTCTCGCGCCGGCTGTCTTCCTGGTACTGACGGATCGACTCGGCCGTGACGTCGTCGAGGCCGGTGTGAATTGCCTGGTAGGCCGTTTCGAGCTGAGTGAGGTCCCAGCCCGAGTCCCGCGCGAAGTTGGCTGTCGAGCGGCAGAGCGCGGTTCGGAGGTGCCCCAACTCCTTGACAATCTCGGCGATGTCATAGCCCTGTCGCCACCGGTGGGTGCCGTGTTCTTGCGCCGGGTGCGCCGTTTCGCTGCTCTGACCGCGCAGTCGATCAGCGATACGATCGAGGATCTGGGGCACATGGTCGATGAACTCGTCATAGGCGAGCTTTCCAGCCTCCGGGACGTCGCCGACCCGGTTGACCGACGCGCGCCAGACCGCGAGGATTTCATCGGTTTGCTGGTCGATATGGTCCGCCAGCAAGGCGGGTTCGCTCATGGCCTGATGCCTCTTTCGCTCCGCTGAGGCGGTTCTCTGCCGGATATGATCAGCCCGAACCCATTCGTCGTGGTGCGGAGGCGCCGATCGCTCCGATATCCGAACGTCCCGGATGTTCCGTTTCCGGGTGTTCGCATTCTTGAGCCAGAGAACGTACCCGGCAGGCTCGAAGACTTCAGTATCGGTCAGCCCGCGGGCGGGTGTCAAGCCGATGACGTGGCGTTGAACGCAGGATCGCGAACCGTGTAGAATCAGGTTTGGATCGGGCTTCTGTCTACTCGTCTGGTCGTGACAATCGCCCCAGCTTGTCCCACGCAGGCCAACTTAACCCACACGGAAGATTGACAATGCCGCGTGCCAACCTCCGGCGGGTGTTCCCCGCACTCGGGCTCGTGATCCTTTCATGGGTTGCGGCGACCAATGCCCGGGCCGCGTTGCCGAAAGTGCCCGACGGTTTCGAGGTTCGGCTCGTGGCAACGGTTCCGGCCGTGCTGTATCCATGCCAGGTGGCGACCAGTCCCGATGGGTCGCTGTTCGTGGCTGAAGACCCGATGGACCAGGTCGGGCCTTACGAGGCCAAGCATGGACGGATCCTTCGCTTCCAGGATGGTAAAGACCCTCTCCCTTTCGCCGAGGGCTTTCGCGCGATTCAGGGGATGGCCTGGCATGACGGGGCCCTTTACGTCTCGCACATGCCGTTTCTCAGCGTGCTGCGAGACACCGACGGCGATGGCAAAGTCGACTCGCGGAAGGACCTGTTCAAGGACCTGGGGCCGACGAACAACCAGGGGCTTAACGACCACATCGTCTCAGGCATTCAGTTCGGAATGGACGGTTATCTCTACATTTCGGTCGGCGACAAGGGTGTTCCGAAGGCGACCGGTCCGGACGGCCGGACTGCACAGATCATCGGCGGTGGCACGCTGCGGTGCCGGCCTGACGGCACGGGGCTCGAGGTTTTTTCCACGGGCACGCGCAACCACCTCGAAGCGAATCTCGACGACCGTGACAACCTCTTCACCTACGACAACACCGACGACGGCGGCGGCTGGTGGACCCGGGTGACTCACCACGTGGACGGCGGGTACTACGGTTACCCGTACGATTACCACCCTCGGCCCGACCGGATGCTCCCCAGAATGGCGGAGTACGGTGGTGGATCGCCCTGCGGTGCGGTTGTCTACAAAGAGGATGCCTGGCCCGAAAAGTACCGCAATGTTGGGCTCTGGGCCGAGTGGGGTAAGGGCAAGGTCCACGCGTTCCGCTTTGCGCCGGACGGTTCGACCTTCAAGGTCGAGAGCGCGATCGACTTCGCGCTCCCGAGCGATGTGGCGAACTTCCGCCCGATCGACCTCGCCGTTTCATACGACGGGCGCACCTTGTACGTCGCCGACTGGGGCATGGGGGGCTGGGGCAAACAAGACGAGAAGGTCGGACGGATCTTCGCGATCACGTACAAGGGCACGGTGAAGACCCGGCCGCGAGGCAACGACGCGGATTCGGTTGAAGCTCAGATCAAGCAGCTCGATCACCTTTCGTTCAACGAGCGGACGCGTGCACAAGCCGCATTGATCAAGCGAGGCGAGGCGGCTCTGGGTGCCGCGACAGCCGCGTTGGCGGACCCGAAGACCGACGCCGTCGCGAAACGGCACTTGGTATGGGCCATCGACGGCATCGCAGGCGGCAGTCCGGAGGCGACCATGCCGTTACTCGACGCACTCAGATCACCGATCTCCGACGTTCGGGCCCAGGCGGCCCGCGCACTTGGCGAGCGGCAGGTGCCGATCGCGGTCGAGCCGCTCGTCAAGCTGCTGGCCGACGCGGAGCCGGCCGTCCGTCTTCAAGCGGTGATCGCCCTCGGCCGGATCGGCGACGAGCACGCGGTTCGGTCGCTGGTTCCCCACGTTGCCGAACCGGACGTGTTCATCGCGTTCAGCACCCGGCAGGCGCTCCGCCGGATCGGCGCCTGGAGGGAGCTTGGAGGCGGGCTCGCGTCGACCGACTCCAAAGTGCGGGCGGGTGTGCTCTCCACACTCGAGCTGGTGTACCAAAAGGAGGCGGTGGAGGCCCTCGCCGGTTACGCGGCTGACGCGCGGCATCCGGCTGACGAGCGCGCCAGGGCCGTGCGATACGTCTCGCAGGTCCATCGCAGGGCGAGGCCCTGGGACGGCCACTGGTGGGGGACGCGCCCGGTGATGGGGAAGCCGCCGGCAAAGGTGGACGAGTGGGCGGGGACGCCGGTCGTGCTGGCGGCGGTTCGCGCGCATCTGTCCGACCCTCAGGTCGCGGTCCGGATTGCCGCCGTTGAGGCGGTGACCGAGACGAATGACCGGACCTCCCTGCCCGCGTTACGTGCGCAATTTTTGAAGGAGGGGGACACGGCAGCCCGGGTGGCGATCGCCAAGAGTCTTGGAGCGCTGGACGACAAGGCCTCGCTGAAGCTTTTGATTTCGGTCATGCGCGACGCCAACGCGCCCGAGGCGGTACGGGACGCGGCGCTGGCGAGCGTCGAGGTGATCGGCAGCGACGTGGCCGTTGCCGGGTTGCTCGAAGCGCTGGGCGAGGGTCTTCCGGTCGAACGACAGCCCCGCGTGATCGGGGCACTTGGCCGCTTCAAAGCGAAGGCTGCGGTGCCGGCGGTCGTGCGACTGCTTGCCAGCCCAACCCCGGCCGTCCGGACCGCCTCGGCCGAGGCGCTGGGCAAGATCGGCGAGTTGAAGGGGGTCGATCAACCACTACGGGCGCTACTCGACGATCGCGTGCTCGACGTGCGCAAGAAGGCCATCGAAGCACTCGGAGCGCTGAAAGATCGCGAGGCGGTGCCCGCGCTCGTCAAAGCGGCTCAAGTTGATGAGACCCGCTTCGAGGCGAGCATGGCACTGGCCGAGCTGCCCGATCTTTCGGGCCTCCAGGTGTACCTGCGCGGATTGACGGACAAGAATCAGGAACTGCGGAAGGCGTCGGCCGCCGCGCTCGGTCAGATCCGTGACCTCGCCGCACCGGTGCTCGATCAACTCGCGTCCCGGCGGGAACTGGCTCCCTCGGCGGTCACCGAGCTGCACAAGGTCTACACGTCGCTCCGTTCTCTCACGAGCTGGCGGGTGCTCGGCCCGTTCCCGATGAAGGAAACGCTCCACCTGCCGCCGGACGGTGCGGTCGACCAGAGCGCAACACATACCGGCCTGGAAGGGCGCTCCGTCGTCTGGAAGCAGGTCGACGTCAATCCGAAGGACGGACAGATCGACTTCGGACGCGTTTATTCCAACGGCGACAACGTCGCGGCCTTCGCTTACAGCGAACTCCAGAGCGACGCGGATCGGGTCGCCCAGTTTGTGGTCGGCTCGGACGACACGCTGACCGTCTGGCTCAACGGCAAGCAAGTTTACGACTTTCAGGACCATCGCGGCTTCGACCCCCAGCAGGCGCGGTTCGACGTCAATCTGGTCAAGGGGAAGAACCGGGTGCTCGTGAAGTGCGGCAACTACAGCGGCGG
>JARLIH010000279.1 GCA_031291845.1 Isosphaeraceae bacterium | reverse complement strand
GTGGGCATGGCACCCAACGCCGTTCCTGCTCAGCCGTTTGAGCCGAAGACGGGGAGTCGTGGTGGCGATTAGCGAGAAGTCTCGATTATTGGGCGGACGACTTCGGACCCAGCCCTCAGGGCCGCCCGATTGACAACGCCGATTCGCTTCGAGCTCTCTTGGCGATCGTTTGCGAAATTGTGTATCTATAAAGGAGTTACGCCGTTAAACGAACCCGCTCTGTGGCGCTGACGCTGAGACTGGCACCGATGACTGAAGTCACCCGCATCCTCTCCGCGATTGAGCAGGGCGATCCGAAGGCTGCGGACCAACTCCTGCCGTTGGTCTACGGCGAGCTACGACGGCTCGCAGCGCAGAAACTGGCCCGCGAAACGCCCGGGCAAACGCTGCAAGCGACGGCCCTCGTCCATGAGGCGTACCTCCGTCTCGTTGGCAGCCCGTCCGACGTGAATGGTTCGTCGTGGAATAGCCGGGGGCACTTTTTCGCCGCGGCGGCCGAGGCCATGCGACGGATTCTCGTCGAACGGGCGCGTCACAAGCGCACCCAGAAGGCCGGCGGCGACCGGCGCCGGTTCGACCTGGACGGCCTCGAACCGGCGGCCGCCGAGGCGGACGTCGATCTCCTCGCGCTTCATGAGGCGCTCGAGAGGCTCGAAGCCACCAACAAACGCCAGGCGGACCTCGTCAAGCTCCGCTTTTTTGTCGGCCTGACCATCGAAGAGGCCGCCCAGGCATTGGGCATCTCCACGTCGACGGCCGACAACGATTGGGCCTATGCCCGCTGCTGGTTGCGCCTGGAAGTCAAAGGCGCTCTGGACGACGGCCGGCCGTGACGGTTTTCGCGAATTCGCATGCATTGTGTTGGGTAATCGGCGCGCGTTTTTCGCACAGGGATACACAGTGAGAACGCGCGCCTCTGCACATGGGAAACTTCATGACGTCCCCGAAACTTGACGAAGCCGCCATTTTCAACGTCGCGCGACAGATCGACGCCGCGGAGGCCCAGCGCCTGTACATCGAGCAGGTCTGCGGCGCCGATCACGAGTTGCGAGCCCGGCTGGAGGCCCTGCTGCGCATTCACAAGGGAGACCAGAGTTTCCTCGAACACCCCGCAGAGGGCATGCCTGCCGCGTACGACGACCCGGCTGGCGAAGGCCCCGGCCGGCAAATTGGCCCCTACAAGCTGCTGGAAGAGATCGGTGAAGGGGGGTTCGGCAAGGTGTTCATGGCCGAGCAGAGCCAGCCGGTGCGCAGGCTGGTCGCGCTCAAGATCATCAAACCGGGCATGGATACGCGTCACGTGGTGGCCCGCTTTGAATCCGAACGCCAGGCGCTCGCCCTGATGGGGCATCCGAACATCGCCCAGATCATCGACGGCGGCGAGACCGAGTCGGGGCGGCCGTACTTCGTCATGGAGCTGGTCCGGGGCGTGCCGATCACCACATTCTGCGACAAGAACCAGTTGCCGGCCCGGGAGCGGCTCGAGCTCTTCGTCTCCGTTTGCCGGGCCATCCAGCACGCGCACCACAAGGGCGTCATCCACCGCGACATCAAGCCGTCGAACGTGATGGTCACGCTCAACGACGGCACGCCAGTGGTCAAGATCATCGACTTCGGCGTTGCCAAGGCCATCGCACAAAGACTGACCGAGAAAACGCTCTTCACTGCGTACGGCCAGATGGTCGGCACACCCGCCTACATGAGCCCGGAACAGGCGTCGATGAGCCTGCTGGACGTCGATACCCGTTCCGACATCTATTCGCTCGGCGTGCTGTTGTACGAGCTCCTCACCGGCACGACCCCGCTTGAGCCAGACCGGCTGCGGCAAGCCGGCTTCGCCGAAATCCAGCGGCTGATCGTGGAATGGGAGTCGCCAAGGCCGAGCACGCGCTTGTCGTCACTCGGCGATTCGGCGACCGTCGTCGCCGGCAACCGCGCCACCGACCCCACGCACCTTTCCCGGTTGCTGGCGGACGACCTCGACTGGATCGTGATGAAAGCGCTCGAGAAAGACCGCAACCGCCGCTATGCGTCGCCCGGCGATCTTGCCGAGGATGTGGAACGGTACCTACGGCGGGAGGCCATCCTGGCGCGGCCGCCGTCGTCCCTTTATCGGCTGAGGAAGTTCGCCCTGCGCCACCGAGGGGCCGTGCTGACGGCGTCGGCCGTGACGGTCGCGCTCCTCACCGGGACCACGATTGCCACCTGGCAGGCCGTCGTGGCGACGCGGGCCAGACACGACGCGCTGGCCGCGGCGGCCGCGGAGCGCCAGGCAAAGCAAACGGCCGTGGCGAAGGAGGCGGAAACGCAAGCGGTACTCCGGTTCCTGGAGGACCGGGTACTCCACGCGGCCCGGCCCAAGGGACGGGACGGCGGACTCGGTCCGGACGTCACGCTCCACGCCGCCATCGACGCCGCGGCACCTTTCGTGGACAAGAACTTCAAGGACCAGCCGCTCATCGAGGCTCGGCTGCGCGTGACCCTGGGAAACTCCTACTGGCTGCTGGGCGACGGCAAAGCCGCCGCCGCGCAATTCGAGCCGGCGCGGGCCCTCTACGCGAGGCTCCTCGGCCCCGACGACCGCAACACGCTCAACTGCATCCTCCAGCTCGGGATCAGCTACGGCATGCAAGGACGCGCTGCCGACTCCGTGAAACTCTATGAAGAGCTCGTACCGATCTGCAAAGCCAAGTTCGGCCCGGACTCCCGCGAAACGCTCATGAGCCTGAACAACCTGGCCATGGGCCTGCGCGACCTGAACCGAAACGAGGATGCCATTCGTATCTACAAAGAATCTCTTGCGATCAAGAAATCCAAATTCGGCTCCGACGATCGGAGCACGCTCGTCACGATGACCAACCTGGCCAACGAGTACCATACCCTCCACCAGTACGAGGACGCCCTGAAGCTCCGGCAGGAAACGTTCACGCTTTTTCAAGGCAAGTACGGCCCGGATGATTCCGACGCCCTCATGGTCAGGCACAACGTCGGGGCCAACCTCCGTGCTCTCGGCCGGTTCGCCGACGCCCTGACCATCGACGAGGACACGCTCTCCCGGCGCAGGTCCGTGCTCGGTGTCGACCACCCGGACACGCTCACCAGCCTCTGGAGCGTGGCCGAAGACCTGATCACGCTCGATCGAGGCGCCGAGGCGATCCCGCTGCTCGACGAGTGCCTCCGACGGGCCGTCGGCAAACGTGTCCATCGCAACTTCCACAACGTCGCCGATTTTCGCCTGCGCTACTTCGAAAAAGCCAAGAACGCGGCGGAGTGCCGGAGGACGGCCGAGCTCTGGGAGAAGCAGCAGCGCAGCGACGCGGCGAGCTTGTACCAAGCGGCAATATGTCGGGCCGTCACCGCCGCCGTCCTGAACGGGGCCGACGCTCTGGGCACTGATGGGGCCCCGCTCGCCAAGGACGAGGCGGACCGAGCAATGGCGTGGCTGAACAAGGCGATCACCGCTGGCTACAACGATGCGGACGAGATCAATACCGAGCACGCGCTCGATCCGATCCGCGACCGTGCGGATTTCCAGAAGCTCATGGTAGAGCTAAGAACGAGGCAAGGGCCGCAAAAGAAGAACACGGCTCGCTAATCTTCACCGGTGATCCCTCACGCGAATTCAGGGGAGATGTGTGCGCAGACCAAGCCGGCGGAGATCGGTGTAGAGTGTCGCGCAGTTCATGCACGCCGCAAATGAATGATCATGTCTTTACGACGATAAACGGCGAAATCGCCAGGAGTGATCGCCCCGCAAATCTCGCTGTGTCCTGTTTTCTGTTCCCATCTCTCGTTGGTGACCATCGCCACCTCGAGACCAGGCGCTATCGGATCGCCCGATGATATCCCGTGCCCGGAAAGCTCGACCTCGCTCGCCGCCCCCTCAGTCTCCGGGCCAGCGCTGAGCGGAGGGATCGAGAACGACCAGTTCCCCTGGATCCCAGGGTCGTTTTGCATCGTTTCCACAGAACCGCGGCGGTCAAGAAGAGAGCGGAGACGAAGAACGCCGCGGTTTGGGGAACGGCGGGCGCGACGGCTGCTTCCATTTCGTCCACCCCGGCTGGAGTGACGGCCGGCGGTGTTCCGGGATCGGGCGACACGCGCCACTCGGGTAGGTGGGTTGGCGGATCGCGGTCGGGGTTCGCTGGTGGGCGCCCCATCGTGGGGGGTCTGGGAACTGCGGTCGCCGGCTGTCGCCAGACCCATTCGGACGTCAGTCCAACCGCGGAGGGCGGAAACACACCGTAATCGGCTGCCGACGCGACGACCGGCTCACGCGGGCTGCCGAGAAACCGGGCGAGGGCTGACGGAGCAGGGGGCGGGGTGGGCTCCGCGTCGTGATTGAGCAGACTGGACAGAAGGGGATCCGTCTCCACGGCCAGCCTGTCACCTTCGGCAGAGCCGGAGAGGATCGGGTCGAGCCCCTCCTCGCTCCGGTCGAGCGTGCTCGAGACGGCGAGAATGACTGCGACCGTCGCCAAGTCGCCGTTGCCCAGCGGCAGGATGTCCGACGTCCGGGCTTCCCCCATCCATACGAGGTTGTCGACCAGCCAGGAAAGGGAACGGAGCGAAGCGCTGAACGGGGGCTGACCGGCTTGAGAAACAATCGACATCACCACTCCCGCCACGCTTCCAAACGTGGTCGAGTTCTCGGAGGTCGTGGCCGTGACCGAGGCCGGCGGCCCCTGGCTACCCACGCCGATTATGCCCTCCTCGCCGAAGAACGCGTTCAGTCCCAACAAGCTCGAGGCCGCTCCCGTGAACGAGCTCCGCCCTGCCTCGTCGGCCGGCACGGAACCGAGGGGTTCCGCAACGGGTACGGCGACCGCCGTCGAGAGCGACAACGAGATCGGGATCGCTCGTCCCATCCCCTGGGCGCTGACGTAGAGCTGAAGGCCATCCTCATCGCTGTTCGAGACCACCACGTCGGTCGGGTGGACCGAGCCGGCGAGGGCCACGGAGTCGGTCAGGACGAGGCCCGTGGGAGTGCCGGCAAACAGGGTAATGCGGGAATCGCCGTTGTGAGCGATGACCAGGCTGTCGAAGCCGTTGTGGGTGAAGTCGCCCGTCACGCCCGCGATCGGGTCGATTCCCCCCGTCGGAATTGTCAGCGAGGTCGGGCTGCTCTGGGTGATGTCGGGGTAGAAGGTCATGTCGTTGGACAGCGAGTTCAGCACGACGAGGCCCTCGCTGGACGCTGCGCTGAACCGTCCGACGAACGCCTGGATCGGCGCCTGTCCCGTCGCAAAGGTCGGCGGGTTCACGTCCTCGAAGAAACCGCCCCCCAGGCCCCGCAGCAAGGTCACCGAGTCGCTATCCTGGTTGACGCAGAGAATATCGGGGATGCCGTTTCCCGAGAGGTCCACGACCGTGGTCGACACGGGCCGGGCGCCGACGTGCAGCCGGGGGCCTTCCACCATCGTCCAGCCGCCGGGACCCTGTTCCCCGAGCAGAATCGTGATGTCGTTCGACCCGGCGTTCGTCACGACCAGGTCGGGCAAGCCATCGTTGGTCAGGTACGCGACGGTCAACCCCTCGGGCGCGGTTCCCGTGTAGAACGCCAGGGGTGCTGCGAAGTTTCCTCCGCCGAGGCCCAGGTACACGAGAACGTCGTTCCCGCCGCGGTTGACGACGATCAAGTCGGAAATGCCGTCGCCGTTCATGTCCGCGATCGCGACGGGGCCAGGCGCCAGCAGGCCGTTAGAACGCCCTTGGAGGAAGCTGTAGGTCGACTGCAGCGACTGGACCGACAGCAAGTCCTGGGACGTGTTGCTCAGCACGATGTCGGGCTGGCCGTTCCCCTGGAGGTTGCCGAACGCCAGCGACACGCCACTATCCGCCCGCTCGTACGGTTGGAACGTGCCGTCCCCGTTGCCGAGCAGAATGAGGAGGTCGCCGTCCGCGTTGCTGACGAGGAGGTCGGGAATGCCGTCGCCGTTGACGTCGTGCACGGCCAGGCCCGTGGGATCGTTGCCCGCGTCGACGCGTGCCGTCGGCGCGAAGCCCCCGTGGCCGTTGTTCAGGAAAATGGAGATATCATGGCTTCCCTCGTTGAGTACGGCGAGGTCGAGCAGGCCATTGGTTCCCAGGGGAGCGGCCACCACTTGAGTTGGGTCGAGACCGGTCTGGTAGGTCGTCCTGAGGCTCGGGTCGGCAAGACCACCGCCGGGCGTTCCCTTGAGGATCGAGATCTCGTCCGACCCCCTGAGGACGACGACGGCGTCGGTGCGGCCCGAAGCGTCGAACACCCCGGTCGTGATGCCGACCGGCTCGTCCGGGCTAGTCGGCGTCAGGCCGTCGGGCAACGTCACGGTCCCGGCGGGACTGAGCCCGGCGGCAAGGCGGATCTCGGGCCCGAAATTGCCGCCAGGCCCCCCATAGAAGAGGCTGACGTCGCCCGAGGCGCCGTTGGCTACCAAGAGATCGAGCCGGCCGTCGCCGTTCAGGTACGCGAGCGTGAGGTCGGTCGGCCCGGAGCCGACCTTCAGAGGCTGACCCTGTTCGGAGAACTGGCCGTTGGCGCCCTCGCCGAGCACAAGGACCTGGTCGCTGCCGCGGTCGAGGATCAAGAGGTCGTCGCGCCCGTCGTTATCGATATCGCCGGCGACCATACGCGTATAGATGCCGCCGTCGGGGAGCGGCAAGTACCAAACCGCGATTTGCCCCGCATCCCCGGCGAGCGTTTCCAGGAACGCACCCGGCGGGAGCGGCGGCACGGCCACACCGGGGGGAAGGGGCAGCGAGAGGATGAGAAGGGGCCGGTGTTGATCGAGCGACGCGTAGACGGTTCCGAAGGACGTCGCGACCGGAATGACCTCGCTGGCGGTGTTCCCCGTGCCGTCCGCCGTCACCACGATCGGCGCACTGAACTCGCCCGGAGAGCCGGGCTGGGGATTGCGCAGCAGGATCTGGCCGTTCTGGTCGATCGTCAAGACCGCGCCGTTGCCCACCACCGGCGCGGCATGCGGCAACGGCACCGTGGACTCCGCGGAAGAAAAGACGCCGTCTCCCCCACCGAGGAGCACGTCGATCTGTCCCGTCGAGGCGTCGGCGACGGCGATGTCAGGAAGGTTGTCGTTGTTGAGGGGGCCGGCCAAGACACCCGTCGGACGTCCGATGAGCGCGATTGTGTAGCGATGCCTGTACGAACCGGGCGTCAAGCCGCGAAACACCGTGAGGTCCTGGGAACCCGCGTCGGCGACGATGAGGTCCGCGCCACCGCCGTTCGTCGCATCGAGATCGCTCGCGGCGAGGGCGTCGGGACCCGCTCCCACGGCGAGGGAATCGGGGGCGCCGAACGTCCCGTCCCCTTTTCCCCACAGGATCAACACCTGGTTGCTGGTCTGGTTGGCCACGGCGAGGTCGATCGGGCCATCGCCGTTGAAGTCGGCGGCGACGAGCGCCGAGGGGGCGAGCCCGGGGGTGCTCCAGGTCGTGCGCTGAAAGTTCCCGCTGCCGTCGTTCCAGAGGAACGTCAGGTCGCCCGACGTGCGATCGGCCGTGACCAGATCGACATGGCCATTGCCGAGGTCCGCGGCCACGAGGGCGATGGGTTCGTTACCGACCGCGAGCCGGGGCCCGAGCCGGAACGTGCCGTCGCCCGCGCCATAGAGAATGGCGACGTCGTTGGACCGGGAGTCGGCCACCGCGAGATCGAGATGACCGTCACCGTTGAAGTCGCCCGCGACCAGGGCGTCCGGCGTCCCTCCGACCTGGATGCGGATGGGGGCCTGAAAGGTGCCGTCACCCAGGCCGAGCAGGATCAGGACCGCACCGGTCTGGGCGTCGGCCACGGCCAGGTCTGGCCGTCCGTCGCCATTGAAGTCACCGGCGACGAGCGCGGAGGGCTCCCCCCCCACCACGATCGGCGTCGCGTCGACGAACGTGCCGTCGCCCTGTCCGAGGCGGATCGTCACCGTCCCCGCGCTCGGGTCCGCGACGGCCATGTCGGTCTGGCCGTCGTCGGTGAAGTCGGCGGTAACCATCGGGACAGTGGGCGCAGTGAGGGAGACCGTAATTGGGCTTTCGAAGGTCCCGTTACCTTGACCCAGGTCGACGGTCAGCGTGCTCGACACGTTGTTCGCGGAAACGACGTCCAGGTGGCCGTCGCCACGGAAATCGCCGACCGCCACGCCGAACGGCGCCGTGCCGCTGGGGATGCTGACCGCGGGAGCGAAGGTACCGTCGCCGTGTCCCAAGAGCAGCGAGAGATCGTTTGCCCCGATGTTTCCCGTGACGATGTCCGGGATCCCGCCGCCGTTGAAGTCGCCGATCGCCACCGGGTACGGGCCGTTGCCGACCGGGACCGTTCGCGCAGCGCGGAACGTGCCGTCGCCGTTACCGAGCAGGACCGAGATGACCGACGGGTTCGACGACCCGTAATCCGCGACGACCAGGTCCGCATGCCCGTCCTGGGTCAGGTCGGCCGCGCTGACCGAGTACGGCTGGTTTCCCACCGGGTAACTTTTTCCCAGCGCAAACGTTCCCCCGCCAGTATTGAGGTAGATTTCCACGTCGTTCGACCCGGAGTCGGAGACCGCGATGTCGGTCCGCCCATCGCCGGTGAAGTCGCCGAGGACCACTCCGGAGGGCGCGAGGCCCGCCGGCAACACGTCAGGCTTGGAAAACGTGCCGTCGCCGTTGCCGTAGAAGATGGAGATATCGTTGCCCAGGTAATTGGCCACCACCAGGTCGATGCGGCCGTCGCCGTTGAGGTCGGCGGCCTTGATGTAGGACGGACCGTCATCCGACTGGAGCGTACCGGCGAGCTTGAACGTCCCGTCGCCCCGGCCCTGGAGGATTGAGATGGTGTTCGAGAAGAAGTCCGCCACCGCGAGGTCGGGGATGCCGTCGCCGTTGAAGTCACCGACGGCGACGCCGTATGGCCCCGCCCCCGCGGCGACCTGGATCGGCTCCTGAAACGTCCCGTCGCCCCGGCCGAGCAGGATGGAAACACTGTTGGTGCCGGCGTCCGGGGTCACCAGGTCGAGGATGCCGTTGCCCGTCAGGTCGGCCGCGACCACGGCCTCGGGGCCTGCCGAGGGGGGTGTTTTTGGGGGCGTGGTGAAGGTCCCGTCTCCGTGGTTGAGGAGTACGGAAACCGTCAAGCCGATGAAGTCGGATGTGACCAGGTCGGGGCGGCCGTCGCCTTTGAGGTCAGCCGCGGCGACAGCCGTCGGCCCGTTCCCGGTCGCCAGGGTCCTCGCAGCCTGGAACGTGCCGTCGCCGTTGCCGGCGAAGAGCGAAACACTATCGGAGCCATAGTCGCTGACCGCGAGGTCGAGGTGACCGTGGCCTGTGAAGTCGGCCGCGACGAGATCGGAGGGCTGAGCGCCGGTCGCGAGCCGGGTCGAGAATGCCAAGGACCCGCCCGGTAGGTCCGTGAAGACCGAGACCGTGGCGTCGCCGGGGCTCAGGGCGGCCACGTCGGGCCGGCCGTCACCGTTGAAGTCGCCGACGACGACCGAATTGCACCCGGGACCCACGGGAAGCTGCTGCTGCGCCGTGAACGTGCCGTCGCCGTTGCCGCGCAGGACGATCACGTCTCCGCCTTCCTTGCTCGCGACCGCCAGGTCAAGTTGGCCGTCGCCCGTGAAGTCGGCCGCGGCCAGCGCAGTGGCGCCCATGAGTCCGCCGACGCGGTCGGACAGAGTGAAGGTGCCGTCGCCGTTGCCCAGGAAGACCTGGACACTGTCGCCGGCTTCGTTGGCCACAGCCAGGTCGAGACGGCCGTTGCCGGTGAAGTCGCCCACGACCAGGCCGGTCGGTCCCCCGTCGGTCGCGATCGTCGGCCCGGTGCGATACGTTCCGTCGCCGTTGCCCAAGAGGATCAAGACGCTATTGGAGACCTGATCGGCGACTGCGAGGTCGAGAATGCCGTTGCCGGTGAAGTCGCCCACGACGACCTGCACCGGCCCGCTGCCGGCCGGGACCGCGACCGGGGGCTGAAACGTGCCGTCGCCGACGCCGAAGTTGATGAGCAGTTGATTGTCGTAGTAGTCGGGGATCACGATGTCCGGCACGTGATCGCCGTTCAGGTCGGCCGTGCTCACGCCATAAGCGCCGGCGCCCTCGGCCATCGCGGCGTCCGGGGGAAGCGCGGCCGTGAACGTCGTCAGCAGGTCGAACGCGCCCGTCCCGGATTGACTCGCGACGCTGAGGAAGCAGGTCCCTGCCGGCACGTGCAGCGCGAGCCGGCCGTCGAGGTTGGTTGGAGAGATCGCCTCACTCTGGATGAGGACATTTCCGTGGCCGTCGCGCAGAGACAGGAGCGTGTTGAACCCCGCGGGGTTGACCTGCGCCGTCAGGAGGCCGTCGGCGTCCAGAGTGAAGCGGTACAGGTCCTGCCCGCCGGTTTGAGCGATCAGGCCGGGTACCGAGATGTTGGGATCGGTCCCCAAGGCGATCGACGGTTGCGAGAGCGGATCGGAGGCGCTCAGGACGCAACGGTCCTCGAGCCGCTCGATCCAAGGGCAAAGGGCCGCACGGGCCCGCTGTCCGGCGCTGCGGCGCCGGGAGCTTGATCGGCGGGGCGGGAGACGCGGTGGTATCATGGCTTCGTCCCTCCCTGCGCGAGACGCCGAGGAGGCTGGTGCGGCACCTGGTCGTCCATCTCGGCAAAATGTCGGGACCGCCGGATCTGCTCGAGCGCCGTGTCGGGGCGGACGACGTCGACCCAGAACCGTGTACGCTCTTGCCGCGGCGTGAGTTCGATGGCCCGCGCGAGCCATTGCAGCGCCTCGGTCCGGTAGCGTCCCGCAATCTCCCACGCCGTCTTGCCCCGCGCGGGATCGGCTTCGTGGCAGGCTGCGGCCTGACTCAGGACCCGTGCGGCGTTGTAAGCGATCCGCGCGTCGTGGGAGCCCGAGCGGGTCGAGGCGCGCGCGTCCGCGACCGCCTCCTCCGGCTTGCGAAGCTGGACGTGGGCGAGGGCCCGGCCGCTCAGGGCATGGCTGTTCGCAGGCTCGCTGCGCAGGGTCGCGTCGAAGTCACCGAGCGCGAGCTCGGGGGCCCCGCTGAACAGATAGGCCCACCCCCGGTTCGCATGAAGTGATGGCGTGTCGCGCCCCGAGGTCAGCGCGAGCGTGTAGTCGGAGATCGCCCGGGGATACGACCCGCGCGAGGCCAGCGCCAGCCCCCGCGCTTCGTACAGGGCCGGTGTCGGACCGCCGAGCCCGAGACAGAGGTCAAACGCCCGGATCGCCTCGTCGTAGCGTTTCAAGGCCACGAGCACGACTCCGCGCAGGCGGTGGCCGTTCGGCCAGTCGGGACGTAATGCCAGTGCGCGGTCGCAGGCGGCCAGGGCCTCCCCGTAACGCCCCGCCTGCTGGTGGATCAGGCCGCTTTCGAGGTGGTCGCTCGCCAGCACCGGATCATCGGCCGCCGAGAGCGCGATGGCACGGTCGAGGTCCGCCAGCGCATCGTCCCGCTTCGACCAGGCGCGGTAGACCTGGCTGCGCGCACGGTAGAGCACGGCCTGGTCTGAGACGCGCTCGATGGCGCCGTCGAGCACGCGGACCGCGTCGTCGTAGCGTTTGAGGTTCTGGAGGGCCTGGGCAAGGTTGACGTAGGCTTGGAACTGGTCCGGCTTGCGTCTGATCGCGGCCTCCAGGTCCTCGATCGCCGCCTGGTTGTGCCCCCGCCGAATACGCATGACGCCGCGGTTGACGAGCATCACGTACTGCCCTTGCTCGTCGAGCCCGAGGTCGGAGGCGCGCCGGAAGTCGGCCTCGGCGAGGTCGAATTCCCCCATCTCTCCTTCGGCGAACCCCTTCAGGAGGTAGGTCCATACGAAGCCGGGGCGGCGGCTCTGGCACGCAATCAGGGACGCTTGGGCCTCGGCCGGCCGGTGCGCCTTGAGATGACACACGGCCAGGAGGTACTGGGCCCAGAAATGGTCGGGCTGGAGCACCAGCGCGTGCCGGAACGCCGAGACAGCGCGGGAGAGGTCGTGCCTGCGGTACGCCTGCTCGCCGACGAGGAAGTGATCGACGGCCGATCGGTCGGTCACCGAGGCGTTCTCGGAGCGCTCTTGCTCGGCCTTGGCTTCGGCCTTGTCGCCGATCTTCGCGAGCAGGGCCGCGCGGCGGAGGTGGTACGCCGGGGTCGGGTTCTGGATGCGCCGGGTCCCCTCGAGGATCCGCAAGCCAGCGCGGGCCTGGTCGGCCGGGTCCTCATTCTTCAGCGGTTGGGCGGTCGTCTCGGCCAGGATGAGGGTGAGCTCGTAGCAACCCGAGGTGATCGCCTGGACCTCCGGGGCGTCGAAATGGGACGCGGTGAGGACGAGGCCGGTCGCGGCCTGGTCGCTCAGGCCGAAAAGAGCCAATGCCCGACGTGCGGCGTGGCGGCTCGCCCGGAGGTTCGCGTCCGGGTCGAGACCGGTGTACCCCGACTCGTAGAAGACCGCCTCGTCGTAGAGACGTTGGAACCGCGCAAACCGGCTGCGGGCGGCTTCGCGCGCCTGCTGCTCGGCAATTCTTTGCTCGCTCTGGGCCAGCATTCCCTCGACGGCCGTCCGCGTTTCCGCGAGGCGAGGCTCAGCGCTGATCAAGGCCAACGCGCTACTGAGCTGGGTCCGGGCACCCGCCCAGTCCTCGCGGCGGAGCGCCTCCTCGCCGAGCACCACGAAGTGGTCGGCCCGACTCTGCAACGTGGCGACCCGGCGGTAGGCCGCTTCGACCTGCCGGGTCTTCTCGGCCCGGTACCAGGCACCGCCGCCGACCGAGCTCACGAGCGCCAGCAAGGTGACCACGATCAGGCCGGCGGCCGACGGATGCCTGCGCGTCCATTTCAGCGCGCGCTCCCACGGCGGCGTGCGCCGGGCCCGGATCGGCTTGCCCTCGAGGAAGGACGCGAGGTCGGCGGTAAGCGCTTCGGCCGACTCGTAGCGCCCCTGCGGTCTCTTCTGCAGGCACTTCAGGCAGATCGTCTCGAGATCGCGCGGCACGCCCGGCTGCAGGTGCCCGGGCGACACCGGCTCGGCGTTTTTCACGAGATCCAAGGTGGCGAGGATCGACGGGGCGACGAACGGCGGACGTCCCGTGAGCAGTTCGTAGAGGATGGCGCCCAGAGCGTAGATGTCGGCGGCGGGCCCAACCTCCTTGGCGTGCCCGTTGGCCTGCTCGGGCGCCATGTAGCTGGGCGAGCCGAGAATCGACTCCGTCTGCGTCAGGCCCATGTCCCGCTCGAGGGACTTGGCCAGGCCGAAGTCGCTGACCTTGGGGGACCCGTCGTCCGTCAGCAAGATGTTGGACGGCTTGAGGTCCCGGTGCACGATGCCCAGTCGGTGCGCCTGGGCCACGGCACGGGCCAGGTCCTGAACGAGCCGCGCCGCCGCGGCCGGCGGCCAGGGCGTGCCCTCCAGCCGCTCCGCCAGGTTGCCCCCTTCGACCAGCTCCAGCTCGATGTAGGGGCGGCCGTTGCAGTCGCCGACCGCGTGGATCTGCACCACGTTCGGGTGCTGGAGCTGGGCGATCGTCTCGGCCTCGGCGAGCAACCGCCTGAGCGCATCGGGGCCGGCGTGCTCACCGGCCAGGATCATCTTCAACGCGACCAGCCGATTCAGGCCGAGCTGGCGCGCTTTGTATACTACCCCCATCCCTCCGCGGCCGAGCTCGCAGAGGATCTGGTAGCCCGGAACCTCGGGAAAGCGCGTTCGTGGTCGGACCGCGGCCGGGGCGGGACCGCGATCGCCCACCGGGTCGTCTCCGAACTCCCCCATATCGAGCACGATCCGGTCGCAACCGATCGGCGCCTCGACACGATCTGGGAGTTTCCGCGGTTCCGGTGCCCGCGCAGAAGCGCCAAAATCAAAGTCGTGAAATAGATTTAGGCTGGGCGATCCCGCATTGGATGCGCTCGTGCCCGCACCATACTCGGACGGCTCGTCCGATTTCGAACCCGCGTTCGACATTACGACCCCATCGAGGCAAACGTCGCCTCACTCGCGGCGGAAGGCCCGGACCGCAGACTGAGAGGCATTCGATCCGAACCCCACGTCAGTCGAGCAGAATCCTCGTGGACTTCACTCGCAAGAGAATCATAGGCGACGAAGATCGGTCGTTAGGCCATGCGTTGCCTTTAATCATCACTTACTCGACAACGCACGTTCGCAGCAGTAAGGGAAGGGCCCTTTTGCGGCTCGCCGGCGATATTCACTCATTGATACGCGCCAACGTCCTTGCAGTGACCTACACTGGAAATTGGGGGACCGGCCGTGCAGGGGTGGAGGCCATCCCCAAGAATGCAGAACACCATCGGTTCGTGAGTCGCGCGGGGCCAGCCGGCCCTCGGGGGTAATCTTGCACAACGCCGCCTCCGTCCTCTCAACAATCGAACGTCCGCTGACTGCGATTACCTCCGATGGTGACGCCGCCTGGAACGCGCTCGAGCGTTTCCTCCAGCAGTTGGAGGGGGGGCGGCTCGCTCCCGACCAGTACGCCACCACGCTGGGGGCCATCCGGGAGGCAACCGGGGCCGCGGTCGTGTTCCTCTACTCCCCGTACGTCGACGGTGTCTTGGAGTCTGTGGGAAACCCCGCGCCGACGCCGCACTGGTGCCGCGAGTTCAGTCGTGCGCTCGCGGTGGAGCTCCCCCAAGGGGGCCTCTGGAGGGCGCCCGACTTCGGCTCCCGGCCCGTGTTCGCCGAGGGCGTGCCGCTCGCCACCGCCGTCATGCTCCCCGTCGAAGCGCCTCGGCCGGCCTTCCTGATCGCCCTCGGCCCGGCGGCCGGCCCACCCCTCCAGGAGTCCGACCTCCGCGTCCTGCGCGTCATCTGGCGCCTCCAGCTTGGCCATGGGCGGCACGTCCGCCTCTACGATAAGCTGAAAGAGACCCTCTTCGGCATCGTACGGTGCCTGTCGACGGCCATCGACGCGAAGGACTCCTTGACCAGCGGCCACAGCGAACGAGTCGCCCGCATCGCCGTCCGTCTCGGAGAGGAGATGAAGCTGTCACGGGGCGAGATCAGCGACCTCTACCTGGCCGGCCTGCTGCACGACGTCGGCAAGATCGGCATCCGCGACGACGTCCTGATGAAGCCCGGCCCCTTGACTCCCATTGAGGCCGCGCACATGCGCGAGCACCCCGTCCTGGGCGAGCGCATCATCGAAAGCGTTACGCGCCTCGCCTACCTCTGTCCCGCCGTTCGCGGTCACCACGAACGCTACGACGGCAAGGGATACCCCGATGGGCTCGCCGGCGATGCGATCCCCCAGATGGCGCGCATCCTTGCCGTCGCCGACGCCTGCGACGCGATGATGTCAGACCGCCGCTACCGCGGCGCTCTCTCGCCGGACCGGATCGAGGAAACCTTCCGCAACGGGGCCGGCACCGCGTGGGACGCGCGGATCGTCCACGTCTTCTTCGCCTGCCGGCTCGAGCTCTACGCCATCTGCCAGCGCGGGCTCGGGCAGTCCGTCTACATGGCCGTGGAACGCGCCGCCGGCGGCGACGCATCCGGGAGCCGGGTCGGTTCGCGGATCCACCGCCGGGTCCCCGCCGGTTTGCAGTGATCCCCGCCGCGTACGATGTCGTTCGACAGTGATCACGCCGCGGCGCGTGCTGCGCGGCCGGGAGTCGATCTTGCAAGATCGGATCGCCCGCCGAGACCCCGGTCGCTTGCGCCAGCCAGGTCCCCCCGCGGGTCCGTAAGTGCGAATTGAACCCCTACGTCTCCTCGGTTCAACCCTTCGCGGCCTGGCCGTCACCGAGTGGACCGCCCAATTCGAGGCTGGTTTTCCGGCGCAGGAATCGCGAACCTTTCGGGCGCTCGAAACCCGCGTAGAAACCGAGCCGAATCCACGCTGAAGTGGTTTTGCACACACCCACAGATTCTGCGAGCGATCGAGACATAGTTCCTGGCTTTTATCCCGCCCCGCTTGCCCAGCCGGCCCGGGAGCGTCCACATGTTCGCGCCGGCCTGGAAGCGCACGACGAGTTGTACCGTGCCCCCCGAAAACACGCGCTCGACCCTCGCTCGCCCTGCCACTGCCGCAGGCCGTCATGATGACCGAATCCCGTCTCGCGCGTCCTAACCGCGCACGTTACGCTCGAGCGCTGTGTAATTCCAGATCTGCACGAACGGCCTGTGCCGCGCGCGCAGCCGACCGAACCGATCCGGGTGGCACGAGATGCAGAGCGCCCCGCGATCGCGTGAGAGCCGCACTTTCAGGATCGGCGGTCTGCCCGGAACGTCCAGCAGCACGCCCGAAGTACCGTCGGACGGCTGTACGAAGCCGACCTGGCCCCCCATGGTGGGGAACAGGAACCTGCCCGCCGCGGCGTCGTACGTGACATCGCAGACGTGGTGGTACTTCGTGACGAGCCCGGCGTCGAAATCGTCCACGAAGGGCGACGCGTCGACCGAGAACCGCGGCGGAGGCGTCGCGGAGTCCGAGGCGAGCAGGTCGCGCCAGGAGAAAACTTGAAGTCCCGTGTCCGTGCCGCAACAGAGCCAGTCCCCCTCCGCGTCAAAGCCCAGGCACAGTGTTGGCGTGGCCCCTGCGACAAGCGCATCGAGCTGCTCGGGTGTGCGGACATCCGGCACGAAGCCGAACATGCGCGCCAAAGGAGTTTGCCCAGCGCGCTCTTTGGTAAAGGCTTCGACAAGGCGTGCCTGCATGACCGCCTTCAGCCGCGCGAGTTCTTGGTCCGGAGGGGCGTGCCACACTCGTCCCGAGACCACGACGTCCTCGGGAACCGTTGCGGCAGCGTCCGCCTGCCGTCGCTTGATGCGCTCTGCAAGGTCGGCGAGGTCTAGCCCTTCCGCGGCTTGCTTCATTGCCTCGCCGACCGCCGGCACGAACCGGGCGAGCACGCCGAGACCACTGGTCTTTGACGGTCCGCCGGTGAGCAATCTCTTGACGACCCGGCCGGTCGCCAAATCAACGAAGACCAGGCGGTTCCTTCGGTCCCCAAGGACGAGAGTCGCCCCCGACGGGTGGATTGCCGCGTGGGTGCCGTGCTCGATCGTCCAGAGGGTCGGCTCGGCGTCGCCCTCAAGCCGTGCGACGACCACGTGCTTGGGCGAAACACCGACCCAGCCGCTCTCGTCGGGTAGGAAGCCGTACCAGTCCAGGCCGGGCGGCAGCCGGACCGTCTTCACGAGGCGAGTCGATGACATGTCCCAGACCTCGACCCGCCAGTTCTCGCGCACCCCTTGTGAAACGAGAAGGTAACGGCCCGACGGACTGGTCTCGAGCGCCCATAGATCGGCTTCCACGGTCAGGATGGGACCCACCGGCCCGTGCGACCACGGGGGGCCGAACCGCTCGACCGGTACAACGCCCCCGCCGTATCCCGCCTCGGCGCAGACCCAGAAGCCGCGGGCCTGGTCCGGGGTCACGAGCGGGTGTCCCATCGCCTTGCCCGGGCGTACGTTGACCCGCTCGACGAGCAGGACGCCCTCGCGCATCAGTCGGTTCTTCCGGCCCGCGACCTCGGCCGCCGCCCGTCGTTCTTGCGCGAGCTTCTTGCTCAGGTCGGGGACGTGAATGAACTGGTCCCAGTGCTCGACGTCTTCGCCGTCGCCCTCCCGGAGATCGTCGTAACTGGTCATCACGTCGCCGGAGAGCCCGAGGCATTTGGCGAATTGGACCATCTGCCCGGAAGACCCCGCGGCCAGGTCGGGCGCGTCGAGTATCTGCCGGGCCGCGTCGATCTGGGCGGGGCTCGCGAACAGGTGTCCAAACGCCACAGGGCGTCCCGCAAACTTGCGCCGCACGGCCCGGGACAGATTCCCGGAAAAGTCCGGGTCGGAGCTGTAGCGGTCGAGGAGCCGGCCGTCGCGGTACACAAAGTAGAGGAAGACGTCCTCATCGTGAGAGATCAGGTGGACCACGTCGCCTCGGGTGCGACGGGCGATGCGTCGCGACACCCCTTCGTCCTGCCCGCTTGTACTCGGGTAGACGGCGACCCACCCCTCGACGACCGGCCCGACCAGGAATCGCTCGCCGGATCGCTTGGCCAGCTTGGTCAGGACGTCGACGACCGATTGCCGGTCGTCGGTCTTCAGGTGGACCGATCCGTAGAAACCGCCCATTGCGCGTTACCCCGGAGCCTTGCGCCTCCAGCGCCCGGGGTCGCGGCGTCCCAAAGTCCCCCGCGGCGCACCGACGCAGGCGGCCATCGGATATACCACAAACCGGCCCAGTGCGCGCGGTTCGGATCTGGGGTACCTGGCACTTCATCCTTCGTGCCTTGCGACCGACCACCGACTCCCGCGATCGTGCCTCGTAAAAGCAGGGACGCCCGGCGCGGGGAGGGCGTGGGTGACGTCGGAGGCGTTCTGTTCCGTTCCTGAACCCGGCGCTCCGCGCGACCCCGACGAGCGACTGACTCCTGCCTAAGACACCGGGTTTTTCACGTCACAACAGTCGATCCCGGGTACGAGGGGGCTTCTTACATCGTCTAGACGCCTGGCTGGCCTGGCTGTCGCTCCGGAGTGTGCGTGCGGCGGACCCCGTCTGCCGAACGCCCACGCAGTACTGTCTGAGAGAACGTGTCTCACCGGTGACGTTTCACCCTTGAAGCGAGGCTTGGTCTCGGCCTTGCCTCGCCCCGACAGTGAGCGTTCAGTCTGGCCGAGTCACGGCGGGACGGCCCGATGCTCGTCCACACCCGACGGACCATAGACGGACGGTCTTGGCGGCGATTCGGCACCGGAAGAGCGCGCGGTTGGCCCGGGTGGCGTCTCCTGAACCGCTTGCTAATTCATGTCGAACCGACCGGGTGGCGTCGCGCATGCAACACCCGCGGTTATAACGACCGATGGCCATCGAACTTTACTGTGCCACCTTGATCTAACTTCTATTCGTCTCTCTGTCGGCTCTGACAAAAAATGACTGTGTTTGCGATTGGCTTCATCAGAGTAACTTGAATCACGTCTTCTTTCGGGTAGTCGGTCCGCTCGCTCTGTTTGATGGGGTCCCGATCTAACTCGATCGCGTCACGACAACTGGAGGCAAAGACATTACGATCCGAAGTCACATTATAGGGCAACCATTCTTCAAGGCCCCTCTTTCCATTGACCAATAGTCTATGCCCCTCCAGCACCGTCATCGTATCGAACTTGTAGTCCGGATCACCGACTATATGTAACCACTCAAGCTTCACTTGTGACTTTGCGGGCACGCGAAGTGCCTGGAAGCTGTCCTTGCCCGAGAATTCGACCAAAAATACAGCGCCGCGCTTACCTTCAACACCGTGCCCGCGAAATCGCTGGCTATGATCGCCGTCATAGTTTCGGAAAACCCCATCGGCCGGCAGCTTCACATCCGATCGAGTTGGAAAAACAAACCACTTGGGCTCGTCATCGCGATTGATCAGCGTGATGCGGAAACGGTGGACTGGCCGATGCTTTTCTCGGACCGAGCCTTGATGAACGACCGTTACGGAACGTTCCTCGCCGTGAGCCATTGTCACGGCCGCAAAGGTCGAGATTCCAAAGACGACAGCCAGCTCAAAGGATCTCTTTGTTGCTCGACCCATGATCGTGCTCCATTCACAAGAAGACAAACGTCAAGCTGAAGCGACCAGCATCAAGGACAGAGACCGCGTCCCGATCGGTTCCATTATTACGGAACGCCTGCTGATCATAAAGCCTTCCCCAATAATGGCCGCGATGCCGATGACTCTGGAAACGCGAGATGGCGTGGCTGCTCGCGCAGGGTTTCGAGACCGGATCGGCGGCGCGAGCCTTAAGCGTGACGGTGGCGGCCGTCTCGATCGCACGCACCTCCCTTGAGCATTCGTGGAAGGCGTTCCAGCGAGAACCCGTCGCGGCAAGCACGCCCACCGTACGGAGGCCGCGAGGGCGGCCGCGCAAGCGGGATCGGCTCGCGGCGAGAGGGTAAGCGTTCGAAATAACCAGTCTTGTGCGGCCTGATAGCCTGGACGACGGACCAACCCTGTTCGTCTTCAGGAGTCAGACCATGCCTCGTCCGGTCAATCCCGCCTTGGAAGCTCTTTGGCAGCTGCGCGTGCGCCAGCAACCCGACAGCGGTCTCACGATTCACCAGTTCTGCCAGAGAGAAGGGGTCTCGACCGCGTCGTTCCACGCTTGGAAACGTCGTCTCGCCTTGCGAGCAACGCTCCCCGTCGCGTTCTCCTCGCGCAAATCCGCGTTCGTTCCCGTGATCGTTCCGTCTGTCCCCAAGTCGCAACCCCACGATTCCACCGACCTCATCACGATCCAACTCGCTAACGGCGGGCGGACTCTCCTGCCCATCGCTGCTGGTGTCGACCTGGTCTGTCAGGTCGTCGAAACCGTGGCGCGCTCGTCGGCGGCCTGGGAGGATCCCTCATGCTGAGCTTCCCCCATACCGTGCGCATCTTCCTCCACACCGAGGCCGTGGACCTCAGAAAAAGCTTCGATGGCCTCTCCGGACTCGTCAGCCAGGCCATCCCCGAGGAGGATCTGCTCTCCGGCCATCTCTTCCTTTTCCTCAACGGACGACGTGATCGCATTAAGATGATTTATTGGGACGCCGACGGGCTGGTCATCTGGTACAAAGGCCAAAAGTACAGGTACTGCACATGGCATCTTCACGAAGAATTCACAATAAAAATCTCTGACCGTGGACGCCTGCACGATCAGCATTTCGAGGTGGCCCACCATTCGAATAACGGGGGCCGTTCGGCGAATCACATTTGCCTCTGACCGGGCTGAGTCCCAAGGAGGCCGCCCTGAAAGCGATACTGAAACCCGGGTCAGGCAGCTTCTTCACCGTGCAGGGACCAGAAGCCTCCGGGGAATTCTCCCGACACCGTCGATAAGGCGGTGGCGCATGTGCTGACCCGGCGCCCTCGGCCAGCGGGAAAAACCAATACGGAGGCATCGACGGTCCTGTCGTCGAGGGCGCAGAAAGGGGAGGGGCAACCCTCCCCTTCTCACTTAATCGATATGACCTTCAACGAAGGTGGTTACTCTGAATCCGCAACGCAATGTATTGGCCCGATTTAGGTTGCGTCGACATATGGCTGCAACTGTCTGAAAATCGGACAAAGACTGCCCATGATGCTTGATTTTCGGACGAACGGCTCGTAGGATATTTTGCAGGATGGGGGAGGATAAGGCCAGAAGGAGACTGCACCTATGTTGGTTGACGCTCCCGAAAAAGCCGCGACCGCCGAGGCGGTCTATCCGATTGCTGACGTCGAAAGCCGACTCCGGGAAGGCATCCGGGAAGCCGCCGAGGAGGGTGTGGATCTGCGCGGCGAATGGGAGCCTCTGCTCGACTCACTGAGGATGGTCTCGGTGCTGGTGTCGCTGGAGGATCTTTTCGACTTCCCCCTCCCTCCGGAAAAGCTCGTTCGGCGCGGCGGGTACACCAGCGAAGACGACGCCTACGAGCATATGTCCGGCCAGTTGCGTCGGTTGTGGGACGACAATCACCGATCGGGAGGGCGCTCATGAGCAAGGACCGGGTCAAAAAGCCGGACGTCAAGGATGACGATCGGAAGACCCTGGGCGAGCTGCTCCGCGAAGCTCGCGAATACCTGGGGTTTTCCCAGGAGGAGGTCGCCAAATACCTCGACGTGTCGAGGTCCGCGCTTTCTAACATCGAGTCGGGCCAGCGGAAGGTCGATGCGCTTGAGCTGAAGAAGCTCGCGACCCTCTACAAGCGACCCGTCAGCCACTTCACCGGCGAGGAAGCTCAGGACCCGACCTACGGCGAGGACATCGCGCATCTGGCGCGGAAGGCGTCCGAGCTGTCGGCCGACGACCGCGCCGAGCTTGGCCGATTTGCGGATTTCCTGCGGGCGAGGAAGCAGCAAAAGGAGGGTTAGGCCGTGGCCGACATGCGGACTGCCATCCTGAGCGCCGCCCAAGCGGCGGATCGGCTCCACAAGGAGTTCGAGACCAAGCGCTACACCGACGGCGAGGAGGGGAGGATTGACGTCTTCGGCATGATGGCGAAGCGTGACCTGCCGGTCATGTTTCGGCCGCTGGACAAGCTCCTCGGTGCCTACCTGAATGAGGGGTCGCCGGGAGTCATCATCACCACGCAGCGGCAGCTTCCCGTCCAGCGCTTCACGGCCGCGCACGAGTTGGGGCATGCGGTGCTGAACCACACGCCCAGCCTCGACCCCGAAGACATCCTGACGCGCTCGCCGTTCGGAGCAAAGATCGCTGGCGGCTACGATCTCCAGGAAATTCAGGCCAACGCCTTCGCGTCCCAGCTATTGCTGCCCACATGGCTGCTCGCCAAGCACGTCCGTAGGCAGGGCTGGACGCCGGAGAACCTGATCGATCCGGACACGGTTTACCAGCTCTCGCTCCGGCTGGGCGCCAGTTACTCGGCGACATGCCACTCCCTGCTCTCCGGTCGGGTTATCGACAGGACCGCCTATGACGAGCTGCTGGGCGTGAAAGCCAGGGAGATCAAAAGACGGCTCCTCGACCCCTACGAGCCCGAAAACTATAGGGGTGACGTCTGGCTGATCACAGAGCGAGACGACGGGTTGCTCCTCGAAGGCAGCCGGTCGGACCTGGTGGTGATCAACGTGCTAGAGCACAGCGGTTCTGGCTACCTGTGGCGGATCGAAGACCTGGCGGAGGTAGGGCTGGCCATCGTCAGGGACGGACGCACGGACCCTCATGATAAGGACACGGTCGGTGGCATGGTCTTTCGCACTGTGGTCGCCGAATCCAATGCCGGGGCGATCGGACACGTCAACCTGAGCGAGGTCCGGCCGTGGATGGCATCCGAGCCGCTCCGCTCGCTCGACCTCGAAGTGGACTTCACGGGGCCGGTTCCGGCGGGCCTCCTTCAGGCGCAACGGGAGGCCCTGCTGGGAGTCGCATGAGCTCCATTACGATCGTCCGTGATCTTCGCGGCCAGTTCGGAGCGGCCCGCGAGCAGGGACTTCGTCCGACCTGTCTGGCGTTCGCGGCGAGCGACGCTCACGCGGCGGTGCGGGACTCAACGTGGTCCGACCTTTCGTGCGAATACCTGTTCTACCACGCGATTCAGCGGCAGGGAGCGAGCCACACCGCCGGGACGAACATCCCGTCGATCCGCGACGCCTTGGATCAGGACGGCCAGCCGCTGGAGGCAGGGTGGCCTTACCTGCAGGCCGTGCCGAAGTCATGGAAGCCGCCCGCAAAGGTCGGGGCCGTGTTCCGCCGGGCTTCGAAAACCCTCGCGGGAAAATTCGGCCGGGCATGGCAGAAAGTGACTGCCGGGGCGCCCGTGCTGGTTGGCATGTCCATCTCGAATTCCTTCTACGCTCCGAAAGCCGGGGTGGTTGACTCGACGGAGGCCGTCGACATCACCCGTCGGCATGCGGTCATCGCGGTCGCGGCGGGCGATCAAGCAGGGGCAAGGTTCCTGATGGTCAGGAACAGTTGGGGAGCCGGGTGGGGGCTGGCGGGCTACGCGTGGATTGCCGAGCGGTACATGAACCCTCGGATCATGGAGATGGTCACGGTCAACTGAGGGAATCGACATGCACATCAATCTTGAGTCGCAACCGAGCTGCGCCCGCGCGTGGGTCGCTGCCGCCTCCGCGATCGCGAGGTCCGGAGAGGGTTACAACGTCATCATCGGCGTCGATGACCCGCTCAAATTCGACGCCCAGGACAACCGGGTGGTCAAGCTGGTCGATACTTTCCTGCGGGAGCACAAGCAAGCCCCCATCTCGACGGTCGTGAACACGATCTTCCCGTCGGCGCTGTATCGCAAGTTCGGCGTGGAGAACCTCGTCGCCGAATACCGCAAGGTCTACGACAGGCTGACGACCAAGCGATGGGGGCGTTATTTCGACCGGATGACGCGGCGTGTCGACGCTGACGGCACGGTGTACGATCCGCTTGAAAAGATCATCGAAAAGCTCAAGAGCCAGAACAGCGCGCGCACGCCGTTCAAGGCCGCATACGAGCTTCCGATCTACAATCCGGATTCCGACCGCAAAAAATACCGGGACGCGCCGTGCCTCAGCTTCCTGAGCTTCAAGCGCCAATCCGACCGGCGCCTGAGCCTGACGGCGACGTACCGCAACCACACGTACATCACCCGTTGCCTCGGCAACCTAATCGGCCTTGGCCGGCTCCAGGCGTTCGTCGCAAAGCAGGCGGACCTGACGGTCGGCCCCCTGACCTGCATCTCGACGCATGCCGAGATCGACAAGGGCGACGACAAGGTCAAAGAGAACAGGTGGGGCATCGTCAAGGCGCGGGCGTTGATTCAGGAGGCCACCAGCATCCTCGCCGAACAGGCCGTGACGAACTGATTGGATCGCGAATCTAGCGGCGATTGTCTACGGAGCTTTCGAAGGCGCGCTCGCTATTGCCGGGGGTGGAGGCATGGGCAAGCGCAAGGGTGAGAAACCGCAATCGGCAAACCTGTTCGGTGCGAGCGAGCCGGTCCGCCCTGAACCGGGGCCGCTGCCGGACATCGCCCCGCTCAGGCCGACGGCAGTCTACAACTCCTACTGGCGCTTCGCGGCGGAACGGCAACTGGTCTTCTTCAGGCGGCTGGAGGGGTGGCCGCCGCCATGGACCGAAGATCCGGTGCTGCTGGCACACAAATTCACGAACGCCTATCGGGCGTCGGATAGGGTCAGCCAGTACCTGATTCGCCGCGTGATCTACCGGCACGATCTGCCGGACGATCCCGTAGAGACCGTCTTCCGAATCCTGCTTTTCAAACTGTTCAACCGGATAGAAACCTGGGAACTGCTGGAGCGAAGTGTCGGCCCCCTGACTTACGCCGGGTATTCTTTCAAGCGGTATGACCGGGTGTTGAGCCGGGCGATGGACCGCGGCGACCGGATTTACTCGGCGGCGTACATCATGCCGTCGGCCGGGACCCTCGGTCACGATCGAAAGCACCGAAACCACCTCACGCTGATCGAGCGGATGCTGAATGCGGAGCTGCCCGCTCGGCTGGTCGAGGCGGGGTCGATGGGCCGGGCGTTCGAGCTAATCCGGGCGTATCCAACTATCGGCGACTTCCTCGCTTACCAGTATGTTACCGACATCAATTACAGCACTGTCACGGATTTTGACGAGATGGAGTTCGTCGTGCCCGGCCCGGGGTCGACTGACGGGATTCGCAAGTGTTTCGCCAACACGGGGCGCATGAGCGACCCGGACGTGATCCGGTTCATGGCCGACCGACAGGAGGCCGAGTTCGCCCGGCTTGGTATCGAGTTTCGCTCCCTCTGGGGCCGTCGCCTCCAGCTCATCGACTGCCAGAACCTATTCTGCGAGGTCGACAAATACGCGCGCGTGATGCACCCGGAGATCACCGGGGTTACGGGGCGCACCCGAATCAAGCAGAAGTTTCGAGCGAACCCGGAACCGATCGAATACTGGTATCCCCCGAAGTGGGCGATCAACAAGGCGATAGCGGCTCACCCGAAAATCGGTTCGTCCGCAGCGACAATCATGTCATCAACGAGGCCGGAGGCGGAGATGAACTTGACTGAGTACCAAGAACGGGCAAAGAAGACGGACCGCAACCCGGCGGAGGAGCCGACAGATCAAAAGGCGATGATGATTCCACTGCTCGGCCTGGCCGGTGAAGCCGGAGAATTGCTGAGCGAGTACAAGAAGTATCTGCGCGATGGCGATACGCACCTGTTTTTCCGGGAGCGCTTCGTCGAAGAACTGGGCGACTTGCTGTGGTATCTGTCGAACGTGGCGACGAAGTTCGGGCTAGGCCTGCAGGAGATCGCGGAACGCAACCTCGCCAAGTGCGAGCAGCGATTCGGGCAGCCGGAAGGGGCGGCCGTTTCGGACGCGGATTATCCAGAAGGGGAGCGGTTGCCTCGCAAGTTCGAGGTTCACTTCAACGCGATCAAGGACGGCTCGCACCGACCGAGGATGAAGGCGTACTACGAAGGAAAGCAGTTTGGCGACGACCTGACCGACAACGCATATGAAGGGGATGGGTATCGGTTTCACGACGTCTTTCATCTCGCATTCGCGGCGGTGCTGGGTTGGTCGCCGATCACGAGGACGTTGACGGGGAAGAAGCGGAGGAGCAAGCCCCAAGTCGATGAAGTCGAGGACGGTGGGCGAGCTAAGGCGATCGAGGAAGGAATCTCGGCGCTGATCTTCGCGTTCGGGAAGGATTATGCCTTCCTCGAAGGGAAGCCGAGCGTCAGCTCCGAGTTGCTTCGAACGATCCGGAGCATGGTGTCTCATCTGGAGGTCGCGGCCTGCTCGACTGGCGACTGGGAGAAGGCGATCATTCAGGGGTTCACGGTCTGGCGCGAGATCACGAAGCGGCACGGCGGGACTGTGGTCGTGGATTTGGACGATCGGAGCATCACCCTGCTGGAAGCTTGATTCGAGGCACCAATGGGAATCATCGGCCACGGTATCGACGTTGTCGAGGTCGCCCGGATCAAGGCGAAGCTTGAGTCGCCTGCGAAGAAATGGGCAGAGCGAGTCTATTCGGACGACGAGCGCTCCCAGGCCGACGCCGCACCGGGCGACACACGCTATTTCGCAGGGAGGTTCGCGGGCAAGGAAGCCGTCGCCAAGGCCCTTGGAACCGGCTTCTCAGGGAAGGTAACGTGGAAAGGGATCGAGATTCTGCGGCTGCAGAGCGGTGCGCCGACGGTCCGGCTCAGCGCAGGGGCGCTTGAGCTGGCCCAGACCCTCGGTGTGACGCGGTGGGTTATCAGCATCAGTTATTGCGCCGGGCTAGCGTCGGCCAGCGTCATCGCGGTGTCGGATTAACGGGTCGGCTCACTCCAGATAGTCGTTCAGGCCCCTGAGGCACTCGCGCAGAGCCTCCGTGTGGTGCGGGCGGCCATCTGCCTCAAAAAGACGTTTGACGGCTTTCACGGTCACGCGGGCCACCTTCATGGCCATGCCGAAGATGAAGTCGCCGATCTGGTGGTAATCCTCGGTGCCGATCTTGATGGCGCTTCGGAAGGCTTCCTGCTTGATCCTGTGGGGCAGGCTCTTTTCCTTCAGGAAATGGAGCGTATAGAAGCCTGCGTGATGGACCAACAGGTGCCGCTTCAGGAGGATCTGGTCGAAATGCTCGCCCTCATCCTTTGAGAAGGGGGTTACGTCAAGCAGGTCGCGGAAAAGGCCGTTGATGAGGGTGGCCGAGCCGAAGTCGTACTGCTCGGCGACGACGAACCCGACCTTGTCCTCGATATGTCCGAACAGCGCGACCAAGTCCGCGAGTTTGATCGTGGCCTGCGCCCGCTTTGCCGAGAAGGAGCGGAGCAGCTCCGGGTGGATATTCACAAGTGCGCCGAACTGATGCTTGCAGAACGCTTCGAAGTTGGCAACAAGGCTTATGAGCGCGGCTTGCGTCGCTGGATTTGCGTCCGGATACCAGCGGTCCTCCTTGTGGCTCTCCACGAGGTAGAACAGGCTGTGGTATTCGATTTCGAACCGGAGGAACGGCGGAATACCGCCGACGAAATAGTCCGAGAATTCGGTCTCAAGCTCATCCTTCGAATCGTCGTCCACCGGAGCCTCCCGGAGCTGCCGTCTCCCGATCTCACGAGCGGCGGTGCGGCCTGGTCCATGCCAACGCCGCGCGTACTCGACAACCGATTCTATCGCCCTATGACGGCCGTCGCCCTGGCGGTTTCTCTCATTCGGCCTGCTGTGGCCACAATCTTCGATGGTTGCTGCGCGCCGCCAGGTGTGGTCGGCGACGTCTGTGTCGGGTGCCCCGAATCTCCGCTGCCCGGGGATTTGGGCTGCACCTACCCAGGACCTCCCAACTACGATCCCGGAGTGTACATGGGAGCGCCGCCTCCCACCAATTCATGCAGCCAGGTCTTGATTCCGTGCGCCGAGTTGTGGGACTGTTTCACTGGGCAAGATCTTGGGAGCTGTGCGCTCATAGAGTCCTACGACGGGTGCCTCGACATCTGCACGTGATTCGGACGTTGCGCGCTGGCCAGTCCCGCGCCTCTGCGCGTACGGTCGGTTCCGGTGACCGTACGACGTGCAAAGAGTTCGTTCGGACAAACGGCGCGAGCGAGTTGGCCGGATGGTGCTAGCCGTGAACGAAAACGAACCTCCACGTGGAACGGAGATAGCCCATTCGGTCCCACACCAAGCGGCCTTCAGAGCGGACGCTTGGTGCACGGACGTGCCGAACTCCCCAACGGTACGCACCGGACAGCGAGACTCGTTCGCGCTAACCTCGGAGGCAACCATGCTGCGTTCTCTCGTCCCACTCCTGTTTTCGGCTTCCCTCGTAGTTGACGCGCCGGCCAAAGACAGCGACCCGCGTTCGGCGATTCTCGAGAGGATCACCTGGGAAATGACGTCATGGAAGACTGTGGAGGTCAGGATAACACAGAGCTTTCAATTCCACAGCGCCTTCAACGGCGGTCATATGGCTCAGGGGCTCTACACAAGCGCAGATTCCCATCTGATCCTCACCCAAGATGGCAAAAAGATGCTCGATGTGAAGAGCACGACGAAAGCGGGCCCTGTTTCCCGAACCTTGGCGTTTGATGATGGCGCTGAATGCGCGCGTGTGGAGTTTGATCGAGCGACTGGTCGCCCAACAGCAGTTGGAATTACTCAGTTGTTCCTTACGGAAGGGCGCCCCGAAGCGGGCCCGTCGAGGTTTCCAGGGCAGTACCAGTTCCTGTACCTCGGCGGCACACCGATCCACAAGTCGCTGGCGAGCTCGACATACCTGGGGAGGAGCGAGGTTCTCGGACGCACCTGTGGTCGACTCCTCCTCAAGGACGCGCACCTAGGCCGAGCGCCAATGGACTTGACGCTTCATTTCGATTCTCGAACGGGCACACTGCTCAAGGTCGTCGCACTCGCCGACATCGCCGGCCGGAAGTTCGAGCATCTTCAGTGGGAGGCAGAGTCGATCGAAAAGAAGCAGGGCCGCGAATATGTCGCCAAGTCGAGGCTGTCAACGTATAAGCTCGATGCCGATCATCAAGAAAGAGTTCCACTTTACACATTCGGCTACGCTGTGGACGAGATCAGGTACGACCACGCATTTCCCTTGTCCTCATTTCGCCCCACGTTGGTCCCTGGAATGCAAGTCGTGGACAAGATTCGCAGCAAGATGTACATAGTTGGCGATTGAGGCGAGTAAACTCATGTTATTCCAGGGACGCACAAGCCTATGCCGCAGGACAAGCAGGGAGCCCGCAAAGGCTCGGCATCAACGTCAGCGTCGGTGAGTCATGAGTGAAATATCTCCCCTAGTGGAGGTACTCGCCAAGTCGGTCTGCGGTAAACGGGCGGTAGCGCGTCGCTGCTCGTCGCCGCGATGTTTGTACGGCGCCGCCAAAGATGATCACCCCTGCGGTTCAGGGAGTTGGGCGAATCATGAAGAAGACAGGTCACTTGCTCGCGGCGGCTGGCGCGATGATGGCCGCGATTGTGGTAGGCGGCCGTGGCGGTGGACGCGCGGGGGTCGTCGACGCGGATCGGCCGGACCAGCTGGTGGCGCCTGACGCTAGAAAAGGTGAGCAGCGCGTTGACCCTGGGACAGTGCTTCGGCTCGTGGATAGTTGGGCCGAGCTGCACGCCGTCCAACGGCGCCGCATCGAGTCCACGGAGGCCGAAATCCAAGACGCCAGAGCGCGGCTGACGGAACTGCAAAACCGAGCCCGTCGCGAGCGTTCCGAACTGGAGAAGATCGAGAAGCAGTTTGTGGGATCCCGGGACTCTCGGGCGACTCGTTCGGCGAGCACCAATCCCGACGCCGAACAGATTGATCGTAAAGTTTTGGTATGAAACGACTTCCGTCTCAATTCTGACCTGATACAATAGAACTAGTCAACGATCGCCTACTCGACTTGATTAAGGGTCGGGCAGCCGTTTCGGTTTGCTGGAGCGGTTTGGCATACAGTGTGAAGTTACGCGATGGGCCGGACAGACAGACGACGGGCTGTCGGGCAGATTTTCCGACCGAGTGCCAGAATCGAATTCGCTTGCCAATTCAAAGGAATCGCAGCGTGGCGGCTCGGTCGAACTGAGACACTTCCGGGAGACGAGATTGTGATGGCCCGCCCACGGCCCGGTGGCGTGCTCCAAGAACGTGCGCCTTCGCACCACCGCGCGGTCGCTTACCGGGGGGAGTGTTGGAAATCCGAATCGGATATCTTTCGGACGAGCCGTTCGACGCTTGTTCGAGGAAGACCGAGCGTCCGCACGAGCCCTGCGATCGCCTCAGGGCTCAGCGCGGGATGCGCGGGCGCGGGTCCAACCTCAAGGGCGGGATGGGCCGCCAGCGCGTCAACAACCTCACTCCCAACGTGCTGGCTTTCCGATCGAGTGGGTGCGTCCCTAAGCGACGAGTAATGAAGGGATGCCGGAAAGCGCTCCATCTGATGCCGGAGAGCGATCTCAAACTCATCGGGCTCACCCTCATCACCAAGCTCGACCTTGACGGGCGGCTTCATCCATACGAGCCAGGGTTC
This sequence comes from Isosphaeraceae bacterium, assembly GCA_031291845.1. Classification (GTDB taxonomy): domain Bacteria; phylum Planctomycetota; class Planctomycetia; order Isosphaerales; family Isosphaeraceae; genus DAIDJG01. The sequence goes on along the minus strand of JARLIH010000279.1, from coordinate 9,345 downwards.
TTCGCCCCAGAGGCGTTCGGCGATTTGAGAAGCGAGCGAACCCTCCGGAACGAGCTCCGGATGCTCGGCCGTAGCGGCGACTACCAACGCCCAGCTCCTACGGAGCATCGGTGGGATCTCAAATCGGTAACGGCCGCCGTGGGCGCCCACGAGCTTGCCCCTGCGGTTCCTGCGGAGCGTCGGCGGGGCCTGGAACCGATAACCTCCTCCGCTCGGGTCGAGCAGCAGCGCGAGCGCCTCCACATCGGGATGCGTCCCGTGGCCCAGTAACCGCCGCAGGTTCTCGACGATCGTCTGGAAGGTTACTCCGCCGCCGTAGAGCCCGTCGAGGTACTCGTCGAAGACCGTTCGAGACTGCTCTCCGCCGAGTCGGTCAGCCACCGGTCCACCCGCTGACCGTTTCGCCTGTTGGTCGGCCTCCCATTTCTGCAGCAGTAGGTGGGCACCGAAAAGGCCGAGAAGCGGGTTGTCGAACTTTCCGTCCAGGATCTCGCGGACGACGGAGTCGGCCAGGACCTGGCGGCCATTAGCCAGTCCGAGGCGAGCCTGCTCCGCCAGCCGCATTGCTGGGTCGCGCGCGTGGAAGACAGGCTGCCCGGAGCCGGGACCGTGCGAGCGCGCCATCAGGATCGATGCGCTGGTCAGGTCGGCATAGAGTTGGTCCGACTCCGAGGGATGAGGGTACTGCTGGAGGAAAACCTGAGTCTGCCAGCCCGGGCAGGCGACGACGGTCTGCTCTAGGGCTGGCCCCTCATGCCTCGTAAGGCGCAGGCGGTAAAGGCCAGAGTTGACTCGGATGGTGCAGGCTGCCCAGGGATCCCCGGTAAGGTCGACATTCCCCACCGACCGCAGGTCGACCGCCCTGCGCCCGCTGGCGTAATGGAACGAGAGACCCTCCGCAGGGTTAACTTTGCCTGCGGACAGTTCCTGGCTCGGCGATCCGGTCCAACGGCGGGCGAAGATGAAAATCAAGCTGTCGCCCTCCTTCGCGAGGGACTCGTGGACCTGGCCGCTCTCCCGCTCGGCCGCCGCCATCTGGTATTCGTGCGTCTGTGCGGTACTCACCAGCAGCGCCGGCGAGGCGAACTCCAGGGGGCCGAAACTCACCGCCCAGGGCTGCGGACCGGTCAGCACAACGCGCCTCTCCTCGGTCACATACCCAGAGCGAGCCTTGACCTTGTAGATCCCCGGTTCGAACCGTCCCTCTAAACGGCCTAACCCCCGTGCGACAAGGTTCAACTTACCGTCGAGGACAAACAACTCGGTCGCGTCATCGGCCGCCCGGACGAGCAGCGGAATCCGCTCAACGGGCTCGGAGCTGGACATCGACGGTGCCTCCCGTCCCTTTGACCTCGAAATCCGCCTGCTGGCCCAGCTCCAGGGCCTGCGCCAGGTAGAGCCCCCGCGGCAGTTGGAGTGGCCAACGGTCCGCGGACGCGACCGTCTGCGCCGCCACATTGGTGAACTTTGGGCCAAGGACCTGCACCCGTTTGCCCATTGTGTCTGGGGAGAGGTGAATAACAACGTCGTATCGCAATGGGGGCACGTTTTCCACAATCACCAGGCCGTCTCCCTCGCTGGGGAACTGGACGAACTCGGGCTGCTTGGGAATCTCCGGATCCTGGAGGCTCTGCGGGTCGAAGAAGAGTTGCATACACTCGTTGAGGTAGCTGCGGAGCGAGGCTGCCGTGATCCGGTTACCGTCGCTAGCCCCTCCCCGAAGGCCTTCGAGCAACGCGGTGGTGAACACGCCCCGCGTCTGGCCATTGATCGGCCGCTCGCGCGACCGCCGCTTCCATTTCGTCGCGAATCCGTAGAGGTAATGCACATGATCAGGTGCAGCGTGGTCAGAGCGGGTGTCAAATGGGACTGGCGTCAGTGGCACCATCGGGAAGTAGTCGCGGCAGCAATCCATGAACAGCAGAATCTCGGCGAAGAACCCCGCGGAGTAGAAAAAGTCAGCGTAGTCCTTGCCGAGAATGTGGAACCCGAACCGCCGCTCCTTGGCGTTTGCCATGAGCAGAGCCGTGTGGTTCAACTGGGGCTCGATGCCGTGCCCAGCCATATAAATGTAAAGGCGCCGGCCGGCCACGGTGCCTTGTCCCGCCTTGGCGTTCGCCTCAGCGAGGTCGTATAGGTCGTTGAAGGCCGCCTGAACATCGGCGCAAATCGGCCGCGCATCGTTCGGCGCGTTCACCACGGGGTAATCCGACGACAGGATCATCCGGACGTTGCCGTTCCAGCCGGGTTGGAAATTCTGTCCGCGTCGTCCGTCTGGAACATTCCCTCCCTCCGGGGAGACAACCCAATCGCGGAAGGCGCGGGCGTCGTTCTCCGGGCCTTCTAGGTTGGTGAGTCCAGGGTAGGCCTGAACCCCGATGATGACGGCAAAATCTTGATCTTGGGCCATGGCCGGACGCGCCGTAAGGGATGGAGCGACTACGATCGCGGCGGAGGCAGGCCCCGCCGCGACGAGAGGGACCTCAGGGGTATTGTTCGTGGATGAAAGTCCGGTCCGTGGGCGACAGGTCACTGTTCAGGTCAGCCCAGAATCCGTCGGTGGCCCAGGTCTTGGGGATCGGGTACATCATGATCGACTTGGAGTCGACGGCCGTATAATTCGTCTCGGTCTTTGAGTACGGTTCGAACATGTTATGCTCTATTACGTCAAGCGACCAGTTGTTCGGTGGGCCGGAAAGGTCCTTCACGACCTGCTCCCGATTCCAGTGGATGACCGTACCGGGATTCTGGTGCTCGTGGATCAGGCCGAGGGCGTGCCCGAACTCGTGCAGCACGACGCGCCGGACCTCGTCGTCGGTCGACTCTCGCCGCAGCCACCCGAAATTCATGGTCGGCGCTGCCTGGCTCGTGACGGTTCTACACGTTGTGCCAATGACCGACCACGACCCCGCGTGCTGAAATGAGATGCGGATGAGAGTGTTCTGATTCTTCCGGAAATCGAGTGTCAGGTCCGCCAATCCTGGGACTGTCCACCCGCGCGCGGCCTCTCTCACTCGCTCTTGGACGTCTGGTGCACCATCGAGGAAGGAGACCGTGATGATGTCGCCGGGTGCCCACTTGGCGCTCTTGACGAGTGCGGCGCGCTCGGCGCCGCTGGCCGTGGGTTTCTCGGCGAACCACGCGAAGCACCATTTCTGATCGTTCTGCGCCATCGTCAAACCTCCTTGGGGGCCAATGTGAAGTGCCGAAATCACGTTGCTCCACTTGCCTTATCGCCCTGCCCGCTAGACCACGCGATCTCAACCCGCGGTCCCACAATGACGGGTCGATCCCTGGGTCGGATGACTCTCCGCCGAACGGGTGGGGTTGCACACCTACCCGACACCAACCACGGTACGTCTGCTGGGCGCCTCAGAGGTTCTTTTGTACCACCCGGCCGAGCTGACTGAACCAACCCAGAGAGCGGCCTTGATCGAACCTCGCTCAGCCAGAAGTCATCCGAGAGGATGCCTGGGGGGCCACGCCTCCTACACCGATCGGCGCTTCCAGTGATCGAGTGAGCTGTCCATTTGATTCTTGATTACCCCGTGTAGTACCTCTCCGTAGTTCCCGTCCTGCTCGGAAATCCCCTTATCTCGTTGATCTCAAAACGTATTTTAACAACCCAAATACACCGTTCAAGGAAATTCCGGTCCAGGTCGCTCCCAGGGGTGCACGTCAGCTTCTGCGCGTTCCATTCCGTGGTCCAAATCGTCAATCAAGGAACCTGACGGATTTGTCGTAAGGTACGCGAGCTCTGGTGGTGGGAAGAAAAAGGACACGCAATGCGCGCCGCAACAGGCCCGATGGCGACTCGACCGCACCCTCAAAAGGTTTCGCGTCGCAGCGCGGTGCCCGTCTTCGGCCAGCATCGACGCACGAAGCAACGGGCGCTCTGCGGACAGTTTGCCACTTCCTCGCCTGGCGGTTGCGTGCAACTCAGATTTGATTCGATTGACCCCTCTTGACGTCTAGTGTACAATTGCATCGTTTCAGGGAGCGCGTGCTTCGCGCGGGCGCGGCACCTGCGGAACGGAACGGGCGTCTCGGTGCCAATGGAGGTTTCGCCAGCCAGGAGGGGTTGGCACCGGTGAGTCGGTGCCCGTCCGATTGAGAGGTGGCCGAGCGCGGGAGAGACGACACGTCTGGTGCAAGTTTGTGCGAACCGACGACAAGCGTCAGGGAATTTTTCGGATTGTTCGGATATTTCGTGAGCGTATGCTGGGTTTCAAGTCCTATAATCGGCATATTTCTCTGTAAGCGTTCCCGCGCCCCGGCCGGTGAGTCCCCGCAAGCGGTGGGTCCGCCCAGGAATGCTTCGGTCCGACAGATTCGTGCAGCGTACTCGGCCCGCACGCCCGGGCTCGGCGAACGCGCCCTCGTGATCCGGCGTTCCGAGGGGCCGGCTGAGAGACGGTTGAGGATGCGTTACCAAAAACACCAAAAACACCAAAAACCCGGCGCGGGCCAGGGACATGGTGGCCGCAGGTCGCGAGGGAGGTGATCTCGCCCGTTGTGCCTGGGCCTTTCTATCGTTGGAGTTCCGCCTTCAGGCGGCGGAAAGACTGCCTGAAGCCGGAACTCCAACGGAGCAGGCCGCCACAAGGTGGAACTCAAAGGCATTGCGAATCGCACTGGCAACGGTAACCCGGGTTGGAACCTGGCCACAAGAAATGCCCGCGAAATCTCCCAGTGATGCGCTCCGCGGCCGTGGGGCCCTCCTCGGCCGGCCAAAGAGAGGAGGGATTCGTGTCGATCCGACGACGGGGCCGTACGTAGGTTCGAAGCCCGCACCTCACCTTCGGCTGCTGCGGACGCCCGATGCCGTTGCCGACGAGGCGCGAGAATCGTACCCTGGAACCTTCCGGAGCGAGCCGTCCCGCGCCACAAACCAGACGGGCACATCGAGAACTCGGAGCCGGTCCCGTTTTTTGGCCCCCCCAAGGAGACTCGGCGATGACCCAGGCCACGCTGCCCATCCGCACGGCTCCCGAAGCACTACCGCGGCCGATCCGGCGCGTCCTGGGGCGGCTGAACCGGCGACTCCGCGCGTCGGCCGCCCTGCGCGGCGCCGGGCTCGTAGCGGTGGTGTTGGCGGTCGGGGCGGCCCTGGGGATGGCGGCTGATTTCGCCGTGGTGCTGCCGCGGGCCGTGCGCTGGGCACTCTGGGGCGCGTGGCTCGCTACGGGGGGTCTGGTCTTTCTTACGAAAGTGGTCGGACCGGCGGTGCGACGGACGGGCGCGCTCGACCTCGCGGCCGTGGCGGAGCGTGGGCAGCCGGAGCTGGGGGAGCGGCTGACGGGGGCGGTCTCGTTGCTGACCGCGCGAGCACACGGCTCCTCGGGCTTGATCGCGGCTGTCGCCGACGATGCGGCCGCCTGGGCCGAGGGCGCTGACCTCCGGCGGGCCGTCACGTTCGGCAGCGCACGGCGGCGGCTCGTGCAGGGCGTGATCGCGCTCGGGCTGGTGGGGGCGCCGGCGTTTGTGTCGCTGCCGTACCGGGCGCTGGGACAGCGGTTCCTCGCCCCTTGGAGCGACCTGGAGCGAATCGGGCGCTGGGTGATCACCGTTGCGCCGGGAGACCAGGTGGTCGCGCTCGGGTCCGACCTGGCGCTTTCGGCCGAGGTCCGGCCCCGCTTCGGCACGAGCGACGCGCCGGAGGTCGCCTGGCTCGAATGGAGCGACCGGGCGGACGGCCAGGCCCACCGCGTCGCAATGCCGGCCGCCGAGGAGAGCGCGGCGACAACCCGCGCGTTCTCGGTCACGCTGCCGCGCGTGGCGGGCTCGTTCACCTACCGGGTCGTCAGCGGCTCGGCCGAGAGCCGGCGCTACACGATTACCGCGGTCGAGCCGCCGGCCGTCGCCTCCCTCTCGGTACGCGTCGAGCCGCCGGCCTATACGAAGCTCGCGCCCGAGACCACCCGGGATCCAAAGCGCGTCGAGGCCTGGGAGGGGAGTCGGATCGTGCTCGACGCGACGGCGAGCACGGCCCTCCGGTCGTTGGCGGTCGAGTGGCCCGGTGAGAAGGACGCCAAGAGCACGCACGAGCTGGCGCTGGCTCCTGACCGCAAATCGGCGTCCGTCGCCCTGACGGCCGATCACTCGGGCGCCTTCGCGTTCGCCCTGCGCGACGAGCACGGGCTGGCCAGCCGCCCCGAGAGCCCGCGCCGGCTGATCGTGCGGCCCGATGCGCCACCGGTCGTGGCGGCGAAGGGGCCGTCGGGGGTCAAGGAGTCGCGGCCCGACGATACGCTGCGGGTTGCGATCGCGGCCCGCGACGACGTGGCGGTGGCTTCGGTCCAGCTTCATTACACGATCGAGCGGCCGGGCACGAAGCCCGAGACCGGACACGTAGACGTCCCGCTCGAGGGACTCGGCACCAAGGTGGCCCGAGGCGCGGGGACGATCGAGCTCAAGTCGCTGGGGCTCAAGCCGGGCGACGGGCTCACCTACCGCATCCGTGTGGCCGACAACCGCCCCGCTCCGCGCGGGCCGAACGTGGTGTGGACCAACGAGGAATCGCTCGACATCGTCGCCGCGGCCGACCCGATGCTCGCCCGCCAGAGCGCGGCCAGGCGAGAGGAATTGCAGGCGAAGCTCGATGCCCTCAAGAAGTCGGCCGCTGAGAACCGCAAGGAGGCCGAGCAGCTCCGTTACGCGGCCGACGCCGCCCACCGCGGTAACGGCGAGTGGGATCGCGAGCGCCAGCAGGCCCTGGCCGAGCGCGAAACCGAAGCGAGGGACGTCGAGGACCGGCTGCAGCTCCTCGCCCGCGACTTCGACGCCGAGCACGAGTTCCGCCCCCTCGCGCGCCCCGCGCGCCAGATTGCCGAGGTCGAGGCCGAGGCGGCCCGTGCCGTGCTCGAGAAAGCCCGGCGCACCGATGATGCCGAAGAACGTCTCAACGACCTGCGCTTGGCCGACGCTCGCCTCGGGGCCATTGTCGGCCGGCTCGACGAGCTCCAGCGCCAGTTCGACGCGATCGCCCAACGCGACGCGGACCGGCAGCGTTTGGCGGAGCTCGCCCGCCGCGAGGCGGAGCTGGCCGAGCGCGCCGAGGCCATGCGCGATGCGCCGGACCGCGCCAGTCTCGATAAGCTCCAGGCCGAGCAAAACGCCGTTCGGAACGATCTCGATGAACTGCTCCGGAAGTCGCCCGAGCTGAAGGCCGACCTGCTCGCCGCCCAGGCCAAGGACGCCGAGGAGCTCGCCCGGCGGGCCCGCGCTCTGGCCGAACACCAGCGCGAGGAGGCGAGGCAGGCGACCGACCTGACCAAACAGGCCGACAAGCTCAAGGCCCTGGCCGAGGACCAACGCGCGATCGAGGACGAGGCCCGGCGGCTGGCGCTCGACGTCGACAACCCCCTGGCCGAGAACTACCGCGGCCGGCTCAACACGCAGGCCGTGCGCGAGCCCGTCGCGCCGCTGGAGCGGGGCGCGATGGATGAGGCCCGCCAGCGGCTCGAAGGGGCCGAAGCCGAGCTGCGCAGGCTCGCCCGTGATATCGAGGACGTGCCGAACGATCCCAAGGCCCTCGCCCGCCGGCTCGTTCAGCGCCAGGACCAGCTCAACGGCCAGGTCGCCGAGGCGCTTGGCGAGTTCCGAGGCAAGAACGACCTCAAGCCCGATGAAAAGACCGCGCTAGCCCAGAAGCTCAAACCCCTCGCCGACCGCGAGGAAGCGATCGCCCGCCTCGCCAAGGCCTTGGCCGAGTCGAAGCCGGCACCCGACCCCCGTCACCCCTTGCCGAACGACCTGTTCGACACGGCCCGGCAATCGACGGACAAGGCCGCCGAAGGGCTGCACGAAGCGACCAGGCCGAAGGAGATCGAGCACCGCCAGAACGAGGCCCGCCGGCAGCTCGCCCGCCTGGCCGAGACCTTGCCCGACCCCTGGCGCAGGCAGGAGGCCGCGCGGCACAAGCTGGACGAGGCCCGCCGCTTCACCCACGAGGTCGCCGGGGAGCTGGAGCGCCACCTGCGCGAGACGGCGCCGGAGCCCGGTAAGCCGCACGACCCGGCCAAGGCCGTTGCGGAGCTCGCCCGGCGTCTCGCGCCGACCGCTCAGAAGCAGGCCAAGGCGGCCGAGGCGCTCACCGCGCTCGAGCCCGACGCCCGCGCCCAGCCCCAGCGCGACCGCGCAGCACGGCGGGCCAAGAGCCTGGCCGAGGCCCTCGACGCGGCCCAGAAACAGGGCGGACAGCCGAACGAGCAGGCCGAGCTGCGCCGCCGTCTTCCCGCACTCCAGGTCGAAGCGCGGGCCGCGTTCGATCGGCTCGAGCAGAAAATGAACAACCAGGTCCCGGCCGACGACCTCGCGGCCGAGCTGGCCGACGACCAGCGCGGGCAGCCCGGCAAGCTCGACCGCCCTGAAGATCGTGCCGCCGCCGCGGCCGATCAGCGGCGGCAGGCGACCGCCCTGCGCAACCTCCAGGCGCCCGACGCCGCGCTGGAGCAGGCCGAGGCCGTACGACTGGCCGACCGCGCGGCGGAGGCGCTCGCCAACCCTCCCACGCCCCAGGCTGAGGCCAGCGCCCTGCGGTTGGCCAAGGAAGGGGCCGAGGCCCTGGCCCGCCGACTGGCCGACCAGCCGGCCCCGCGCGCCCAGGCCGCCGCACTCGCCCGTGCCGAGCGTGCGCTGAGTGAACCTCAGGCCCAGGCCGACCCGGCTACCGCCGCCCAGCGCCAGAAGGCCATCGCCGACGCGTTGGCCCGCCTGCCGATCGAGGGGAAACAGCAGGCCGTCGAGAAAGCCCAGCACGCGGCCGAGCTGGCGGAGCGAGCCCGGGTCGCCGAGGCCCACGCACCGGGCGCGGCCCCGCCGACGCCCGACGCCCTGGCCCAGGCCCGCGAACAGGTCGCGCAGGCTCTCGAAGCCCTCGCCGCACACGCCCCGGCCGATCCCGCCCTGCCGGCTCCTCCGGCTGCCCCGCGCGGGGTGCCTGATCCGGAGCTCGCCTTGAAGCCGGCTCAGGCCGAACAGGCGAAGGCCCTCGCGCGCCGCGAACGCCAGGTCCGCGAGCGCCTCCAGGCGCTCCTTGGCGAGCGGGTCGCGCCCCAGCAGGCGCTGCGCAGGGAGTCGGCGAACCTCGGCCGCGACCTGGCCGCCCTGCGCGACCGGACCCGGGGGGTCAGCGACCGGGCCCAAGGGCCGGCGCACGAGGCCGCCCAGCTTCTCGGCGAACATGCCCCGCGCGCGATGGATCAAGGGTCGGAGCACCTGGCGCAGGGCCAGCCGAACGCGGCCCGAGACGACCAGCGCCGGGCCGCGGAGCTGGCCGAGCGCGGGGCCCAGCAGGCCGAGGACCTCGCCGCCGCCCTCCGCGCCGATCGCCCGGCGGATGCC
>JARLIH010000278.1 GCA_031291845.1 Isosphaeraceae bacterium | reverse complement strand
CAGGACCAGGCAGAACATGCCCATCCAGCCCGTCGCATCCGACTGTTCGATTCGCGCACCGTCGTGGCAACGGGCGCTCCGGTCGACGACCGTAATGTTATCGAGCCCGAGAAAGCCCCCCTCGAAGAGGTTGTTGCCTTCCTGGTCGAGCTTGTTGATCCACCACGCGAAATTGATCAGGAGCTTGTGAAAACAGCGCTCGAGGAAGTCGCGGTCGGCCCGGCCCGAGCGGATGCGATCCATGTTGTAGACGCGCCAGACGGCCCAGGCGTGGACGGGAGGGTTCAGGTCCGAGAACTCCCACTCGTAGGCGGGGATCTGGCCGTTCGGGTGCTGAAACTGCTCGAACAGCAGGACCCAGAGCTGGTGCTTCGCGTATTCGCCGTCCACAAGCGCCAGCGAGACGCACTGGAACGCAAGGTCCCAGGCGGCGAACCAGGGGTACTCCCACGCGTCGGGGACCGTCATCACGCGCATCGAGTTCAGATGACGCCAGTGGTTGTTGCGGATGTTTTTACGCGATGAGGGAGGCGGCCAGGCGGGATTGTCGCCGTTGAGCCACGTGTTCACGTCGAAAAGGTACGTCTGCTTGGTCCAGAGTAGCCCCGCGAGCGCCTGGCGCTCAATTTCGCGCTCGTCCGGCGTGGCAAGCGGGGGCGCGAGCGCTGCGTAAAACTCATCCGCCTCGGACCTGCGGGTCGCGACCAACGAGTCGACGGCGGCCAGCGGATCCGTCAGCGCGTTTTTATTGGTCAGGCGGAGGCGTAACACGATCGACCCGCCGGGCTCCACGGCCGGGAAGACGTAATGAATGGCCGTCTTCGTGCCGAGCGGGATCGGGTTAACGCAGGGCTCGCCAGTGACGACCCAGCGGTGAAACGCGTCTTTCACGTGGGGTTTGCGGTTGTTGAGCCCTGGCCCGAAGACGCGCGGCATGTTGGTTTCGTTATCGGTGAACAGGGCCTTGCCACCTGGCGGGCAGTGGAGGATCCGCCGTCCGAGCCGGTAACTCACGGGAATCGCGGACAGGGTCTCAACCTGCGAGTAGTCCGTAACAAGGCTCACTCCGCTCGCGTTCGCCTCGCCGAGAGTGATCTTGGGCTCAGGACCGGCCTCGGGTCCCCAGCACCAGGTGTTGCGAAACCAGAGGTGGGGGAGGACGTGCAGGGGAGCGGCCGCGGGGCCGCGGTTAAAGGCCTCAATCCGGATGCAGACGTCTTCGGCGTCGAGCTTCGCGTACTCGATGACGATATCGAAGTACCGGTCGTCATCGAAAACGCCCGTGTCGATCAGCTCGAATTCAAGGTCGTCCGCGGTGCGCCGGGCGTTCTCCTCGACGAGGCGGCGGTAGGGGTACTCCCGTTGCGGGTATTTGTAGAGCATCCTCATGTAGGAGTGCGTCGGCGTATTGTCGAGGTAATAGTAGTACTCCTTGACGTCCTCGCCGTGGTTCCCCTCGTGGGACGTCAGTCCGAAAAAGCGCTCCTTGAGGATCGGGTCGCAACCGTTCCAGAACGCGGGGGCAAACACCAGCAGTTGGTAGCGGTCACAGAACCCGCCGATCCCGTCCTCACCCCATCGATAGGCCTTGCTGCGGGCGAGGTCGTGAGGCAGGAAGTCCCACGCGTTCCCGTCGGGGCTGTAGTCCTCTCGGACGGTCGCCCAGGCGCGGTCGCCGACGTACGGCCCCCAGCGCCTCCAGCCGGTGACGTCGTCGGTCATCTCCTGGATGCGCAGATGTTCACGGGTGGCCATGACCCAAACTGGTCTCGCGCGGGGAAGGGCTGCGGGTGTGTCACGACACCACTATCGCCGATCCGAGACGCGACGCGTAGTAGGCAGCCCCGAGCAGCGCGGCTTTGGGGTTGAGTGCCACGCGTACGTCGATCGCCTCCAGGAAGCTCGTGAACCGCCCTTTGTCAATGAAGCTTGCCAGGAACCCGCCGCGCTGGAGCGCCGGCAGCAGCTTGGGCGCGATTCCACCCCCGACATAGACGCCCCCGACCGCAACCCCCCGCAAGGCGAGGTTCCCGGCCTCGGCGCCGTAGATTGCACAGAAAAGGTCCACCGTGGCGGCGCACAGGGGATCTTCGCCACCCAAGCCGAGCTCGGAGATCGTCGCATTGCGATCGCCCTCTTCGAGGCGCGCGGCGATAGCGGGTGACGCGGGGGACCCACCGCGGCTAAGCAGGAAATCATAAATGTTCGAAAACGCCGGGCCCGAGAGCACGCGCTCGTAGCTCACGTGTCCGCCGAACTCCGCGCGCAGGTAACGCAAGAGCTCGATCTCCAGGTCGGTGTGGGGCCCAAAATCGCCGTGTCCTCCCTCAGAGGCGATCGGGTGGTATTGCTTGCCGTCCCAGTACAGCAGCGCCTCGCCCAAACCCGTCCCCGCGGCGATGACCGCCCTGTTGCCCGGTCGGTCCTGCGCGGCGTTCGGATTCAGGCTCACGAGCTCGTGCCCCGGAAGGTACAGCATTCCGAATGCGGTCGCTTCCAGGTCGTTGATCAGTTTCACGCGCGCCCCGCCGACGTGTTTTGACAGCACGTCCTCTTCAAGCACCCAGGGCAGGTTTGTCGTCGCGCAACGCCCGTCGACGACCGTCCCCGCGACCCCAAAGCAAGCAGCACGCACCTGGGTGCTGGATTGGGCCTTCACGAATTGGTTTAGCAGTTCGTCAAACGTGGGAAACTCGTGGCTCGCGTACGTCGCCTCGGCGACGGCAACAAGCTGGCCGCCGGCCTCCTCGAATAATCCCAACACCGTCTTCGTGCCGCCGAGGTCGCCCGCGAGGTACATAAGGAGTTCCTGGTCTCGAAAGAACCGTGAGAATCCAAGCGTCACGTCGTGAACGATTCCGCCATCGCGAGCGTCACGCCGAGCGCCTCGCGAAAGGCGAGGTCCGGCACGAGTTCCTGGAGCTCGGCCGCGACCAGTGCCGCGCGCGTGCAGGAGGGAAGGATCAGCGTACGGGGCTCTTCGCCCAGGACGGGCGAAGTCGCGGAGAGCCGCCCATCGCCAGTGGGGGCAAAGGTCACTTCGTGGCGACTTTCGTCGCGCGTCCAGCCGACGCGAAGTCGCTGAATGCCGGTCTCTCCATGGGGCATCCGGCGGATCCGAATCTCGACCGTGCCGTGTGGTGCGCGGAAGGTCCAGACGGCGTCCGGGCCGGCGTGAACCATCCCGCCTTGAGCGTGCCAGCCAAGGCGGGAGGCCATCCAACCGGTCAGGAGCCAGGCTTGGGGGAGTCCGTGCGAGCCGTGCTCGACTTCGATTCGGTCGAGCCGGTCGAGCGCATCGAGGAGGGCGGCGGGGTCGAGGGTCTGGCTGACCAGCCTGCGCCAAGGCTTGAGCCGCCGCCAAGCCAGGTCGGTGACCGCCGGTCGGACGGTCGGACGGCCGGCGACCCATCCCGCAACCGCGATCGTCCCCGACACCGGGTCGGGCCACAGGTCGCTCGAGTAGATCACCTGGTCGGCCATGGCGCGGAGCGCGCTGAAGACTTCGCCGCCGAGCGGCGGCGGGACGTCGCTGATCCACCAGAGCGACGTCGGCAGGTCGCCGACGAGGAGCGGTCGGGCCGTGGAAGCAAGCCGGCCGCTCGCGCCACGCGCGGCGGTGACGGTGATCTGCTCGGAACAGATAGGGTGCCCCTCCCCGCCGAGGTGGCACCGCGCTGACACCTCCGCCGTGACGGCGTTCCCGAGGGTCTCGTCCCCGCCGATGAGCAGTAGCACCCGCGACGGCTGAACGCGGACGATGACATCCAGCTCGTCGGTCAGGTTGCCGGTGTCGCAACCCGTCGCGCAGTAGATCAACAGGTTCGCCATGCAGGCGCGCAGGTGTGCGTCTTCGGCCGTCGGCTCGCTCCCCGGGAGCTTCCAGAGTTGCTTGAGCGCGACTTCGATCGCGTCGAGGTCCACCGGACGCGCAGCGTGCGAAACGACGCGGGGGGCCTCCGGCGCACTCATAGCGTTCTCCATTCCCGGCCGTCGGACTGAATCAGCCGGTCCGCTTCGATCGGGCCCCACGTCCCGGCCCCGTACTCCGGAAGCCAGCGCGAGCCGCTGCTCGTCCAGGCGTCAAGGATGTTGTTGATCCACATCCAGGACGCCTCAACCGCGTCGCGCCTCATGAACAGGGTCGCGTCGCCGGCCATCACGTCTAGAAGGAGCCGCTCGTAGGCCTCAGGCGTTTGGTCGCCGTAAGTCGTATCGTAGCGGAAATCCATGCGCACCGGCCAGATCCGCACCTTGGGCCCAGGCCGTTTCGTGGTGATCTTGAACGCGATCCCCTCGTCCGGCTGGATGCGCAACGCAAGCACGTTCGGCTCGAGCGGAGCGCCCGGCGAGGTGTTGAACAGCACCTCGGGCACCGGTTTGAACTGCACGGCGATTTCGCTCGCTCGCTTGGGCAGGCGCTTCCCGGTACGCAGGTAAAACGGCACGCCCGCCCAGCGCCAGTTGTCGATAAACAGCTTAATCGCGACGTAGGTTTCCGTGGTGGAGTCCGATTGGACCCCTTCCTCACGGCGATATCCCGGCACGTCTTGTCCCCGAACGAAGCCCGGCCCGTATTGTCCGCGCACCACGAAGCGCTCGACGTCCCGGCCGGCAATCGTACGTAAACCATGCAGAACGGCCAGTTTGTGGTCCCGAACGACGTCGGCCGCGAGCGACCAAGGAGGCTCCATCGCGGTGACGCAGAGCAGTTGCAGGATGTGGTTCTGCACCATGTCGCGCAGGGCGCCGGCGTGCTCGTAGTAGCCGGCCCGCGTACCGACTCCTTCCTCTTCCGCGACCGTAATCTGCACGTGATCGATGTACTTCTGGTTCCAGAGTGGTTCGAAGATCGAGTTCCCGAAGCGCACCACCAAGATGTTCTGAACGGTCTCCTTACCGAGATAGTGGTCGATGCGGAACGTCTGTCGTTCGTCAAAGACCTTCGCCAGCGTCGCGTTGATTTCTCGAGCACTCGCGAGGTCGTGGCCGATCGGCTTTTCGATGATCACACGCGTAAACGGGCCCTGGCCTTCGGGATTGACCAGCCCCGCGGCGTTCAGGTGTTCGACGCAGGTCGCGATGAACCGTGGTGGAATCGCCAAATAGTTGATTCGATTGCCCGGGATTCCGAACCTCGGCTCGATTTCCTCCAGGCGCTGTTTGAGCCGGGCATAGTCGTCGGGCGAGTCGAACGAGCCTTTCTGATAAAAGAGCCTGCGTTCGAAGTCGGCCCAATGAGCCTCATCGAGCGCGCGGCGCGAGAAGTGTTCGATGCCGTCGCGTGCGAACGCCCGGTAACGGCCGTCGTCCCAGTCGTCGATCGCAAACGCCACGACGGTAAAGCTGGTAGGGAGCACCCCGTCGAGTGCCAGATTGTAAAGCGCCGGGAGCAGTTTCCGGTGCGAGAGATCGCCGCTGCCGCCCAGGATGACCAGCGTGCACGGCTGGGCCGCCAGCGCTGCGAAGCCCCCCTCGGCCAGCGGGTTTGGGACGCGAGACTCGGGCATAGTTCACCTCGAGACGGACCGATCTCGTAACGACAGCCGTTAGCCCCCCGAGGGCCGTTCCACGTGGCCGCCGAACTTGTAACGCATGGCCGAGAGAACCTTCTCCGCGAACGTGTGGTCTCGTCGTGAGCGAAACCGGCTGAACAGTGACACCGAGAGCACGTCGGCCGGAACGGCCTCGTCGATCGCGGCCTGGATCGTCCAGCGCCCTTCGCCGGAGTCTTCGACGAAGCCCGTGTAGTTGGTCAGGTTCGGGTCTTCCAGGAGCGCCATCGCCGTCAGGTCAAGGAGCCACGACTCGACGACGCTACCGCGCCTCCAGACTTCGGCCACGTCGGCCAGGTTCAAATCGTAGCGGATGTCGTCGGGGAGTTCCTCCGAACGCGCTCCGCGCAGGATGTCGAAGCCCTCGCCGTACGCCTGCATCAACCCATATTCGATCCCGTTGTGGACCATCTTCACGAAGTGGCCGGCGCCGGACGGCCCGCAATGAATGTAACCCTCTTCCGCCGAACCCGGTGTCTGGTCGCGCTTCGGGGTCCTGGGGATGTCGCCCCGGCCCGGTGCCAGAGCTTTGAAGATGGGGTCCAGTCGTTCAACGGCCTCGGTCGGCCCGCCGATCATGAGACAGTAGCCTCGCTCCAAGCCCCAGACGCCACCGCTCGTGCCGACGTCGACGTAGTGGATGCCTCGCGGCTTCAGCGCCTTTCCCCTGCGCACGTCGTCCTTAAAGTAAGAGTTGCCTCCATCGATGATCGTGTCCCCGGCCACGAACAGGGGCGCGAGTTCGTTCACCGTGGATTCCGTCGGCGCCCCGCTCGGTACCATCACCCACGCCGCGCGCGGCACGTGCAACTTGGCGGCGAAGTCGTCCAGCGAATTCGCCCCAACCGCGCCATCGGCCGAAAGAGTGGCCACTTGTTCCGGGTTGCGGTCGTAAACGACGCAGTCATGCCCGGCCTTCATGAGGCGCCGGGTCATGTTGGCACCCATGCGTCCGAGGCCGATCATTCCCAGTTGCACGGTATTCTCCTTTGGCACACAATGCGTCGGTCATGGTCCCAGGGTCGGGCTTGACGCCGAGTCCGTTGAATTGACGGAAGGTCATGCATTTGAACCATTTTCGGCCACGGTCCGGCCCCGCAGAAGTCGCCGGCATCGTTTTGATCGCCCTTCTCCCCAGCACGATCCGGGCCGAACTGCTGTATTTCGCCAAAGGGGGAAGGGTCCAGGCGGCGGCAGAGGTGCGCGGCGACTCCGTGCGCGTGGAGGCTCCCGAGGGGATCATTGAATTCCATCGCTCGGACTTTCGCAAGGTCGTGCCGGGGTACTGGCCCCCGCGGGAGTGGGAGCAGCGCCGCAAGACGGCCCTTGCGGGCGATACGTCGGCCCGGAGTGCGGCCGCCTGGTGGGCGATCGAAAACGGTCTCACCGCGCAAGGCGAGGCGATGCTGCGCGCGATTCATGCAGATGACCCACGGCACCAACCAACAGCGCGGATGATCGCGGTCCTCGACCGACTCGACCGTGCGTGTAAAGATCCGGACCTCGATCGGTTTCGGAAGGCCTTGGGACAGTCGTTCGAGCTCGCCCGCGGACCGCACGTGATCTTGTTCCACCAACACGGCGAGGCGGACGTGCGGGAGCGCCTCGATCTCCTCGAGCGCGTGTGCCGCAGTTTTTACCTGGTGATGGCGTCTCGGGGCGTCGACCTCCCCGCGCCGACGACCCGGCTGATGTCGGCATGGTTCGCGGACCAGGCTGACTACCAGGAGTTCTTGCGCGCGAACCACGCGGGCGTCTTCCTTGCAACCCGCGGCTATTTTCACCCGACGTTCCGCGCGGTGGTCGGTTTCGATGCGAAGAGCGCAAAAGATCAGCGCGAGGCCAGGGAAGCGTTTTCGGCACGCCGGCTCGAGCTGGACCGGCTCGAAGCGGCGCTTGATGTCATGCCTGCGCGTGGGCGGCTCCGAATAGCGGTCACCGGCGAACCGGCGCGGACCGTGGGCCGGAGCGATGCGCGAGACGCGCTCGATCGCCTGCGCAGAGACCTCGCGCGCCGGCAGCTCATCCTCGACCTCGACCGCGGGTCCGTCGATCAAGGCACCGCCGCGCACGAGCTCATTCATCAACTCGTTGCAACCGCGGGGCTGTTCCGTGCACACGACGACGCCCCGCACTGGCTGCACGAAGGTCTCGCCGCTCAGTTCGAGGTGATACGGGGCGGTCGTTGGGCGGGCATCGGCCGGGCGCACGACCTACGGCTCCCCGATTGGCGCGCGATCCGGTCCAGCCCGCGGCTGGTGCCACTCGTGCAAGACGCGGGATTCGGCCACGGCTACGACCGCGACGTCTACGCCGAGTCGTGGGCCCTCGTCTATTACCTGCGCCAGCGTCGACCCGAAGAGTTCGTCCGCTTCCTGGATTTGCTGCGGGGCCCCGACGCCGAAACCGCTCGCGGGCCGGAACGCACGCTCAAGCACTTCGCAACGGCCTTCGGGCCGGACCTGGGAGCCGTGGAGCGAGACTGGCACGAGTTCCTGGAGACGGTGCGGACGCCCCTCGAAGAATTCGACGCCGAGCGGTCCAAGGAGTGAACCGTTTCTGACCCGGCCGAAAGGCACAGCCTCCACCCGTGTCGCGCGGTTCTCGACTTGGCCTTCCCTATTTCCGACCTTGGTCCTCGCGCCTATAAAATGGTGTGAGTCGATCGAGACGTCGTCGCGAGGTACGGGTCATGAGGACAGCGGTCGTTGCGGGAATGCTCGTGCTGGCAATGTTTCCCCCCGGTCGGGCGGGCGAGGTTGAAGCGGCCGCCGAGCGGGGTCGTGTCGCGTTGACCCAAACGGGACACCTGAAGCCAGGCTGGAGCGACGCGGCGTACCGGAAGGCCGGCACGCTCTGGAATCGTAGCGCCCCAGACCTCGACAAGCAGCCCGCCGATTACGCCGCGGCGTTCATACGTCGTTACGGCCTTCATCCCGCCCCGTATCCGAACGACGGCTTGCCCATGGGACTGCGCCGGGGTGTGCTGGCCGACGGCACCAAGGAGGGCGTTCAGATCGACTGCATGGTGTGCCACGGCGGGTCGCTCGGCGGCAAAAGCTACGTCGGCCTGGGAAACACCCAGCTCGATCTCAATGCCCTGTTGCGGGACCTGACGCGAGCGGACGGCCGGCGTCTTCCGCCCAGCACGTTCGTCATGAACTCGTCGCGCGGCACCGTGAACGCCGGGATGGTTGCGGCCGTGCTGCTGAGCGTTCGCAACTCCGACCTTTCGTTCCGGCTGTTCCCCCTGCCGATGGGGACGAACCTCCCGGAAATGGACGTTCCTCCGTGGTGGCACATGGCGAAGAAGGCAACGATGTACTACGACGGGCGGACCGACGCCCGATCGGTGCGTTCGAGCATGCAGTTTCTGCTTGGCGAAAAAACCCTCGAAGAGTTCCAGCAGTTGGAGCCGCAGTTTCATGACATCCTGGCGTACTTCAAGAGTTTGAGGCCCCCCAAGTACCCGTTCCTGATCGACGCGGCCAAAGCCGAGGCAGGTAAGACCGTTTTCGTCGAGAACTGTGCGCGGTGTCACGGCACATACGGCGCTGACGCTGAGTATCCGAGCAAGGTCATCGACCTCAAAACCATCGGGACCGACCCCGCGCGGGCGTACGGGCTCGGCTTGCCGCTGGTGAAGCACTACAACTCGACCTGGTTCGGCGCGGATTACCCGGTGAAGGAACAGATGACCGGCTACCAGGCCCCACCCCTCGACGGCATCTGGGCCACGGCGCCCTATCTTCACAATGGCTCGGTCCCGACGCTCGATGCCCTGCTGAAGTCGTCCGAGCGCCCCGCACGGTTTAAGCGCCCCCCATCGACGGGCTTCGAACACTACGACACGCGCAACGTGGGGTGGAAGTTCGAGGCACTCGCGCCGGGCCCGCTACCGAAGTCCGCATCGACCGAAGATGCACAAGCCGTCTTCGACGCATCCCGCTTTGGCCTTGGCAACCAGGGCCACACCTTCGGCGACGCGCTCGAGGACGGCGATCGAATTGCGCTGATCGAGTACCTCAAGACCCTTTGAGAGCTCGGCTTCGAATCAGGCGAATTGCCCTCGTTCCGACGCAGAGCGTCGGAACGAGAGAATCCGCCGTCCTTCCGTCCTCATAAAACCGTATAGCGATACCAATAGATCACTCGGAACGCGCGTTTCACGCCTCGGGCAAGGACCCGAGGTCAAGATACCACATGCGGTCCGGCCCTTTGACGAGCGATGTTTGGATCCGAACCGTCGCGATCGGTCCATTCCCGGTATTTCCCCGGGCGTAGACCTCGATCACGTAGGTCACGTTGATGGTCGAGAGGCCCGAGCTTTTGGCCGCTTTGAACCCGACCATCTGGAACTTCAGGGGGACCGTCCTGGCGACCCGGTCCCCTCGCAGTTGCGCGAGACGCGTGCGCCAGTAATTTTGGAAGCCCTCAAACGACGCGAACGAGGCCGACGTGCGGCCCGCCCGGCTCAGCAGGAGCCACATTCGTCGGTAGTGAGGGACGTGGTGCGAGAGGGCGCCGTAGAAGTCCCGCACCGCCTGCTCGGGCGTCACGCGCACCGGGCGTTCGAGGGTGATGAGAATCGGGTAGCTCAGGATCGCCAGCACCAGCCCCCCGGCGAACAACAAGAAAACGGCAAAACCGTGGGCCTCGAAGCTCAGGGCGAAGTAGAGCAGCAAGACGAGAAACGCCGCCGCGGCGACCAGAATCGTCAGGGTTGTGCCCCACTCGGCCCAGCGCGTCCAGACTTGCTCCACGGCGACCGACGGCTCGAGGGTCATCCGCCCCGGCCGGCTTGGCGCTGCTTTCTCTGCGCGAGTTGGCGGTACGATCGGCGGCCGCGCGACGGGCTCGGGCTGGTCGGACTCCTGGATGTCGTATGCCGCATCGCTCGCCGGCCCCGGCGTCTCCGGTCTCGGCACGGCTTGCCGCGGAACCGGTGCGTCGGTGAACAGCAGCTCCGCGTCCGCGATCTTCGCCTCGTCGTCCGGGGCAGGTTCGGCGTCGCCAGGCATGTCGGTTTGACCCCAGACTTGGCACGGGAAGCGTCTTACCAAATCAGCTCGTCCCGGCGAAAGTAGCTCACGCGACCGTCGTCAGAACCGACGAGTAAGCTCAGCTCGCCGTCACCCGATTCGTCGACCCCGATCGGGCTGCACCCCTCTTCGCCGATCACCAACGGAGACCCGTCGGCCAGGCGGAGGGCTCGAGGCACGACGACTCCTTGGCCGGCGTTCTCGAGCAAGAGCACGGTGGGGAGCTCGTCGTGAGCCCTCAGCGGCACCCCGCAGAGGGCGGGAATCACGTGGCGGTTGCCGCGCGGCAAGCCGACCAACAGGTCGATGCGGCCGGCACCCGTCCACGGTCCGGCCCACAGCGTGCATTGTCCGGACTGGCCGAACGCCCCGTCAAGGCGCAGGACGCGCCCGAGTCGGTCGACGAGGGGCGCGGGCGGGCCGACGTCGAACGCGTCCACGCGCGGATAGACGCAGAGAAATCCCTGGAGGTCGAGCGCGATCAGGTCGAGTTGCCCGGTGCCAAGCCAGTCGGCGGCGGCGGGTCGGACGCGCGGTGGTGTAATCAGGGGCGAGCCTTGGCAGCGGAGCAGGGCGGGGTGGCCGAACCGGGGCGACTGCGCCGATCCGTCGTTACGCAGTAGCAGCACTTCGCCTCCTGCGCCACCGACGAGCACATCGGGCCGGCCGTTCCCCGTCCAGTCGGCGACCGCGGGACAGGCGTAGCCGAGCCGGGGGGCAACCGGGCCGTCCCGCATTCCATCGGGGCCGGGGTCGACTCGGAAGGGTACGCCTCCCGCCTCGAGCGTAACGGGTGCTGCGTAACGATGATCGCCGGGCCCGCCGAGGTCCTGGGTCAAGTGCAGACGTCCTGCGGCGTCGCCGTGAATGAGGTCGATGTCCCCATCCGCGTCGAGGTCGGCCGCCGCGAGGACCAGCCGCCCTCCCAGGCGCAGCTCCTCCGTTTGATGGAGGATTGGCCAGGGAGTCTTGGCCTCGTTACGGGTCGTGCCCGCGTGGACGGCAAAGACCCGGCCGTCGGCGGTGCCGAAGATCAACTCGGGTTTGCGGTCGCCGTCGATGTCAGCCGCCTGGACGGTCGTGCGATCGTCGGGCAGCAGCAACGGGCCGTGCCCGCATTGAAGAACGCGGGGTTCCATGACGACCGGAGGACGTTGGCCGCCGAAGTTGCGGTGCACGCGAACCGTCTGTTCGTTGTCGGTAATCAGTAGCTCGAAGGAGGAGCCGCCTCCCCAGGAAAGGGCGAGCGCGGCCGGGTGCAGGCCGAGGTCCGGCAGCGCAGCACTTTGGTTAATCTCGGCTTCAACGACGAACGTGGGCGTCCCCGGTTGACCGACGTTGCGCAACCAGAAGACACGCGCCAGGGGAGCACGGCCGCGCCATAGTCCGTTCCGGTCATAGCCCGGGTGTCCCCCCTTCTGGTTCAGTCCGAAGCGTTGGGACGCTGGGACCGTCTCCGGTACGGGCCAGTACGCGTTCAGGTCGTCCACCCCGACCAGGAGGTCGAGCAAGCCGTCGCCGTCCCAATCGACGACGAAGAGCTGGACAATCCGGCAAGGACCGATTCCCAGGTCGCTGCCGGGGCCCGCCCCGCGCCTCGTCCCAAACGACGGACGGGACCGATCCCCTTCGTTGGGAAGCCAGACCAGGCCTTCATCGTCGAGGGCCACCAGGTCGAACCGCGTCGCGCCGCCGTTCGGCAGGGAACTGACACAGCGAAGACCGTCGAGGCCGTCAACCGGCGCACCGGCGTCGTAAATGAGACGTGAGCGGTCGGATGTCTCGAGCGGCCGGTAGACGCGGGCCGAACGGCCGCACCGGCCGCCGCCGGCAGTGACGAGCAAGTCGGCCGCGCCGGTGTCGAACCAGTCGACGACGACCGCTTCGGCGTCCCAGCCGAGCCCGAGTGGAGTCGGGCCGGCTGTCGGGTCGAAGACGAATCGAGGCGTGCTCGCCGTCTCGCTCCGGTCCCGAAAGGGTTCCCTGTCCACCACGTCGAGATCCACCGTCGACATCTGCCAACCTCCGCTGATGCCCCAAAACGTTCGCCCGCCCCACCGCGGAGGGACCATTCTAACGTGAAGGCGGCCTGGAAGCGCGTCCTCTCCCAAGGAACAGGGCCACGGCGGGCCAACAATCAACCGCGCCAACCGCCATCGACCCGGAGCGTGTGACCGTTGACATACGACGCCAGCGGAGAGCACAGGAACAGCACGGCCGCGGCCACTTCGGCGGCGAGACCGAACCGCTGGCACGGGATCGCCCTGCGCATCTCAGCGCGGACGTTCTCCGGGATCGAAGCGGCCATCGCCGTGTCGATCAGACCGGGCGCCACGGCGTTCACTCGGATGTTGCGCCGGGCGCACTCGCGGCATAACACGCGCGTCAACGCCTGAACGCCCGCCTTCGCCGCCGCATAGTTCGCCTGCCCGTAGAAACCGGCCTCGGCCGAGAGGCTGCCGACGTTCACGATGGCCCCGCCGTCGCGGAGCACCTCAAGGCCATACTTGCAGCCGTGAAAGACCCCCGACAAGTTAACATCGAGCACGGCCTTCCATTCCTCGATCGTCATCTTCGCGACGGTCCGGTCGCGAAGGATCCCGGCATTGTTGATCAGGAGGTCGAGCCCTCCCCAGTCACTCCGGATCCGGCCCATGAGCCGCTCGACCTCTTCAGGGCGGCTCACGTCGGCGGCGAGGGCGCAAGCGCTGGCGGGGCGGTCGTGGTTGAGCTCGACGGCAAGGGCCTCCGCGTCGGCGCGGGGACGGTCCCCGCCTTGGTCCGGATAATTGACCGCAACGTTCGCCCCCGCGCGGTGGAGCGTTCGAGCGATCTCGGCCCCGATTCCCTGCGACGCCCCTGTCACAAGTGCCGTGCGACCCACCAGGTCGATCGCGATGCTCATCCCGGGCCTCCGTTGCGGTCGCGGTACGGCTTCAGGGCGTCGGCCCGAACTCGAGTCCGTGGTCACTGATACGGTAAGGTACGATCTCGTCGCCGCACGCGCTGCCGCGGTGCTTGGCCACATAGAGCGCCCGGCCGAGACGCCCCGGCTCTTTCGTCCGTCCCATCAAGATGATGGTATTTGCGTTCGAGAAGATATCCCCTTCGTTGATCCGGTCGCTCATCAGGTCGTCGAGCAAGACGTGGGGCGTCGTATAGAGATAGAGGCACCCAATTCGTTGGTGGTCGTACCGGTGCGCTTGCACTTGAGCGCTGTTCGCCAGGTACTGCTCGCGGAATAGCTCGCGCGCGGCCCACTCATCTTCCTTGCGGAGGACCTGGTGGTACAGGTACTCGAAGAACTCGAACTGGATCGAGTCGCTGAAGCGTTCCGTGGGCTCGATGCCGTCGACGACCACCCTGCGGGTCCCTCGCACGAAATGTTCGTAGAAGAAGCCGACGGATTTCCGCAGCACCCGTGACAGGTCCGACTTCCAGACGTGCCACTCGTCGGGGTCGAGGTCGCGGCGAGTCACCCGGCGACCCGTGCGCGAGAACGGATGTAGGTAATCGCCGATGGGCCGGTCGAAATCCCACGCTCCGCGCAGGTCGAGAGGGGCGTCGGCCGGGTACGGTTCGATAGTCCAGTCGAACTGATCGCGGGCGTACCCTGCGTGGTTCTGGGCATCGCCGCGGCTGGTCAAGTCACAGATAACGCCGCGACGGCCGTCGCTGACGCGGCCCTCGTTGGCCCACCTTAGCCCCAGTTGAGTTTTGCCCGCCCCCGTGGCGCCGGCGAGCACCGTCAGCGTGCCCGCCAGCAATCCTCCACCCAACAAACGATCCAACGCTTCGATGCCAAACCCTTGCCTCGGCGTCATCTTTGACTCGCGTCCCCTCGATATTCAGCTCGTTTGCGACCCCGTGACATTGTGGTGTTCAGCCGCCGCCGGTGACAAGCGATTTGGCCCTTACGGGTCAAGTCGTCCTTCCGCGAATGCCGAAGAATCCCTGCGGAACCCGCAGGTTCCGTCCAATCGGCAAATGCGGCAGAACAGCGAGAACGCGATCGGGAGAGTCCGCCGAACGACCATCCCCGGCCCGACACCACCGATCGGGTCGATGACTCTACGATAAGGAAGCGTCCACGTGCGCGATCAAAGTCCAGACTACCGGCCAACCTATCGTCCCCTTGGCCTTGCGGCCAAGGCGGCGCAAGGACTTGTCCTGGCAGCCCTGCTCGGGCCGACCGTCGCGATGGCGCAGGACCCGAAACCCGTCGCGAACGCGATCCCCCTGAACGATCCCGCGCAGATGAACCCGAAGCCCTTTCAGGCCCCCGGAGTCGCCCCGCCGACCGGCCTCGCCCCGCCGGCGATGGTGCCCATTCCCGATCGCGGAATCCCGACCGTCACGCCGATCGACGGTCCGGGCAACGGACCCGGCCTACCCCCTGCGCCCGTTCGTCCCAAGCTCTTGAACCTTCGGCCCGACACGACCGGACTCGTCCCTGAATACCCGCCCGGGCCCACGCCCCCGGTGCCGGTCGCCGATGCAGCCAAGAAGGTCGAGGCACTCATCGAATTCATCCGCGACCCCGAGGCGGAGATTGCCGTCGTGGTCGGCCGCACGAAACTGATCGAGACCCGACGGGTGCTGACCCGTATCGCCATCTCCGACCCCTCCGTCGCGGACGTCGAGATCCTGGCCGATCAACCGAATAGCAGGCTGCTCAACGTCTACGGCCGGCGCTTCGGGTCGACCACGATGACTCTGTGGGACGCGGACGACAAGCCTCTCACGTTCCTGTTGCGGGTGACCCTCGATACGCGCGACCTGGAATCACGCATCAAGCAGGCGTTTCCGGGTTCCCAGGTGATCATCCGCCAGTCCGGGCCGCAAATCATCCTGGAGGGCCAGGTTCCCGACTCGAAGTCGATGGCGGACATCTTTCAGGTCGTCAGCAACGAGCTTCGCTTCAGCGGTGGCCTCACCATGATGGGCGGTGGAGGCATGGGCGGAGGTGCGGCCGGCGGAGGCGCTGCCGGCGGTGGTGCTGCTGGCGCCGGCGGTGCGGGCGCCGCCGGTGGCGGGGCCGGAGGAGGAGGGGCCGGTGGCGGTGGAATGGGTGGAATGGGAGGAGGAATGGGTGGCGGGATGGGCGGGATGGGAGGAGGAATGGGTGGCGGCGCTAACATGATGAGCGCCTACATCGTCAATCGGGTCCATGTGCCCGGTCCTCGCCAGATTCTCTTACACGTCAAACTCGCCGAGTTGAACCGGACCGCCACACGCGAACTGGGCGTCAACTGGCTCTACGCCCGCGACAACAAGATCATCGGCTCGACGATCGGCGGCTCGGCCACGATGACGGGCACCTCCGGCCCCATCACCCAGACCGCCAACGGGTCGGGCGGCAAGCTGTCCCCGATCGCATCGACATTCAGCGCCTTGGGCGAAGCCGTGAATGGGAACGGGACGCTTTACGGCATCTTCGACGCGGGGCACTTCTCGCTGTTCTTGAACGCCCTCCGTTCCAACCAGCTCGCCAAGATCCTGGCAGAGCCGAACTTGATGGCCCTCGACGGCCAGCCGGCCCGGTTCCTGGCGGGCGGCCTGTTCCCGTACCCGGTGCCGCAGAGCTCATCGATCCCCGGCGGCACGGCGGTCGTCACGGTGCAGTTTGCCAACTTCGGCGCGATTCTCTCCTTCCTCCCGCAGATCCTGGCGAACGACGTCATCCGCCTCGACGTCGAACCGGTGTTTAGCCAGTTGAACTTTGGTGCCGGCACCACGATCAACGGCGGAGCGGTTCCCGCGATCGATCAACGCAGCGCCCGCACCGTGGTCGAGCTGCGCGAGGGGCAGACGCTCGCCATCGCCGGCCTGCTCCAGTCGACGACGAACGCGAACACGACGCGAATTCCCGGCCTCGGCGACTTGCCCATCGTCGGCCCTTGGTTCAGCTTCAACCAGATCGAGACGGTTGAAACCGAGCTCATCGTCCTGGTGACTCCCGAGCTCGTCTCCCCGATGGAAGCCAACGAAGTTGGCCAGGCCCCCGGCGACCGCGTGCTGCAGCCGAACGACTTCGAGTTTTACTTCCTCGGCCGGATTGAAGGAAAACTCGGCCGGGACTTCCGCGCGACCGTTCGCGAGCATGACCCGCTCGATGTCATGAAGCACTACCGCAGCGAGCAGCAGTGGGTCATCGGACCGCACGGGTACGCAGATTGACGCCTCTCGCGGTCCTTGCCAGAGGACGGCGTCTTCGCTAACTGGCACGCAATCGCGTACGGGTTACGGCGCCGAACGGGTCGCCCCGAGCCGTCGAGCCCGCAGAGCGTTCGAGTTTCGATTCAAGGCGCTCCACCAAGTGGTGCGCAGGATTCATAAAAGTTGAGGAGCGTGCGATGTCGAAGCCGTGCGGTTGGAAGTTCGTCGGCCGCATCGTGATCCCCGGCCTGACCGCGGGGTTGTTCGGCGCGACGGTCTGGGCCCAGGGCCCTGGATTTGCGCCCGGACCAGCCCCGGGCCAAGGCGGCGTGATCTGTCAGCCGGCGGGAACTCCCATTCGGAACGCCGTCAGGCATACGGGCCGCGCGCTTCAGGACGGCCTGATCGGCTATCCCAACGAGTTTTACGAGCCGCCCGTCGGAGCATACATCAACGCAAACTTCAACACGATGCGTGCGAAGGCAAACCCGCACCGGTTCATGCTGTACAGGAGCGATTTCCTGGCCGGCTCGAACCAGTTCTCGCCCGTCGGCGCAGCACGGTTCAATCTGATGGCCTCGCGTCTCGGCGCTTGGACGGGCCCGGTCGTCATCGAGTGGAGTCCCGACGAAGTCGGCCTGGCCGAAGCCCGGCGCGCCACCGTCGTCTCAACGTTCCAGAGGGGGGGCATTCCGGTCGCGCCCGATCGTGTCGTCATCGCGCCGACGCCCTACACCGGCGGCTTGGGGGCTGACTCGGCGAACTACTACAACATCATGATCTCGCGAGACGCGACCGCACCATCGAATTATACGTACTCGCCCACGAGCGCATCAGGCTTCGGCGGCGGTGGCGGTGGCGGTAGTAGTGGCGGCGGCGCCGGGCCACGCTAACTCGAGTGTCGGGACTTCCCCGGGGAACTTTGCACGGAGGCGTGAGTCTCATGGATCGCAAGAAGCGGCCCGCACGGCTGCTGGGCCTCGTCTGTATACTGCCGCTCGCGGTGACGGGGTGCCGCACGATCGTGCCCACCAAGCCCGCCGCGGCTCCAAACGCGCCACCGTCGCAGGAGAACGCCGCTCGGCCGTCGGGCGCCAACGACAACATGGGGTCGATCGTCAAGACGGACTTCCACCGCAAGGCCACACCCGACCAGCAGTTCAACGTCCACCTGGAACTCGGCAAACAGCAGATGAGGGAAGGACAGTTCGAGAGCGCACTCGGTGAGTTCAGGAAGGCCCTCGACGCCACCACCCATGCTTCGGGTCTCCGTACCGGGAGCCACCGGACCGAGCAACAGGCACTGGCACACCGCAAGATCGGCTCCGCGCTGGGAATGATGGGCAAGTTCACCGAGGCGGAGGAGCAGCTCAAGCTGGCGGCCAAGCTGACGCCCAACGACCCCAGGGTGTGGAACGACCTGGGCTACACGTACTATTCGCAGAGCCGCTGGGCCGACGCCGAACGCTGCCTGCGCCGCGCGTCGAAGCTCGATCCAGATAGCCCGCTCGTGCAGACGAACCTCGGACTCGCCGTCGCCGACGACGGGCGGACGGCCGACGCTCTCGACCTGCTGAGCCACTCCAGCGGCAAGGCCGTCGGTCATGCGAACCTCGGATTTGCGCTCGCGTCGCAGGGGCGCCTGGTCGAGGCTCGCGACGAATACCGCAAGGCCCTGGAGCTTCAGTCCCAATTGGCTATTGCCCAACAGGCGCTCGCGAAGCTGGACAACCCGAAAGGAAGCGAGCCCCTCGTCAACGCTCCGCCCGTCCAGCCTCGGTTGGCCCCGGGTGTTCCGAATGCCGGGGCAACCGTGCTCGCGATGCCCGCGACAGCCCCGCTGCCGCAGCCTTCGGCAGTCTACAACGCAAGCATGACTCCCACGCAGCCGCCCATGGCGGCCGAGCGGCCGAGCGATCCCGCCGTCTCGGAAGTCAGACTCGTCTCGCCGGCAGTCCCCGGCGCGGCACAGACAACGCCTGCCGGCGCGGCTCCCGCCAACCAAAACGCGCCAGCGGCCCCGTCGAGTTCGACGCGGACCACGTCCGTTACCGCGCCGCCGGAAGTTCAACTGACACCGACAGCCGTCCCGGGCACGACACCGGCAACGCTATCCCCCGCGACGCCGGACGTCCAGAGTGCGCCGACGGTCCCCCCAAGCACAACGCTGACCGCGCCCGCCACCGTG
>JARLIH010000277.1 GCA_031291845.1 Isosphaeraceae bacterium | reverse complement strand
GTCTGCCTGCCACGCGAACGGTGGTCTTGCACCAAGGGAGGAGAAGGGCGGGTTTGAAAACCGCCCATACAATTCCGCGGGGCACCTCCGGCACGATGCGCAAAGCACGCACCGCGTGGTCCACCCGCCGGAACGGTGCGCCACGCCCATCGAAGATGACCGTGGCGCACGACCAGGGCGGGCTGACGACACCCGTCGCAGCCTCCGGGTGCGCCAGCCAGCGCGTCGTTTGGGGGATACCGTTCCCAGCCCCGTTCGGGGCTCGGAATGGCCATCAACGACACCGCCAAAATCCGCGACGGTCAGCGACTTTTTCATCCTCCCCGCGATTGAGGTCGAAGCCGCCAGCCCTGGTGGAGATCAGCGAGACGTCTCCTTGATTCTCCGCTAAAGGTTCACGGTCAGCATCGTCACGACGAACGTCGCAAAGATGACGGTCATGACCCAGAGGAACGCCATGAGGCAGCCGTTGCCCTTTCCGAAGTAGGCGCGGAGGATCGGATTGACGCGCTTGCCTTCCTCGACCCGGTGTATCACCACGTCCCGGAGCATGAGGAGCAGCACCGCAAGCGCACCGAACACGGCCCCGCCGATGATGATGACGGCCTTGGTCGTCGTGGAGAACGTCGGTCCCCCGACCCCGGGATTCTTGAGCGCCACGCGCATCGAGAGGATCGCGCCGACGAACGCGCCTCCGAGCAGCTTCAGAATGGCGGACTTGTCCGACGCGAACAGGTCCTCGATCTCGCGCTGAAAGGGGACTTTGGCCATGGCCGAGCGATCCCAAGGCGGCGTATTAAGGGCCCATTCGTGGGCCGCCATTCTCGCCCGGCTCCTGGCCGCCGGCAACACCGCGGGCGCAAAATCGGCGCGGGGGCCGGTGCTCGTGGCAGTCAGCCTTCCCCGTGACGATTTCCCACGCGCCCTCAGCGACGGGTCCTGGGGCCGGGTGCGGTTGGGTCGGCCTCCAGGACCTTGAGGAGCCGTCGAGCTTCTCCTCCACCGCGCGAACCCGGCGCTCCTGATTCACCGGCGGGACGGGGCTCCAAAGTGCCACATGCCGGGACAGGTGCGATGCACACGCAAACCGCACTAGGTTCTCGGCGTTTTCAGCTTCTCCGCAAGGTCGTCGGCCGGCCTGAAATAGTACGTGTTGCCAACGGTCCAGCGCGTCAAATAGCCTCTCGACTCCAGGTCGAGCAAGTCGGTTCGCGCCGTCTGATAGACGACGGAATGACTGGTTTGGTGGGACTTGATCGAGTAAAGAAAGCCGGGATGACGGAGTGCGTGGCTGATCAGGTCGCGTTGGCGATGGTTCAACGTGAGCATTCCGCCCAACTGTTGCTCGAGAGACCTGATCTGGTCAGACTTGTACTCGATGTACTTGTAGAGTTCGTTGATCGAAGCGTCGATAACATCCAATTGGTGTATGAGGAAATACGTGAGATCGTTTTCGTCGGTCTCGGTATGCAGAAACGCTCGGCCATACTTGATCGGGGCCTTGAGGAGAATTCGCGAAATGGAGATGAATTCAAAAAGCCAGTAATGGTGCTTCAGCATCGACCAATAAAACAGGGCACGCGCAGTGCGGCCGTTCCCGTCGACGAACGGGTGATCGTAGGCAAGCCAGAAGTGCAGGAGGATCGATCTGAGGACGGGATGGATGAAATAAGCGGGCGACTTGTTGTTTGCGAATTCGATCATGGCGGCCATTCGTCCCGGCAACTCATCGGCGTCCGGCGGAACGTGGTA
The DNA here is from genome assembly GCA_031291845.1 of Isosphaeraceae bacterium. Taxonomy (GTDB): domain Bacteria; phylum Planctomycetota; class Planctomycetia; order Isosphaerales; family Isosphaeraceae; genus DAIDJG01. Next base: position 26,875 of record JARLIH010000277.1, on the reverse strand, counting down.
GACCTCGCCGTAGTCGTCGCCGACGACACAGCGCTCATCAGGGTGCCGAAACCGCCCCGCGGCCGTGTTGTTGTCCAGGGCTTTGTCGGTCACCATCCGGTGAAGCTCGAGGACAAGCTCTTGAGACAACGGCTCATCCTTGAGTTGAATGATACGCTCCATTGTATGGTAATTGTTCAAGATCATCTGCTCGCTTCGATCTCTCGGCGCAAGCCCTTGGCGGATCATTTCCTTGGCGACTTCGCGGGTCGTCGCCGCGCCTTCCAGTTGGCTCGACGTGATGGCTTCCTCCATCAAGGACCGGACGATGTAGGTGTTCCGGTTTTCCCGATTGACCACGGGCTGAGGCATCTGCACGGCGCCGCCGGCGCGCAGGTCGATTTCGTGGAGCCGCTCGGGAATGGGATCGGCCAGGTTGAAGGAAAAGGGCTCGCCATGGCGATCCAGAAGCGGAATGGCCTTCGCTTGTCCGCTCCGTAAGAACTTGACGCCGATCCACCATTCCTCGGTGGATAGGCCCGGTGGAGGCTGCCGATGCCGCAGTTGATCCCAGTGCAGATACTGCCCGCCGACCGTGGGCTCACGGACAATGTCGAGAACTTCGAGAAGGCGATTCGGCGGTATTTCGCTCCAGTGTTTCGCTTGGGTGGGCGGTCGGGTGGGAAGTTTCATCGGTATCTCGCGACCCGCGACGTTCCGTAGCTCCCGCCACCATCCCACTGAGCCGGGAACCCGTGGCCGACAGCGGCCTACTAATTTTTCGATCTTTAGTAGCAAATTAGTGTACCACGGACACGGTCTCTACGAAACGGTTGGGCTACTAATTTTTGGACTTTTAGTAGCGATTTAGTAGTCGGTGTTACGGAAGGTGGACCGATTGCTGGAACTGCTTTGTCAACAGAGGGTTAGCGATTTTGGGGCTGGGGCGGAGGAAAGGGGGTCGCCCGGGTTCCCCCGCCGTGACCGAGGGGAGGTCACCCGTCGATGGGTTGGGAGTGCGTCGGGGAGCAGGATACAAGCCAGGGACTAAATCTGGATCTCGCGCTGAAGGGGGACTTTGGCCATGGCGGAGCGATCCCAAGGCGGCGTAGGAAGGGCCGATTCGTGGGCCGCCATTCTCGCCCGGCTCCTGGCCGCCGGCAACACCGCGGGCGCGAAATCGGCGCGGGCCGGTGCTCGAGGCAGTCAGCCTTCCCCGCGACGATTCCCCCCCTGCCCTCAGCGACGGGTCCTGGGGCCGGGTGCGGTTGGGTCGGCCTCCAGGACCTTGAGGAGCCGTCGAGCTTCTCCTCCACCGCGCGAACCCAGCGCTCTTGATTCACAGGCGGGACGGTGCTCCAAAGTGCCACATGCCAGGAAGTGCATTTCGCTGAGAAAGGAAGCGGAATCCAGCGTCCAAGGGACCCAGCGCTTTGCACGTCCTATTTGCTACACTTCTTCTTCATTTCCTGCCACATTTCGATTCGCCGCTCGCCCGTGCTCTTCGCCGTCTCATCCGAGGCGATCTGATTCGCCTTCGATTGGATCTCGATCGCCCTGTCGAGGTCCCCGGCTTCGGCGTATGCCATTGCGAGGACGTTCAGGTTGGTGGGGTTTTTCCAGGCGCTGAGCGCGCACGCACGGGTCGCCGCCTTGACGGCCTTCTCGGCATCCCGAAACTTCGGGTCGGGGCATTTCATCCAGATCAGGGCCAGGGCAACATACGGCGCCGATTCGTCCGGCTTGAGTTTTTTGGCTTGCTCGAAATCGGCCAAGGCCTTGTCATAAGACAGCTTGTCCTGCCATGCCCATCCTCGTCTCATGTAGGCCGCATAGTCGCGCGGCGCGAGTGCGATGCTCCGGTCATAGTCGGCGATCGCGCTATCGTAATCCTTGAGCGCGTGCCAGGATTCGCCTCGTGTCAGGTGTACCCAGGCGTCGTTAGGATCGATGCGCAGGGCTTCGTTGTAGTCGGCAATGGCGCGCTTGTAATCGCCCTTGCCCTGCCAGGCCGAGCCTCTCCACCGGTGGGCCTCCGCGTTCGCCGGGGCATGCTTGAGGACTTCATCGTAGTCGATAATCGTCCGGTCATAGTCGCCGACGCGGTACCAGGCGTACGCGCGTTTCAACAGCGCATCGAGGTTGGCCCGGTCGCGTTTGAGGACCTCGTCGTAGTCAGCGATCGCTTTTGCGTACTCGTGCTTCGCGCTCCATGCCATGGCCCTGAGCAAGAACGGCTCCGGGAAGACCGTCTGGAACTGGATTGCCTCGTTGAGGTCGGCGATCGCCCCATCGTACTCCTGTTTCCGCAACCGTGCGCTTCCACGGTACACCCGAAGCGGCGCGTTGAACGGCCGCAGCTCGAGCGCCTTGTTGAAGTCGACGAGGGCCTTGTCGAAGTCTTCCGCGCTGACCCAAAGTAGCCCGCGCCGGGCGTATCCGCCGATGAGATCGGGGTGTTTCTCAATATCGCGCGTACACTCGGCAATAGCTTCATCAAAGCGGACGACCTGATCGGTCGGAACCCAGCCGCTGGCTGCCGTGGAGCGCAGCCAGAGCCAGTTGCCATTCGCCTGCCCGACCGTGTAGACGCGCTGCTGATTACCGGTGTCCACAACCCGGCCCTCGACCCGCAACGGGACGCCTGGCCGCGTGACCACGCGCTGACCGATCCATTGCGAATTCCCTTCCCCGAGCCCATCGCTCGTTGCGGCGACGATGAGGATGAGTGACGCGCAGGTTAACCGGCCCATTGAAGTTGCCTCTCCGCCTGCTCTGGGGCATAGGCAAGATTAGGAATCTAGCCTACCTCGGGACGTGATTCAAAGCAACATTCATGAGTATTCCGCCTCGCTCACCTTCGGGCGGCTGGCGAGCGCTCGGTCCAGAGCACGGCGAGGCCAAACGGCGGGCACGGCGCTCACTCACCTGGTGAAGCGACGCCGAAAACAGCGAACGGCCCGAATCGATGTAGGGTGGGCCGTGCCCACCCTCCATGGGGAGTTCGGAGTTTGTTGCCGGACGGAAGCGACCATCCATTTGTAGGGTGCATTTCATGCACCCAACATCAGCGGCGCGGCTTCGTGGCCAGGGCGAGGGGGGCGTCGAACGGCGACGAGACGGGCCGGGCGCGGGTGTCGTCGTGCACGAGCGCTCCTTGCGGGCCGACGAAGAAGGTGTGCGACTCGGGCAGTTCGAGGTTGAAGACAGGCTGCACCTCGTCGGACTCCACGGAGGCGACCTCGGCCGTGCCGCCGAGCACGCGGACGGTGTCACCGCGCTTGAGGTCGCGGGCCAGGACCCAGCCCTTACCGGCCCGCCAGAAGCGGTGGATCGGGGTGGACACGATCTCATCGCCGCCGAACCGGATGCGCAAGGTCGGGCTCGGAGGGTTGTGGCGGACGACCACGATCGGCTGATAACTCAACGCGCCAGTGCCCGGGTCTTCCGCCAGGATCCGGTCGCCGATGCGCAGGGTCTCGATCGGCTGGAGGCCGAACAGCGTCCGCACGAGCGTTCCCTTGCCAAAGCAGTACGAGTGGAACCCCGCGGACGTGAAGGAGGTGAACTGGGCGACGCGGGCGATCACGGGCTTGGGCGCGGTGCTTGGGGCATCGGCGTAGCCACGCTGGTCCGCGAGCCAGCGTCGCCACGCGGCCGGCTCGGACCCTTGGTCTTCGCTCGTGAGGGCGACGAGCACTTCGCGGGCCGACGCGTTGATCGCGCCCCGCGCGGCGTTGCGCTGGGCCGCGGAGCGGAGGTCTCTGCTTAACTGCTGCTGTGCGGTGCGCTGGGATGGCGGGCGCATGACCGCGCCGATGAACCCGAAATTCATGTTCCGCGGCGCCCACAGGTTGACGGTCGGCGCCCGGCGCCGCACCACATAGGTCTTCTGGAGAATGGACTGCTCGTCCTCCACGCGCAGCTCGCCGATGACGCCCGGTCCGCCCCCGGAGGCGACGCTGACGCCGAGCGGGTCGTGCATGAGCGCGACGAGCGGCTCGATGACCTCGTTCGGGTCGCGCCGGCTGAGGATCTCGACGGCGCTTCGGCGCACGTCGTCGGAGCGGCCCATCACGGCGAGCCGGCTCAGCTCCTGCGTGGCTTCGGAGGAGTCGAGCCGGTCCAACAGGAGGACCGCGATGAGCTGCTGCTCGGGCGTTCCGACGCCGAGGAGGGCGTGGAGAGTGGGGACCGCGCGGGGCTCCAGTGTCTCGCGGAGGGCCGCTTCGGCTTCGATCCGGTGGTCCTTGTCGGCCAGCCAGTCCTTCCACCAGGCTTTGAGCAGAGGGGTCCAGTGCGCGTCGGCCTTGCGCTGGGCTTCGGACTCGGCCTGCTCGGCGGCGATCTCGGGCTCGGTGAGCCAGCGGCCGCGGAACTTGCGGCAGCCGAGACGGTTCCAGGCATCGCTACGATTGGGGTCGAGCCGCGTGACGGCTGTGAAGTGGGCGCGGGCCTCGGGCGCGAGGCCGTGCTGGTCGCACCAGAGTGCGAGCTTCCAGTGCGCGTCCGCGGTCTCGGGCATCCCCTCGCGCTGGGCGTTGTATTCGGCCAAGGTCGCCTGGAGCGCCTTGTCGGACCGGGCGGCGTCGGCGATCTCCTCGGGGTGTTGCCAACGACCGCGGTAGGCGACCAGGCCCAGCAGGCCCCGCGCGGCGGTGTTTGACGGGTCGGCCGCCAGCGCGGCGGCGAGGTGACGGGTGCGTTCCTCTTGCAGGCCGTGCGTCTCGCACCAGAGCGCGAGGCGGACGTGGGCGCTGGGACCGCTGCCGGCGCGGGCCTGGGCGTCTCGGTAAGCGGCCCGAACGTGGTCGTCGATGGCGGTGGACGAGGAGGGCGGGACGGCCGCCAGAAGCGAGCCGATAAGAAGGGGCGTGACCATTACTCGATCCCCTGGAATCCTGGGCGGGGGGGAATCGCACCACGGTTCACGCGACGGCTATACGCTGCCCGAGCTCGTACGGTTCGCAACCGTCGGGCCGAGCCATTCGACAGTGTGACGTCGACGTGTTTCAGTTGCAATGGGTTGGTCGTTGATTTGAGTTGGGAAGACAGGGACATAAGGGTCGAAGACCGGGACCATTGCGCAAGGAAGCGTTCGAGTCGCATGACGCCGCCGCGTTGGATTTGGGAGGATGACGAGCAAACAACCCACGTTCCATTTTTCGTATCTCCCGTCCGGGGGATGAGAAGCAGCGGGCCGGACGGGGGTGAACAACCCACTTGGTGCAGCATATAAGGGTAACGGGACTGCTGCGCCCAAGGTGTGAGGGGGGTTCCGGGGTTAGAGCGGGCGCGGATTGTCAACCGTAGTTCGGCCGGCACTGGCCGGCCCTACCGATTGCAGTTGCAGACGTCGAGGCGCTTCCACGTGGCACGGGCATTGAAGATCGATGGTCCACGAGAGGGGCGACGAAACGGCTCGGAGAGAGTTGGGCATGATCGCTCTGCAAATTATACAAGAATTACAAGAAAATCGGAACAATATAACCAGGTAACGAGTTATAACTCGTACAGGAACACAAGAAATGTACGGGAAAAGGATCGACCGTCGTGGACGCAGAAGAGGGCGATGTCGACCCGCCCTCGGAGTGCGCTACGCCCGTCGCAGACTCGGGGCGTGCCCCCGAGATCGGTCCTCAAACGACTTTGCAATCGTCCTGGTGAGGTATCTTGACTCCTGGCCACGGACCGCGTAACCTTACGATCGTGCTACTCGAGAGGGGTGGCGCGACTTTCGGCTAAGGCGGCCCCACCCGTGCGATAGGAAGCACCGGCGGGGTTTTTTTGTGCCTTCACCCGTCTCATGATCGGACAGCGGGTGCGCGCTCGATGCGCGCGGGTCCTTTTTTTGCGGTAACGGCTGCCGCGCTCGAAGCCCGGGCCGGGGGTAAATCCTCCAGACCGCTGGGAGTCGACGGCGTGTTTCCTTGCCGATGCCATTCGACACTGACGGCCTTCCGTGACGAAGGCAGGTCTCGACGCGGGTCTTCCGCGCACGATGCTATCCGAACGTGAGTCCCGACCACTGGATCACTCCAGTGTGTTGACGGCTTGGCACCAGAATTCGTTTCCCGACCCAACATCCATGAGAAGGAGAACGACAATGCCCGACGTCAAAGACGCCCCCGATTCGTTGAAGAAGGCGAAAGAGACCTTTACTACCCCGGCCCCCCAGGGGAACCGCGCACCGGCAGCTGCCCCGGCGTCGTCGCCCGCGAGCCCCTTTGGGGTGCTGCGGAGGTTCGCCCACGAGATGGATCGGCTGTTCGAGGACTTCGGCCTCGAGCGCGGTCTGCATGCTCCGTCCTTCTTCGGCCGCACCCGCGACCTCCTCCGGCGCGAGCAGGGGATGCTCCAGGCGGACTGGGCGCCCCACGTCGACGTGTTCGAGAAGGAAGGTCACCTGGTCGTCCGCGCCGACCTGCCGGGCGTCTCGAAGGAAGACGTCAAGGTCGAGGTGACCGACGAGGCGCTCACGATTCACGGCGAGCGAAAGCAGGAGCACGAGGAGAAGCGCGAGGGCTATTACTGTAGCGAGCGCACCCACGGCAGCTTCTTCCGCTCGATCCCGCTCCCCGAGGGGGCGGAAGGGGCGAAGGCGACGGCGAGCTTCCGTAACGGCGTGCTCGAAGTTTCGGTCCCGACTCCCAAGTCCGCCCAGCCGAAGCCGCGCCGGGTTGAGATCAAGGAGTGATTTTGGGACGATGTCCCTCGTCGTGGTCCCCGGCGGGTGGCGCGTGGGTAGGGGCGGGTATCGAGCCCCCCCTGCCCATCGTGTATCGGAAGCGGCCTTCGCGCGATGCGCTCGCTCGCGCTTCGGGTTCGTATCAAGTCGGGGAGCGCAGAGGAGCACCGGTCATGACAGAACGACCAAGCCCGATGCTCCTGGGGCAACTCGCCTTCATGAGGGAGTTCCTCCCGGAGCACCTCGAACGTCTCGCCGAGCTCGCCGAGCACGTTCGGTGGGAGGCGGACGAGACCATCTTCCGGGCGGGGAGCCACGGGGCGGTCCTCTACGTCGTGCGGGAAGGGCGGGTGGCGATTGAGTTCTCGACAGCCGGCCGGAAACGAATGACGATCCTGACGGTGGGACCGGGCGACGTCTTCGGCTGGTCGGGGGTGTTTGCCAACCGGCCGAAGGCGGTCTCGGCGCGTGCTGTGTTGGCGACCGAGGCCTACGCGTTCGACGCGGCCGGACTTCGCGCGCTTTGCGATGCGGACCCGCGCTTCGGCTATGCGTTCACGAGGCGGCTGCTGTCGGCGGTCTCCGAACGGCTCAAGGAGACGCGCATGCAGTTGATGGACCTGTTTGCGAACCCCGCGCCACGCGCTCCCCGCGGGGAGCATATTTGATGTCCGACACCGGGGCGTGCGGCCGCGTGTACGTCGTCGCGAAGACGGAGCTCGGCCGGCTCATCGAGCGGCTCTGGGCCGAGGGTTATACGGTGGTGGGGCCGACGGTCGCGCAGGGGGCGATCGTCTTCGACGAGCTGCGCGGCGTGGACCAGCTCCCGATTGGCTGGACCGACGAGCAGGAGCGGGGCACCTACCGGCTCAAGCGCCGAGACGACGACGCGTACTTCGGCTACGCGGTCGGCCCGCATTCGTGGAAGAAGTACCTGTTCCCGTCGCGCTTGACCCTGTTCTCGATCGAGCGGACGGCAGACGGGTTCACCGTTCAGCCGGGAGCGGAGACCGTTCCTCGGTATGCCTTCCTCGGCGTGCGTTCATGCGACCTGCACGCGATCGCGGTCCAGGACCGAACTTTCCTGGGGGGCCCTCACGTCGACCCGCATTACCAGGCCCGGCGCGAGGGGGCGCTGATCATCGCGGTCCAGTGTGGGACGGCTGCGCCGACGTGCTTTTGCGCGAGCATGGGGACGGGGCCGCACGCGCGGACGGGCTTCGACCTCGCGCTGACGGAGTTCACCGATTCGTTCCTCGTGGAGGTCGGGACCGAACGTGGTGGGGCCTTGCTGGACGGGTTGAGCACGCGGGATGCCACCGGTGAGGACCTCTCGAAGGCCGAAGAGATCGTCGCGGACACGGCCCAGGCTCAGACGCGCCGGCTCGATACGTCGGATATGCCCGCCCTGCTCTACGAGAACCTGGAACACTCGCGCTGGGACGACGTGGCCGGGCGCTGTCTGTCGTGTACCAATTGCACGATGGTCTGCCCGACGTGCTTCTGTCACTCGGTCGAGGAGGTGCCTGACCTTTCGGGCGAGCGCAGCGAGCGGGTGAGACAGTGGGAATCGTGCTTCAACCCCGAGTTCAGCCATGTCGCGGGGGGGAGCACGCGGCCGGAGATTCGCGAGCGCTACCGGCAGTGGCTCACGCACAAGCTGGCGTCGTGGATCGACCAGTTCGGCGTTTCGGGCTGTGTCGGCTGCGGGCGCTGTATCACGTGGTGCCCGACCGGCATCGACCTGACGGAGGAAGTGGCGGCCATCCGGGGGAGCGATCGCGCATGACGAGCGACCCGTACTGTCCCGACCCCGCGGTGGTGCGCTCCGTCGAGGACGAGACGCCCGGCGTGGTCACGTTTGGCCTCGAGTTCAAGGATCCCGCGCGCCATCGATCATTCCAGCACCGGCCGGGTCAGTTCAACATGGTCTACCTGCCGGGCGTGGGTGAGGTGGCGATCTCGATCTCGAGCGTTCCCGGCGATGGGCCGGGCCTGCGGCATACGATCCGCTTCGTCGGCCGGGTGACGGACGCTTTGCAGGCGCTGCGGCCCGGGTCGGTGCTCGGCCTGCGCGGGCCCTATGGAAGCGCCTGGCCGCTGGACGAAGCGCGGGGGCGCGACGTGATTCTCGCAGCGGGGGGTCTGGGCCTCGCCCCGTTGCGGCCCGCCGTCAAAGCCCTGCTCGCCGAGCGCTCGCGGTACGGCCGGCTGACGCTCCTTTATGGGGCACGTCAGCCGGCGGACCTGCTCTACACTCGAGAGTACGAGGACTGGCGGCGGCAAGGGCTGGAGCTGCTCGTGACCGTCGACCGCGCCGATGCGCAGTGGCGAGGGCTGGTGGGTGTGGTGCCCCGGCTCTTTTCCAGGCTGACGATCGACCCCGGCCGCACGATGGTTCTCACGTGCGGGCCGGAGATCATGATGCGGGTCGCGGTTCACGAAGCGCTCGACCGAGGGATCACCGCAGAGGACGTTTTCGTCTCGCTCGAGCGCAACATGCAGTGTGGGGTCGGGCTGTGCGGGCACTGTCAGTTCGGGCCCGAGTTCCTGTGTACGAACGGGCCGATCTTTCCGTACGAGCGCATCGCGCGTTTTCTCGGCAAGGAGCACTTCTGACCGTGAGCCCGCCAATGCTGCCGGTCCTCGAGATGCGTCCACCGCGCCCGGTGCGCCGGCCTCGGCTCGGGGTGTTCAAGTTCGCCTCGTGCGACGGCTGCCAGCTCTCGCTCCTGGATTGTGAGGACGAGCTCCTGGCCGTCGCCGACCGGGTCGAGATCGCCTTCTTTCGTGAGGCGACGCGCAGGCCCCTGGAGGGGTCGTTCGACCTGGCGCTGGTGGAAGGGTCGATCTCGGCGCCCGAGCAGGAGGAAGAGATCCGGGACGTCCGCGCGCGGAGCCGGTTCCTGATCACACTGGGTGCTTGCGCGTCGCACGGTGGAATTCAAGCGTTGCGCAACGCGTCCCGGATCGAGGACGTGCTGCCGGTTGTTTATGCGACGCCCGACACGATCCGCACGCTGGCGCGTTCTCGACCGGCGAGCGACTACGTGCGGGTGGACCTCGAGCTGCCGGGCTGTCCGATCAGCAAACGGCAGCTCCTCTCGACCCTCGCGCAGATGCTCGTGGGGAGCCGCCCCCACGTGGACCAGCACGCCCTCTGTCTCGACTGCAAGCGCAAGCACCTGGTTTGCGTGCTCATCGCGCACGGCGCTCCTTGCCTGGGGCCGGTAACCACCACCGGCTGCGGTGTGCTCTGCCCGAGCTACGACCGCCCTTGCTTCAGTTGCTTCGGCCCCGTCCCCCAGCCGAACACCTCGGCCCTGGCCGACCGCTTCACGGCACTCGGACTTGCCCCGGAACAGATCCGGCACCTCTTCCAGACGTTCTACAACCAGGCGGCTGAGTTCCTGAAGGAGAGCCAGCGTCATGGCTGACAGCCGGCGCACGATTCGCATCGAAACGCTCGCACGTGTCGAGGGAGAAGGCGCCCTGACGGTTCACGTGCGCGACGGGCAGGTGGAGGACGTGCGGCTCCGCATCTTCGAGGCCCCGCGGTTCTTCGAGGCCATCCTGCGGGGACGGGCGTACCACGAAGCGCCCGATGTGACCGCGCGGATCTGTGGGATCTGCCCGGTCGCGTATCAAATGAGTGCGTGCCACGCGCTCGAGGCGGCTTTGGGGCTGGTGGTGCCGGAACCTTGGCGGTCGCTGCGCCGGCTGCTCTACTGCGGAGAGTGGATCGAGAGTCACGTCTTGCACATCGTCTTCCTTCACGCGCCCGACTTCCTCGGCTACGAAAGTGCGATCGCGATGGCACAGGCCCGCCCGGAGTATGCCGAGCGGGTGCGGAGCGCGTTGCGGCTGAAGAAGGCGGGGAACGCGATCGTGAACCTGGTCGGGGGCCGCGAGATCCACCCGATCAACGTGCGCGTCGGCGGCTTCTTCCGCGTCCCCCGGCCGGAGGAGCTCGTGCCGCTCGCCGAGACGTTGAAGGAAGCGCGCGGGCTGACCCAGGAGCTGGTGCGCTGGGTTTCCGGGTTCGACATCCCATCGGCCGATCATGACTACGAGTTCGTGGCCCTACGGCATGGCGCGGAGTACCCGATGAACGAGGGCCGGCTCGTCTCGAACCGGGGCCTCGACTGCGCGTCGGCCGAGTTCCCGGATCACTTCGAGGAGCACCAGGTCCCCTATTCGAACGCGCTTCAGTGCCGACGCAAAGGGGGCGGGGCCTACCTCGTGGGCCCCTTGGCCCGCTGGAACCTGAACCACGATCACGCGTCGCCCGTCGCGCAAGAAGCGGCCGCCGAGAGCGGGATCGCGTGGCCCTGCCGGAACCCTTACGCCGGCATCGTCGTCCGTGCGCTGGAGGTGCTTCATGCCGTGGAAGAGGCCCTCCGCCTGATCGCGGAATATCAGCCGCCGGCGACTCCGAGCGTCCCGTACGAGCCCTGCGCGGGGGTGGGGGCCTGGATCACCGAGGCACCCCGGGGCATCCTCTACCACCGGTACGCGATCGACCCGGCGGGCAAGATCGCCGAGGCCGTGATCGTCCCGCCGACGAGCCAGAACCAGCGGCAGATCGAGGAGGACCTAATCCGGTTCGTCCCCTCGGTGCTCGACCTCCCCGAGGACGCCGCGGCCTGGCGCTGCGAGCAGGTCGTGCGGAATTATGATCCGTGCATCAGTTGCGCGACCCACTCCCTCAAGCTCAAGGTGGTCAGGCGATGAGCCGGCCCTGCCCCTCGCTCGTGATCGGTCTCGGCAGCCCGCACGGCGATGACCAGGCGGGCTGGGCGCTCGTCGACCGGCTCGAACAGCGGGGCATGATGAGCGCCCAGCGCGTGCGTGACGGGGTCGAGCTGCTGGCTGCGCTGGAGGGGCACGACGACGTGATCCTTGTCGACGCGTCGGCGCCGGCGGGCGAACCCGGTCGTACGAGAGCGTTCACGTGGCCTTGCGGCGAGCTCGCCGAGGTGCCTCTGCTCAGCACGCACGGGCTCGGGCTAGTCGAAGCACTCCGCATGGCCGAGACGCTGGGGAACCTTCCCCGCAAGGTAACGATCATCGCCGTCGAGTCCGCGGCCGCCCTTGCGGGCACACCTGTGAGCGCGGCGGTGGAGCAAGCGCTCGACGGTCTCGCGGAACGGCTTCTGTCCGACGACTCTCTCCGGAGGCAATCATGAGTCAGCCCAGTCCGCAAGCGTCGTTCATCCGCTGGTTCGAAGAAATAGGCATCGGCGACATCCCTCTCGTGGGGGGTAAGAACGCCTCGCTCGGCGAAATGTATCGCACCCTGGCCCCGAAGGGGGTCAAGGTCCCGAACGGGTTCGCCGTCACGGCAGAGGCCTATCGGGACTTCGTACGGCAAACCGGGCTCGACCAGCGCATCGCGGAGATACTGAGCGACCTGCGCACGCAGGACGTCGAGAACCTGCGCCAGCGGGGACACCAGGTACGGCAGGCGATCCTCGCGGCCGACCTGTCACCCGCGCTCGAAGCGGAGATCAGCCGGGCCTACGATCGGCTGTCGGAAAGCAGCTCGGTGCCGGTGGACGTCGCCGTACGCTCGAGCGCCACGGCCGAGGACTTGCCGGACGCGAGCTTCGCCGGCCAGCAGGAAACGTACCTCAACGTTCAAGGACGTGAAGCGTTGCTGGAAACCTGCAAGCGCTGCTTCGCGTCGCTCTTCACCGATCGGGCCATTTCGTACCGCGCTGACAAGGGGTTCGACCAGTTCGAAGTTGCGCTCTCGATCGGCGTGCAGCGGATGGTGCGGTCCGACCTCGCGGCCTCGGGCGTCATGTTCTCGATCGACACCGAGACCGGATTCCGCGACGCGGTGTTGATCAACGCGTCGTATGGGCTGGGCGAGAACGTGGTCCAGGGCTCGGTCAATCCCGACGAATACTATGTGTTCAAGCCAACGCTCAAGCAGGCGTTCCGGCCGATCCTGCAAAAGATCGTCGGGACCAAGGAATTCAAGCTGGTCTACGACATCGGTGGCGGAAAGATGACGAAGAACGTGCCGGTCCCTCCCGAGGACCGCGCGCGGTTCGCCATCAACGACGACGAGATCCTGACGCTCGCCCGCTGGGCCTGCGTGATCGAGGACCACTACAGCGCCCAGCGCGGCCGTCCGACGCCGATGGACATGGAGTGGGCCAAGGACGGTCGTACCGGCGAGCTGTTCATCGTGCAGGCACGGCCCGAGACGGTGCAGTCGCAGAAGCGCAACGACATCGTCGAGGTTTATCATCCGCACGAGAAGGGGCGCGTGCTGATCCAGGGGCGAAGCGTCGGCGAGAAGATCGGCGTCGGGCCGGTACGCGTGATCAAGACACCGCAGCACCTGAACCTGTTTCAGGCCGGCGAGGTCCTCGTCACCGACAAGACCGACCCCGACTGGGAACCGACGATGAAGAAGGCCGCCGCCATCGTCACGAACCGGGGTGGTCGAACCTGTCACGCGGCGATCGTCAGCCGCGAGCTTGGGCTGCCGGCGATCGTCGGGACCGAGCGAGGGACTGAAGCGCTGAAGGACGGCGAAGTCGTTTCGGTCTCGTGCGCAGAGGGGGATACGGGGTTCGTCTACGAGGGCCGGCTCGCGTTCGACGTCGAGCGCGTCGACCTCCGGACGGTCGCCCGCCCGCACACGAAGCTGATGATGAACGTGGCCAATCCCGAGGAGGCGTTCCGGCTCTCGTTCCTCCCCAACGACGGCGTGGGCCTGGCGCGCGAGGAGTTCATCATCTCGACCTACATCAAGGTCCACCCCCTGGCCCTGATCGACTACGACCGCCTCGACGACCCGGCCGCGAGGGCCGAGATCGACCGCTTGACCACCGGCTACGCCGACAAGCCCGAGTTCTTTGTGGACAAGCTGGCCCAGGGAGTCGCGATGATCGCGGCGGCGTTCTATCCCAAGGACGTCATCGTCCGGCTCAGCGACTTCAAAACGAATGAGTATGCGAACCTGATCGGCGGCCGAAAGTACGAGCCAACCGAAGAGAACCCGATGCTCGGCTTCCGTGGCGCTTCGCGCTACTATGACCCGCGCTACCGCGCCGGCTTCGCGCTCGAGTGTCGCGCGATGAAGCGCGTGCGCGACGAGATGGGTCTCACCAACCTCAAGCTGATGGTCCCGTTTTGCCGTACCGTGGAAGAAGGGCACCGGGTCATTGCCGAGATGGAGACGCATGGCCTGAAACGAGGGGAGCGAGGGCTCGAAGTCTACGTCATGTGCGAAATCCCCAGCAACGTGATCCTCGCCGAGGAGTTTGCCGATGTGTTCGATGGATTCTCGATCGGCTCGAACGACCTGACGCAGCTCGTCCTCGGCGTGGACCGCGACTCCGAGATCGTCGCCCACCTGTTCGACGAGCGCAACGCCGCGGTCAAGACGATGATCGCCCAGGTCATCCGCGTCGCGCGAGCCAAGGGGCGCAAGATCGGCATCTGCGGCCAGGCTCCGAGCGATTATCCGGAGTTCGCGCAGTTCCTCGTGGAGCAAGGGATCGACAGCATTTCCCTCAACCCCGACTCGCTCCTGAAGACGACGCTGGCAATACTGGAGCTGGAAACGACCCGGGGTCAGGAACACGTCGAGCCGGCGGCGTGGGTGCGCTGGTGAGCTCCATTGATGATCAGCCCACGATGTCGGACCGGCCGGTTGGAGTGGGACCGCGTGCCCTGCTGCAAGAGAAGCGGGGGCGCGGCGGACGATGGCGGTCTTTACCTTGGCGTGCCTGCTGTCCCTGGTGCTTGTGTGGGTCGCCGAACCGATGCGCGCACTTCCCTGGTCGCTCATCGTTTCCCTCTACGTGCTGGGGTATCTCACCGGCGGGAGCCACAGCGCGGTTCGGGCCGTGCGAGCGCTCGCGGCGGGTTCGCTCAACGTCGACTGCCTCATGATCCTCGCCGCGCTGGCTTACGTGCTTGGCCGGACGCGCCAGGCGATCGAGGACCTGATGGACCTCAGCCCCGAGGAGGACATCGTCCGGCGCGGCGGGCAAGAGCAGCGGATCGCCGTCGACGAATTGTGCACAGGGGACACCTTGATCGTCCGGCTCGCCGAGCGGATCGCCGCCGGCGGAATCGTCCGTGCAGGTCGGCCGCGGCATTCGGTCACTGGTCAACACGCGCGCGGTCTGGGTTGACAAGCCTGAACTCTTCGCCGAGCGCGGCTGTTCAATTCCAGATGCCCTCGCGGGCGCTGCCAGCGAGTGCGCCGCCCGGGGGATGACGACGGTATTCGTCGGAGACGAGAGCGGAGTCCTCGGTCTGCTGGCGATCGCGGATATCTTGCGTCCCAGCGCGCGGGAAGCGATCGACCAGCTTCGGCGGCTCGGGATCGAGCACCTGCTCATTCTCACGGGTGATCACCCGAACGTGGCGCGGGTCATTGCCGAGACGCTCGGCCTGGACTATAAGGCGGGCCTATTACCCGAACAAAAAATGCTTGCAATTAAGGAGCTACAATCCATTTACGGCATGGTGGCGATGGTCGGCGACGGGATCAACGACGCCCCGTCGCTGGCCACGGCGGCCCTGGGCATCTCGCTGGGAGGGGCCGGGACCGACGTGGCGCTCAAGACCGCGGCCGTCGTGCTCATGGCCGACGACCTCAGGCATCTGCCGTACGCGCTCGCCCTCGCGCGGGAGGCGGAGCGAATCATTCGGCAGAGTCTCCTCTTCGCGTGCGCGGTCATCGTCGGGTTGCTGGGGGTCGCTTTCTTGGGATCGCTTGGGTTACCGTATGCGGTCGCTGGACATGAAGGGAGCACGGTGCTCGTGATTCTCAACGGACTCCGACTGCTTGCGTTCCCACGGCCATCGTCGGTCGCCCAGTCTCAGGAGTGTCCCATTCCTGCCCTTCCCGGCTGATCACCAAGCGACCATGCCCACCACCAACGCCAGCTACTGGAGCAGCCCCCCCGACGAGCTACTCCAACAGCTTGATGCCAGCGAGCAGGGCCTGTCGGACGCCAGCGTGCGCGCCCGGCGCACGCGCTTTGGACCGAACGTGCTCCGACCGCGCCGGCGCGCGAGCAACCTGGTTCTCCTGCTCGCCCAGTTCAAGAGCCCGATCGTCCTGCTCCTCCTCTTCGCGGCCGGTCTCGCGGCGGCGCTCGGTGAGCATGCCGACGCCTTGATCATCCTCGTGATCGTGCTCGGCAGCGGCCTCCTGGGTTTCTGGCAGGAGCGCGGGGCCGCGGGGGCCGTCGAGGCGCTACTCGCCCGGGTCCGGGTCAAAACGACCCTGCGCCGCGACGGTGTCGAGGTCGACGTCCCACTTGAGGATGTCGTCCCCGGCGACATCGTCATCCTGAGTGCGGGTGACGTCATTCCCGCGGATTCGCGCCTCTTGACCGCTCGCGACCTCTACGTCGACGAGGCCTCCTTGACCGGCGAGACGTACCCCGTCGAGAAAACACCCACAACCGTTCCGCCCGAGGCGACCCTCAGCCATCGCACGAACAGTCTCTTTCTGGGCACCCACGTCGTCAGCGGCACCGGCGTCGCGGTCGTCGTGCGCACCGGTGGCGAAACCGAGTTCAGCCAGGTCACGCAGCACATGAGCCTCGGGCGCACGGAGACCGAGTTCGAGCACGGTGTCCGGCACTTCGGCTATTTCCTGATGGAAGTCACCCTCGTGCTCGTGATCGCCATCTTCGCAATCAACGTCTACCTGGCCCATCCGGTCATTGACTCGTTCCTTTTCTCGCTCGCCCTGGCCGTGGGGCTAACTCCCCAACTCCTCCCGGCCATCATCAGCATCAACCTCGCCCACGGCGCACGGCGGATGGCCGACCGCAAGGTGATCGTAAAGCGGCTCGCGTCCATCGAGAACTTCGGTAGCATGGACGTCCTTTGCTCGGACAAGACCGGCACGCTCACCGAAGGAGTGGTCCGCGTGCACTCGGCCGAGGATTTCGAAGGCGCTCCGAGCGCGAAGGCCCAGCTCTATGCGTTCTTAAATGCACACTTTGAAACGGGCTTTACCAACCCGATCGACGACGCCATCCGCGCGGACCGATCGATCGACGTCGTTCGCTTCGAGAAGGCGGGCGAAGTGCCCTACGACTTCATCCGGAAACGGCTCAGCGTGCTCGTCGCGACCGAGGGGCAGCGACTACTGGTCACCAAGGGGGCCGTGCCGAACGTGCTAGCCGCATGCACCCGCGCTGAAACCGCAGCGGGGCACGTGCTCCCGCTCGGCGAGGCGAAAGAACGCATCGAACGCCGGTTCGCCGAGTTGGGCGCGCAAGGGTATCGCGTGCTCGGCGTGGCGCACCGGGAGTTCGGCGACGGCCCGCTGACTCCGCGTGACGAGACTGAGATGACCTTCGCCGGCTTCCTGGTCCTGCACGACCCACTCAAGAAGGAGATCGTGGACACGGTCGCCCGCCTAAGTGCCCTCGGTGTCTCGCTCAAGATCATTACGGGCGACAACCGTTACGCGGCCGAGACGGTCGGGAGGCTCGTCGGCCTCGACGTTCACAACCTGCTCAACGGGCCGGACATTCACCTGATGAGCGACGAGGCGCTCGTCCGCAGCGTGGGCGAGACCTCGGTGTTCGCCGAAGTCGAGCCGAACCAGAAAGAGCGGCTCCTCCTGGCGCTCAAGAAGGCCGGCAAGGTAGTCGGCTATCTGGGCGACGGGATCAACGACGCGACGGCCCTGCACGCCGCCGACGTCGGCCTGTCGGTTGATACGGCCGTCGACGTCGCCAAGGAGGCGGCCGACATCGTCTTGCTCGAAAAGGACCTCGGCGTGCTGGCCGAAGGAGTTTGCGAGGGCCGGCGGACGTTTGCGAATACTCTCAAGTACGTATATATTGCGACGAGCGCGAATTTCGGGAACATGTTCAGCATGGCGGGTGCATCGCTGTTCCTGTCGTACTTGCCGCTGCTGCCGAAACAGGTCCTCTTGCTGAACCTGCTGACCGACCTGCCCGAAATGGCAATTGCAACAGACCGTGTCGACGAAGAGCTGGTGGCGCGGCCGAGGCGCTGGGACATCCGCTCGATCCGGCGGTTCATGATCGTGTTCGGGACGATCAGCTCGGTGTTCGATTATGCGACATTCGTGCTGCTTCTGCTGGTACTGCGCGTGACGCCCGCGACGTTCCGGACGGCCTGGTTCTTGGAGTCGCTCGTGTCGGCATGCCTCATCGTGCTGGTGATCCGCACCCGCAAGCCATTCTTCGCCAGCCGGCCCGGCCGGGCCCTGGGTCTGAGCACGCTCGTCGTCGTGACGGCAACCCTGGTGCTCCCCTACACGGCTATTGGTACGCTGATGGGTTTCACCCCAATCCCGGCGTGGTTGTTGCTCGCGCTCGGACTGATCGTCGTCTTCTACGTGGGCGCGGCGGAAGTCATCAAGCGCCGGTACGACTGGCAGCGTCTGTAGGCGTCGCCGCAGTGGGGATGCACGAACACTCACGAAAAGTTCACTTGACGCGTCCGCTGCTACGGTCGATCATCGCGCTGGCTCGTTGAGTGTCGGGGCTTCCCCGACGGCTGCGAGCCGGGGAGTCAAAGACCGATGGATGCCCGCCCGGACCGCATTCACGCTCGCCGTTTCATCGCCGCCTGGCTGGTCGCCTGGTCGGCCTTGGTCACTACGTCCACGGCCCAGCAGCCACCGCCCGACGCAACTTGGGTGGCGGACGCCGTCGTGGATGTGGAGCGGTCGATCACCGACACGGGGCTCGGGGCGGTCCAGGGGGTCGTCGTACGTGACGGCATGGTCTACGCCTACGGGGACGTATTCCAGGCGGCGCCGCGCGTTGGTGTAATCCGCGAGTACACCGAGCAGTTGAAGCCCACGGGCCGGGTCGTCTGGCTAAGGCGCAACGGCGAGCCGCTGATCACGCACCCCACTGGCCTGACCTGGCACGAGCCTTGGGGGACGTTGCTGGGAGACACGGTCAAGTCCGCCGCCGACCCAACCCGATCGCGGGCCGTGATCTACCGGCTGGACTGGGAGCGGGCCTGGAAGGACGGCGACCTCGACGAGGCCGTGCTGGACGTCGTCGAGGACGACGCGGCGATCAACGGTTGCCGCCCCGAGTTCGTCACGCTCGGCGGGCGCCCCTTGCTGGCGACGGCCGACTACGGCGACGTTCGCCCCGAGGTTCGCCTGTACGATCCCACGGCCCTGCTCGCAGCTCGCCGGTCGAGTGCGCCGGGCGTCGTGGTGCACCGCGTGCTGTCCGGGCCGTTCAATCAGAACCTGCACTGGGACGCCGAGTCCGGGCAACTGACCTGTGTTCAGAACGTAATTGCCGGGCGGGGCTGGCGGCTCGACGTGCTGGACCTGACCCGCGCCGTCGCCGACGGTCGCGTCGAGGGGCCGAAGGTACGCGTACGCCGGCTGACCTTCCCCGCGCACGACGAGCTCGAAGGCTACTGGCCTTTGTCGGGGCAGCGAGGGTTATTCGCGATCGCCCGGCGCCAGGACAACGTCTTCTCGGGCACCTTCCGCGAAACGAAGCCGCAGCCCTCGCCGCCGGAGAAAAGGCTGTCCGGCGCTGAGACGCCCTGACGCGCACGGTGATCGGAAAATTTCCTCGCCACCGTGGGGCTAACACGGCGAACCCGGGTCAGCCGCTCTGCTCGAGGAATCCTTCGAGCTGCCGGCTCCGGACGCTCTCCTGCAACTTGCGGACGGCCCTGGTCTCGATCTGGCGGATGCGCTCGCGCGTGACCTTGAAGATCCGGCCGATCTCTTCGAGCGAGTAGGGGTAGCCGTCTCCCAGGCCGTACCGCAGCTTGATGATCTCGCGCTCGCGGTACGTCAGCGTCTTGAGGACGTGGTCGATCTGTTCCTTGAGCATCCGCTGGGTCAACGTGTTGATCGGGCTCTCGGTCGTTTCATCCTTGATGAAGTCGCCGAAGTCGCTCCCGTCGCTCTGACCGATCGGTTGGTCCAGCGAGATCGGGTGGCGGCCCATCTTCAAAACCCTGCGCGTCTCTTCGACCGTGACGGCCGCGGCGGCCGCCGTCTCTTCGACCGTGGGCTCGCGGCCCTTCTCCTGGAACAGCTTCTTGGAGATGTTGCGCAGCTTCGACATCCGTTCAATCACGTGCACCGGCACGCGGATCGTGCGGGCCTGGTCGGCGATCGCGCGGGTGACGGCCTGGCGGATCCACCACGTGGCGTACGTGCTGAACTTGTACCCGCGGCGGTGCTCGTATTTATCGACTGCCCGCATCAGCCCCGTGTTCCCCTCCTGGATCAGGTCGAGGAACGACATGCCGGAGTTCTTGTAGCGCTTGGCGATCGAGACGACGAGCCGCAGGTTGCCGACGGCCAGCTCGCGCTTGGCTTGCTCATACGCCCGGAGGTGGGC
Source organism: Isosphaeraceae bacterium (assembly GCA_031291845.1). Taxonomy (GTDB): domain Bacteria; phylum Planctomycetota; class Planctomycetia; order Isosphaerales; family Isosphaeraceae; genus DAIDJG01. Next base: position 6,844 of record JARLIH010000277.1, on the reverse strand, counting down.
TTTCATCACCTCAACGCGCTTGCGCAGGCTCTCGGGAGTCTCGAGCGTGGTCCGCATCAGGCCCTTGAGCTCGTTGCGCGCCCGGTCGCCGTCTCCCATGCTCGCGAGGCCGACGCGGTGGGCTCGGACTTGCTCGATCAGCGCGGTCATCCGTGCGGAGACTTGCTCAAGCCGTTTCAGCAGGCCCTGGACCTTGTCCGTACGGATCGAGAGCTCCTCCACCAGCCGGACCGCCTTACGGCGCCTGTTCTGGAGGGCCATCCGGATGCGCCGGCGCGCGCTGTCGTCGCGCTCCCGCAGAAAGCGCCGGAAGTCGCGCGCGTTGCACTCCATCAAGTGCCTGAGCGTCGCCAGGTTCGGCCCCATCCGACCGAGGATCTGGTCCTTCTCCAACCGCTCGGTCACCGACACCTTGATCGTCCGGTCGAACGGCAGCGTCCCCTTTTCGACCTTCTCCAGCACGTCGACGGCCACCGCTAGCGCCCCGTGGCACTCCAGCACCGTGCGGCGGAAGCGCTTCCGGGTCTCCTCGATCGTCCGGGCCAGGCGGATCTCCTGTTCGCGGCTCAGGAGCGGGATCGCGCCCATGTCGGTCAGGTACACGCGGACTGGGTCGTCGTTCGTCCGCGACGTCTCGTCGCCCGGGCTCAGTTCGTCGTCCCCATCATCGGCCTCGTCGCCCGAGTCACGCGAAGCCGGGAGGCGACTTTCCGCCTCGTCGTCGTGGACCAACTCCACGCCCAACTCGTCGAGGGAATCCAGCAAGGCTTGGACCTTTCCCGCTTCACCGGTAAGGTGCTCGTTCACCTCGCCGAAGGTCAAGAACCCACGCCTTCGTCCCAGCTCGAGGAGCGGCTTGAGAGCCTCGTCCCACGCGTTCATCCCAAACCCTCCTTCACTGGCGAATTCTCCCGCCAACTCCTCCACGCCGCCCGTCAATGGCCAAATAGCCAGCACTGCCAAGTCACCCGGGCTGACGACCGCTCGGTATGGGACGACGCTGGCGCACGAGAAGGTGTGTGGCAAGCGAGGGGGGAGTCCCGAACGTTACTACGGAACGATCCGCGGGATGCTTCGTTTCCTCATTACGTCGCAACCTTTGAGTTCGTTCGCTATCTCTGTGCCGTTTCGGCGGATGCGGTGATTTTGACCGCCAGGAAACGGGTTTCTTGTGCATCCATGCAGGCGTGGCCTACGGCGGGATGAGAGACGTTTTCGTAGGGTGCGTTTCGCACGTGTTTAGCGTCCTGCACGGCGGAATTCGTAGTGCGGCAAAGCCGCATTCCTGTAGGGGCGGGTTTCAAACCCGCCCAGCAGAGGCGATCAACATGTCCCTGCCACGTGAGTGGCGGTTCGGACCAAGGGAAGAGAAGGGCGGGTTTGAAACCCGCCCCTACACTTTCGCGCCCGTCACTGCACGATCATGATCCCGTTCATGACCATCCAGTGGCCGGGAAACGTGCACAGGAACGGATAGCGCCCCGGCGCGGAGGGAGCGCGGAAGTAGATCGTGTAGCGGTCCTGCGGGTAGACGAGATCGGTGTACGCGAGCACATCATCCGTCTTCGGAATGTAGTGGCGCGCGAGGGCGTCGGGCTCGGCGACCATCTTGTTGACGAGGTCGCCGACGCGCGGCAGCGTGCCCGTCTTGATCAGGGCCCAGTTGTGCGGCACGACGTCAGGGTTGACCAACGTCAAGGCGATCGGCTCCCCCGCTTTCACCTGGAAAGACGTTGTTTTGAACGTCAGGTTGGTGCCGGCCTCGATGGTCACCGGCCGTGCGTCGGGAATGTGCCGGCGCCACACGTTCGGGACCGTGTTCGAGGCGAGGGCCAGGTCGGCAAGCATCGGATGCACGGCGATCGTCTTCTGAACTGGTCGATAGCCCGGGAAACCCGTGAACGGGGCCGCGAGCTTGTGCACTGTCGCAAACAGGTCGTGCGGCGCACCGCCATCAACCCGCAGGTGCAGGTGGAGCTGGTTGACGGGTTGCAGGTCGGGCAGCTCCAGGAAGAGCGTCCGGCCGTCGTCGAGCACGTGCGCGGACGCGATGGCGAGCGCATCGTGGCCCGCGACGCCGGGGTGACGCGTCGACAGCTCCAGCGATCCGTACGCTGCGCCGTAGCGGTAGTTCCAGACCTGGGCGAACTGGTTCTTCGCCTGTTCGGCCACGGAACGGTCGATGGGGCTCGAAAACGTGACGAGCACGCCGTTCTGACGAGCGTGGAACTCGACCGGGAGCTGTACCCGGTCGCCCGTGTAGCGCACACGCTGAAAGGAGCCGTCGGCCACGGTGTACGTCCCCCAGCCCGACATGCCCGAGATGTAGAGCTGGCCGTCCTTCGGGTTGAACCGCCCGCGGTGTGCTCCCGAGAGGAACTCGCCCGGCAAGGGCACGGCCGCCCCTTGCGGCTGGCCGTCAACCTGCTCGCGCAGGAGCAGGAACGCCGTCCCCGTGCCGAACGACAGGTGGACCATCCGCCCCTTGAGCGGCCCCCAGCGGTCGCTGTTCACCGAAACCTGGCTGCCACTCGAGTTATCGAGCCCGCGCGGGAGGTAGACGAGCGGTACGTCCGGGGTCTGGCCGTTCTTCGGCCCGCCGTAGCCGTAGTGGCCGCCGGGCCGGACCTCGCAGACCATCGATGCCGGCGTCCACTCCCCTTCCGAGCTGGGGACCGTGGGCGTCCCTTCGGGCGTCAGCGCCACGCCGTCGCCGTTGCGGAAGCCGGTCGCGAGCACCTCGACCGACTTACCGTCGGCCGCGATGCGCAGCAGCCCCTGGTTCCCCGAGACGGTGTAGAAGCGTCCCTCAGCATCGCGCTGGAGGCCGCAGATGAAGTCGTGGCCGGCGGGCGACGTGACGTAGGCGTTGCTCGTGCACTCGTAGAAATCTGCCTCACCGTCGCCGTTCAGGTCGTGGAGCTGGGTGATCTGGTCACGGCCGATCACGTAGATGCGGCCGTCGTGCACGACCAGTCCGAGCGCGTGGTGCAGCCCCGCCGCAAACCGCCGCCAGCGCACGGCATTCAGGCTGTCGTCGAGCCCCTCGACGCGCCAGACGTCCCCCTGCATCGTGGCGACGAACGCGGTGCCGTCGGGCAAAAAGTCGTGGTCGCCGAAGAACAGGAGCGCCTTCCAAGGGTTTTCGAACGGGGGCTCGATCGTATCGACGGCATACGGCCGTCCTTTGCCGAGCGTCCCCTTCGTGGTGAGGACCTGCGGCCACTGCGGCGGCCCGCCGCGCGTCCAGGCGGCGAGCGGATGCTCCTTCGCCGGCGCAACGGTGCGCGTGAACTTGCCGTCTTCGACCCAGGGCGCGTCGAGCAGCTCGACGTCCCCGATGCGGTACGCAAACACGACCCGCGGCCCGTGCCGGTAGTATCCGTGGTAGACAAACGGCTCCTTGGGCTTATCCCCTGCCGGCCGCGGGAGCGGGGTGCCGTCGAGCTGAAGGCCGTGCATGAAACCGTGGCGCACGTCGGAGAACTTGACGAAGCCTCCCTTCCACACGGCCTCGTAGCAGAGCGTCTCCGGGTTGAAGCACGCCGCCAGCTCGCCGTGGTCGCCCAGGCGAACGCAGACCCCCTTCGGCACCGTCACACCCGCGCCCCGGAAAATGCCCGCGAGCAGCGTCCCGAGGTCGGTCTGGTTCCAGCGTCCGTCCGTCCACACCGTCTCGTCCTGATTGCCCCAATGGCCGAACCCCCCTCCGTCGAGCCCAGGGAACGCCGGCAGCAACGCCGGGACGGCGGGCTGCTTGACGAAGTACTCCGCCTCCTTCGCGTAGAAGTCGTAGATGCGGTCGCGGTTCACGCGGTGCTGCCAGTGGGGCGAGTCTTCGGGCCGAAGGGGTGCCCGGTCATAGGGAAACGAAGCCGGCGCGTGCGCGTGGCGGAGCAACAGTTCGGCCGACGCATCGTGCGGCCGTCCGAGCCCCATGACAAAGCGAACCAAATCCCTGCGCTGGGCGGGCGTCATGGCTTCGGCCAGCCCCTCGGGCATGAGCGTCCCGGCCTCCCGGGTCTCTTCGATCGTCTCCTTGGCGATCTTGAGCGTCTCGCCGCTGGTCGCCTCGCGCAGAGTCAGCTCAGCGGGGGTCTCGCTGATGCGATATCCCTGGACGATCTTCCCGTCGTTCCGCGCCACGACGACCGCCGCGAACCCGTCCTTGACCGTGCGTTTGGGCCAGAGGATCGACTCGACGATCAGCTCCGGCTTGATGCAGAGCCCGGCCGTGGTCAGCTCGGGTCCGACCGCTCCCCCCTGGCGCCCCACCCTGTGGCACGAGACACACGCGAACTTGGCGTCGAGAAACACTTCCGCCCCGCGCCCGGCGTCGCCGCTGGCGTTGGCCTCGGCGATCAAGGCGGCAATCGCCTCCGGCGAGTACGCGAGCGTCGCCGGTGCCGGCTTGGGAACCGCCGGTTCCGCGGCGAGGGACGTCCGTGGGACGATCAGCCCGGTAAGGACCAGTGCGATCGACAGCTCGGCGAAGCGACACGGAGAGGCATGACTTGGCATCGGCGGGGTCTCATCGTCGGTGGGGTCCGCGCGCACGGCGGGGGAGCGTCGGCGTTGATGCGCGCTATCGATTCGTCGTTCCTGGAATTGTGAGCGGTCGAGATGGGGGTGGTCAATCCCTCACGGGTTCTCCCTGGGCGCGATCACGGGGGTGTTCTTTGAAAATCGGGAAAGGATCCCCGGCCCATTTCCAGAGCGGTTCTCGCGTGGGTTGCGCATAGTGTCGGGCATGGGTGACCACCACGATTGCAACGTCGATCGTGGACCGAACAGGGTGACCGAGGTCGAGCCCGCCGGGGCAATACCGGGATGACGAAAGACTGGTCTCGATGATGAATTCGTTCCATCCGGGTTCTGTTGCGCCCGGAATTCACGGCGGGCGGTATCCGTTCTTCTGGGAGGGCGAGGCTGGGGTGTTAAAAAGTTGGGGTTGCGGGGGCGTTTGAGCCGCGTCGGAGCATTGGTTTCTGTTGCGCCTCTGAGCGTCAGCCGGCTACGTCGTCAGCCCCGGAAAGCGCACCCGACGGGCCTTGCCCGACGCCCCGCTACGGTCGCCGGGTCGCGGGCTTCCGGGTGCTCCGCACCTCCGCCTCGCTCCCCTGGCTCCCTCCGCTCACAACCCCGGCCTGAACTCGGCACAGCGGAAGCCCAGATCGCGGCCCCGGACCGTGGGCTCGTTGCGGAGGCGGCACGCCGCGCGCACGACCCGCGCGACGTAGTTCCACGAGCCGCCCCGAATCACGCGCTGGGCGGACGCTGATTCCGCCACCGATGCGCGTGCTTTCTTGGTATAGTTCCCCACCCAGACGTCCGCGCACCACTCCTCCACATTCCCCAGCATGTCGTACAGCCCCCAGGAATTCGCTTCCTTTCCGGCGACGGAGTGGGTCTCATTTGCGCTATTTTCAGAGTACCAGGCGATGGCATTGAGGTCTTCCGCATAACGCGCGGTCTCCGTCCCCGCGCGGCAGGCATATTCCCATTGAGCCTCCGACGGAAGCGACAGGTGGAGACCATCAAGCCGGGAGTTCAGCACTCTCAAGAATTCCTGGCATTGTTCCCAGCTCACCGATTCCACGGGACGATTCGCCCCTTCCTCGGGACGATCCGCCACCTTGAAGTGGCTGGGATTCTCTCCCATCACGGCTTCCCAGAGGGCCTGGGTGCAAGGCGTGTCGAACATCCAGAAGCCCGATTCGATCGACACCAGGTGCCGCGGTCCTTCATCGGGATATCGCCCTTTTTCCTCCTCCGGCGACCCCATCCAGAAAACTCCGGGAGGGATCCAGCGCAGGCGCTGGACGACATCGCCGACCGCAAACGCACACCAGGGACCATGCTGTCGATCCTCTCCCCATTCCGATGCCCAGGTCGGGGGAATGCCGCGCTGGAGAGGGTGCGTCCACGCTCGCGGAGGATGACTCGTCGTCGCCATTTCGCGCCTCAGGGAAAAACGACCGGCGAGCGTTTGCCGGCGCGTTGTAAAGCATGTGGACCTGGTTTATCGACACTTTGGGCGGACCGGCCCTTCCCCACAAGGAGCGTTGGTATCGACACAGAGACGTTTTCCCAATTGATCAGGCGGATTACCTTCCCACGCTCCGCGTGGGTTCAGGTTTATGGCGCGAACGTGTAGGGGCGGGTTTCAAACCCGCCCTTCTCTTCCGCTGTCCCATTCCGCCGCTCACGCGCCAGGAACACATTGATCGATTTTGCTGGGCGGGTTTGAAACCCGCCCCTACAGGACTGCGGCTTCGCCGCACTACGAATTTCGCTCTGCGGGACGCTAAACACGTACCCGCATGGGAACGCGAGGATCGGCTGTCCTTCCTGATAAAACCGTGTGTCGGTGCCAATGCACAAGAGCTGACGGATCGACATTTTTCCCTGCGCCGGTGAGGGTGCCTTCTGACCACCTCTCCCCCCGGGAGAGGATGGCCGCGCAGCGGCCAGGTGAGGGCGCCCAGTGGGCGCGTGTCGTGAAGGCCTTAACCTGCGCGATCCCCGGAATCGGCGGAACGGCCGGTCCATCGAACATCGGCACGGCGAAGAAAGGGAGCTTCACAAGCCGGTTCCCCTTGGGCAAAGATTATACGAGACTTCTCGCTGATCTCCACCGCGGCTCGCGGTTTCGGCTCAAACGGGTGAGCAGGGACGTTGTTGGGTGCCATGCCCACTTCTTGGTGGGAATGCGCCCCTCCGCCGGCTCGGCCCGTGGCGCATGCCCACGAAGAGGTGGGCATGGCACCCAACACCGTTCCTGCTCAGCCGTTTGAGCCGAAGCCGCAAGTCGTGGTGGAGATCAGCGAGAAGTCTCGCATTT
>JARLIH010000276.1 GCA_031291845.1 Isosphaeraceae bacterium | reverse complement strand
GCTCAGACGAGCACCCAGGCCGCCCAGCGTGCCCGGGGAGTGGGCGAGACCGTCCAGCGCACCCTCGAGACCGGCCAGGCCGGGCGTAAGGACGTCGAGGTCGCGATCGTCTCCCTCAACCAGTTGAAGGACCGCGTCGAAGCGACCGCCGCCGACATCCTCCGGCTGGCCGAGCAGGCGCAGGCCATCGGGGCGATCATCGCCACCGTGACCGATATCGCCGAACAGACGAACATCCTGGCCCTCAACGCGGCCATCGAGGCCTCGCGCGCCGGCGAGCACGGTAAGGGTTTCGGCGTCGTCGCGAGCGAGGTCAAGGCGCTCGCTGAACAGTCGAAGAAGGCCACTGTCCAGGTCCGCGAGATCCTCGGCGAGATCCAGCGCGCCACCCAAACGGCCGTGCTCTCCACCGAAGAAGTGACCAAGGGAGTCGCCAGCGCGATCAGGGCGGCCGACCAATCGGGGCGGACGATCGGTGCGCTTAACGACACCCTGAGTGATACCGCGCAGGCGTCGGCCCAGATCGTCGCGTCGGCCGGCCAGCAATCGACGGGCATGACGCAGATCGGCCAGGCGATGAAGAACCTTGATCAGGCCGCGCGCCAGAACCTGGTCGCGACCCGGCAAGTCGAGCAGACGGCACAGAACCTGAACACACTGGGCTCGCAGTTGTCCGAGCTGACCGCGGACTGACCACCTTGCCGAGGCCACCCATGGATCGCGCCAAGCTGCTCGAACGCTTGATGACCACTTTCCTCGGCGAGCTCGATGAGCACGTCCGCGTGCTGAACGGCGAGCTGCTCGCGCTGGAGAAACAGCCCGACGGCCCCGGGCGAAGCGAGCATTTCCGCACTCTCTTCCGTGCAGCGCACAGCTTGAAAGGGGCCGCGCGGTCGGTCAACGTGGGCCTGATCGAGGAGGCGTGCCATCGCCTGGAAGACATTCTCGGCGCGGCGCGCGACGGCCGGCTCGCGCTCGACCGTGAGCGCTTTGCCCTCCTCTTCGCGGCGGCCGACGCGATCGAGGAAGCCGGGATGCGGTTGCGCGAGCAGCGGGACCTCACCGAATCGCCCTTGGCCGCCCTGCTCCCCCGCCTTGAGATCGCCGTCCTGCCGACGCACGCACCGACCGAGACCGAAGCCGAGCCGCCGCCCGCTTTGGCGCCCGATCCCGTAGCCCCTGTGCATCTCGAACCCGAGCGGCCTCATCCTGCGCCAGCCTTCGTACGGGTGCCCGCCAGCAAGCTCGACACGCTTCTCAGCGGCAACGGTGAGCTGCTCGTCGCGCGGCGGCGGGTCGAGGCGTGCGAGGCTGAGCTGGCTGCGCTCCGTGAGCAGGTCAGCCGCTGGGACCACGATTGGCGCGCCTCGACCCGGCCCCTGGGTGCGCTCCTGGCTCGCGGCGGGCAGGCCGAATTGAGCCGTGTCTTGCCGCAGCGGACCGTCCAGGCACTCACACACATCGGCGCGCGCCTCGGCGCGATCAAGGAGGGTCTCGACCGGTTCGGCGAGCGCATGGCTGGCGAGCACCGCCAGCTCGCACGTGCCGCCGGTACGCTGGAGGAAGAGGTGCGGCAAGTGCGGATGCTCCCGTTCGCCGAAGCCTGCCAGGGGCTCGAACGGGCTGCGCGCGACGTGGCCCGGGCGGACGGCAAGCTTGTTGAGCTCGTTGTCGAGGGAGGAGACATCGAGCTCGACCGCGCGGTGCTCGAAGGTCTGAAGGACCCGTTGCTTCACCTCGTCCGCAATGCGGTGAGTCACGGCGTCGAGCTTCCTGACGCGAGGCGGGCCGCGGGAAAGCCGGACACGGCGACGCTGAGCCTCACGGTCTCGCTCCGGGGGGAACAGGTCGAGGTCGTCGTGGCCGACGACGGCACCGGGCTCGACTACGAAACGGTCCGCCGCAAGGCGATCGAACGCGGGCTCCCGGTGCCCTCCGACGACCGCGACCTGGCGGACCTGCTCTTCCTGCCGGGGTTCTCGACCGCGCCGATGGTCACGAACGTCTCGGGCCGCGGGGTCGGGCTCGACGTGGTCAAGAACGCGGTCGAGGCCCTGCACGGCACGGTCGTCCTGTCGAGCACGCCGGGGTTGGGAACGAGGTTCACCCTGTCGGTGCCGCTGACAATGACCACCCTGCGGGCGCTGCTGCTGAAGGCCGGCGGCCAAACGTTCGCGCTTGCGAGCGCGAGCGTACGGACGCTGGTTCGAGTCGACCCCGAGGAATTCCACTCAATTGAGGGCCGGCTGGTGCTCGCACGCGGAGGGCCCCCGGTCCCCTTGGCCCACCTGGCGGGGATCCTGGGCCTGGCTCAGCCCGAGCCGCTACGAGCGGGGGTGAAGGTCCCCGGCCTGATCCTCACCGCGGGTGACCGCCGGGCTGCGCTCCTGGTCGACGTGCTGGAGGCCGAGCAGGAGATCATCATCAAGAACCTCGGAACGCGCATCCGCCGGCTCCGCTACTTCTCGGGCGCGACGGTCCTGGCCGATGGGCGGGTCGCGCTCGTCCTTAACGCGGGCTCGCTCCTGCGGTCGGCGCTGGGTCGCACCTCGGGTCACACGTTGCGGCGTGCCCCGGTCCGCGCAGCGCCCCCCGTCCGCAAACGGTTGGTGGTCGTCGACGATTCGGTCACGACGCGGACGCTCGAGAAGAGCATCCTCGAGTCGGCCGGGTATGAGGTCAACGTCGCGGTCGACGGCGAGTCCGGTTGGCGGCTGCTCCAGGACCAAGGGGCCGACCTCCTGGTCACCGACGTCGAGATGCCCCGGATGGATGGTTTCGCGCTGACGGAGGCGGTACGCCGCTCGTCCCGGTTCGCGCGTCTGCCCGTCGTCCTGTTCACCTCGCGTGCCAACGAGCGCGACCGCGCCCGCGGTATCGAGGTTGGGGCCGACGCCTATATCGTGAAAGGCGAGTTCGACCAGCGCGACCTGCTGGAGACCATCGCACAGCTCTTGTAGCGTGGCCCGACGTCGACCCGAAGGAGGTCCCGTGATCCGCGTCCTGGTGGTCGAAGACTCCGCAACCGCGCGCGAACTGCTCGTGCGGATCCTCGAGGGGGACCCGGAAATCCGGGTCGTCGGCGAGGCCGTCGACGGTATCGAAGCCGTCTCGCTCACGCGCAAGCTGCGGCCCGACCTCGTGACGATGGACCTGCACATGCCCCGGCTCGACGGCCTGGCCGCCACCAAGGAGATCATGATCACCGCGCCGACGCCGATCGTGATCGTCACGGGCAGCACGCGCGCTCGCGAGGTGCGCGACTCGATGGAAACCCTGCGCGTCGGCGCGCTCGAAGTGCTGGTGAAACCCCTGGGCCCCGGTTCGCCCCGGTTCGCGTCCGAAGCGCGGCGGCTCGTCGAGACCGTCAAGGCGATGTCGCGGGTCAAGGTCGTGCGCCACTGGCGCGCCACCACCACAATCAAGCCGCACGCCGAGCGCCCGCCTTCGGGCGTCCGGGGCCGCGTGGTCGCGGTCGCCGCTTCGACCGGAGGCCCGGCCGCCCTCCAGGCAATCCTGTGCGGGCTGCCGCCGAGTTTTCCCCTCCCCATTCTCATTGCGCAACAAATCACGCCCGGGTTCATGCCCGGGCTCGCCGCATGGCTCGACAGCGTCTGCCCGTTCAAGGTCAAAGTGGCCCAGCACGGAGAGATTCTCGCCTCGGGAACCGTTTATCTCGCGCCCGATGATCGGCACCTCGGCGCGAAGGCGGAAACGATCGCGCTGTCCGACGCGCCGCCGGACCGGGGATTCCGCCCCTCCGGGACCGCCTTGTTCACCTCGGTCGCTGGAAGCTTCGGCGCGTCGACCCTGGCCGTGATCCTCACCGGCATGGGGGACGACGGCGTCGCGGGCCTACGGGTCGTCCGGCGCGTCGGGGGGCGGGTCATCGCCCAGGACGAGTCGACCTCCGTCGTCTACGGCATGCCGGGGGCAGCGGTCACGGCCGGCCTCGCCCACGCCGTCCTACCGCTCGATGCCATCGCACCCCAGCTCGTGAGCTGGCTCTGAGTCGACCCGGAGGATCCCGTCCATGGCGCGCGTGTTGGTGGTCGAAGACAGCCCGACGCAGGCCCAGCAAATGGCCTTCATCTTCGAGGACGCAGGCTTTGAGGTCGCCACCGCGCCCGATGCCGAGACCGGTTTCACCCTGCTGCAGAAGGGACCGTTCGACGTCGTCCTGACCGACCTGCACCTTCCCGGCGACAGCGGGTTCGAGCTCTGCCGCCGCCTGAAGGAGGACCCTCGCCTGTGCACTCTTCCCGTCGTGGTGTGCACTAGCGAGGCCGAGCCGACGAACGTTCTCCGCGGCCTTCAGGCCGGCGCGGACGGCTTCATCACCAAACAGCGCGATCCGGAGGAGATCGTGCGGGCGGTCCAGCGCGTGCTCGCGCGTCCGCCGGAAACCGATCACCCGGCCCGATCGCACGTCGCGTTCCTCGGACAGGAGTTTGAGCTGGAGGCCGGCCGTGCCCAACTCGCCGATATCCTGGTGTCTGCATTTGAAGATGTTGTTCATTTGAATGCGCAGCTTGCCCGCGAGAAAGCACGGGCCGACGAACTGCTCCACGTCATCCTCCCCGACCGTATCGTCGTCGAGCTGAAGGCCACGAACGCCGTCCGCCCCCGCCGGCACGAGGACGTGGCCGTGATGTTCGCTGACATCGTCGGCTTTACCCAGTACTGCGAGCAGCACCGTCCCGAAGAGGTCGTCGCGGGCCTCCAGCGACTCATCGAGCGGTGGGAAGAGATCGCCGCTCGATTCGGCGTCCAAAAAATCAAGACGATCGGCGACGCCTTCATGGCGGCCTCGGGATTGCTGACGAAGGAAGAGAACGCAGTCCTCAACTGCGTGCGCGCCGGCCGGGAGATGATCGCCGCGTCGCGGGAACTGCCGACGGGCTGGAGCGTCCGCGTCGGGATCCATGTCGGGCAGGTCGTGGCCGGCGTGCTCGGGCACCGTCAGTACCAGTACGACCTCTGGGGCGACACCGTGAACGAGGCTGCGAGGATCGAAAGCCACGGTGTGCCCGACGCGATCACCCTGAGCGTCGAGGCCTGGCAGCGCATCGCCGGCACGTCCCGGGGCGAGTCGTTGGGCGCGGTCCCCGTCAAAGGGAAGGGGATGCTGGAAATCATTCGGTTCCTCGGTTTTCTGAACGAGTGACGTGAGTCGATGAGCGGCCATTTCCGTTTGCCGGTTGGCCGCGGATTCCCGGAAGAGAATGATACAAGACCCGGGGACTCGGTTATGCCGCGCGTGATGGTCATCGAAGACAGCCCCACCCAGGCCCAGCAACTCGCGTTCGTGCTCGAAGAGGCCGGCTTCTCCGTCGAGTGCGCGCCCGACGCGGAGCGCGCGTTCGAGCGCCTGCGGGCTGCCCAGTTCGACGTCATCCTAAGCGACCTGCACCTTCCCGGCGACAGCGGTTTCGACCTCTGCCGGCGCCTGAAAGCAGACCCGGACCTACGCTCGGTTCCGATCGTCGTCTGCACGAGTGAAGCCGACCCCCTGAACGTCCTTCGGGGACTCGAAGCCGGAGCCGACGGCTTCATCACGAAGCGGCGTCCCGACGAGGACATCGTCGGGGCGGTTCGTCGTGTCCTCGCGCGCGTGAGTCGCGATGATCCTGCGGTCGACCATCGGCGCGTGCACTTCCTTGACCAAGAATTCGAGCTGACGGCCGGGCGCACTCAACTGGTCGACGTGCTGGTTTCGGCCTTCGAGGACGTCGTCCACCTGAACAAGCAATCGCAGGCAAACGCCGCGGCCCTCCGCCTGGCAAACCGGCAGCTCGAGGAGCGCAACCGCGAACTCCAGCGGCTGGCCGATTCGGAGCGGCGAGCGCACGAGGAGCTGAAGCGGGCCGAGTCTCAGCTCGTCCAGGCCGAGAAACTTTCCGCCCTCGGGCAGATGGTCGCCGGCGTCGCGCACGAGATCAACAACCCCCTCGCCTTCGTCAGTAATAACCTCGCCGTGCTCAGCCGTGACCTTGGACCGCTCCAGGACCTGCTCCGCGACTACCAAGGGGCCGACGATGCCTTGGCGGCTCTCCGCCCCGAGCTTCTCGAACAGATCCGGGAACGGGCGGCTGCGTGCGACCTTCCCTACACTCTCGCAAACCTCGACGGACTACTGGCACGCACCACCGCCGGCCTGAAGCGCATCCAGCAGATCGTGTCCAACCTGCGCGACTTCGCCCGCCTGGACGAGACCGACCTGAAGGAGGCCGACCTGAACGAGGGCGTCCGCTCGACCGCGAGCCTCGTCCACGGCCGTGCCGACGAGCGGGAAGTGGCGCTTGCGCTCGACCTCGCGCCCCTGCCTCCGGTGATCTGCTACCCGGCCAAAATCAACCAGGTCGTCCTCAACCTGCTTGCCAACGCCATCGACGCCTGCGACCGCGGCGACCGCGTGAGCGTGCTCACCCGGGCCGTCGGCGACGAAGTCGAGCTCGAGATCGCCGACACCGGCAGCGGCATCGCGCCCGAGCATCTCGACAAGATCTTCGACCCCTTCTTCACGACCAAGCCGCAGGGGCAAGGGACCGGGCTCGGCCTCAGTATTACCTATGGGATCGTGCGGGCTCACGGCGGCCGGATCGACGTCGAAACCAAGGCGGGCGCAGGGACCCGGTTCGTCGTCCGCCTCCCACGCACCCCTCCCACGGAACCGTCTCTCTGACGGGAAGTCTCGATTCCCGACTGTTCTGAACCTCCCAGGCCTTAAGACACGACGGGCACTGGCTTCCGACGGATAAAGAGGCGCGTCGAAGGCCGCGGACCGGAACGCGAGGGAAGGGTCGTTGTCACCGACAAGAAAAACGTCCCTCGCCTCCGTCCATGGTCCTGCGACATCGCAAAATCCCTTTACCCTTATAGGGTGCGTCAAGTGGGTTATTCACCCATCTCAGACCAGTCGCAACATTGTGACTGGGTGTGAGATACAAAAAATGCGAGGTGGGTACTTCGGCTTCGTTCCGATCGCGACGATCCGGGTGGCACGGTCTCTACAGTCTGTAGGGCCGGCTATCGCCGACCCTACAAAACAATCCGCGCCAGGTGCGACCTTCGCTAGACCGGATCCGCCTACTGGTTCCAATGCGCGACGGTCCTAGTCACACAATTCCCGCAACTTGTAGGGCCGGCTATTGCCGGCCGATCCACGACTGACAATGGCCGGTCCCACATGACAATCTGCGCCGGGGTGCGCCCTTTGCCTAAACCGCACCCCCCTTCCCTTTGATGAATCAAAGAGCGTGGCGCGAGTCGATTGCCGACCCGCGCCACGCTTTGAGTCCGACTTCCCGCGGCCAGATTCACGCCAGCAACCGGTCGACTTCTGGCAGGATCTTGGCGAAATCGAGCTGGTTGTGGCAGGCCTCTCGGGCCGCGACGAGGTCGGCGCCGGACCAATCCCGCTCGTCCGCGGCGAGCTCGGAATAACATTCGCGTGCGTGGCCGCGGATGCCGTGGTCTTCATGATAGGTGTAGAAACGGGCGAGGTCGCCCAGCTTGGCTTTCGTGCCGGCGGCCAGGGCGCAGCGGCCGTCGCAGTTCGGGCACATCGTGGGACCGGCGGCCAGCAGCGCGTCGCGCAACTCATCCAGCTCGGCCTGCTTCAGCGGCTCGAACCGGCGGGCGGCGTCGGCGTTCTCCAGAGTCTGATCCTGGTTTCGCATCGTCACGCACGCGGCCGAGAATCGCTCGTCGGACCAGATCGCGTGCAGGAGTCCCTGGGGGGGCGTCAGGTTCTTCGCCTTCAGGGAAGGCACCCGCTGCTCGGTGATCCGGAGCGCCTGCCCGGCGATCTGCTTCATTGACACGAGGCCGATGTTCGCCTTATGGCAGGCGTCGAGCGCCTTGTTCAGGGCCGAGTCTTTCTCGAGCCAGGGGCTGAACTTGAGCATGATCACGTCGATGAACCCGCCCGCGGCGGCGTTCTCGAGCTGCTCGGCGATGGACGCGTCGTGCGTCGAGAAGCCGACGAACTTCACTTTGCCCGTCTTCTTGATCGCCTCGATGGCGTCCTTCATCTCCTTGCTCTTCGGCCAGTCTTTCTTGCGGGTATCGAGCCCGTGGTAGAAGAGCAGGTCGATGTAGTCCGTGCCCAGGCGTTCGAGACGCTGGTTGACCTTCTTGAGCATATCTTCCGGCTTGCCGACGCCGCTCTTCGTGGCGAGGAAGATGGTCTTGCGCACTTCGGGCTGCGCGGTGAACCAGCCCTTGAAAACGCTCTCGGCGTTCTTGTAGCCCTCGGCCGTATCGAAGTAGCGCACCCCTTCACGATACGCATAGCGCAGCAACCGCTCGAGCGAGGCCGGCTCGCCGACGGTCCCTTGGTTGAGCATCGTCACTTCGACCCCGGTCTTGCCCAGCACGCGCCTGGGTAGCACCGGCTTGTTTTGACGCGGCTTGGCGTTGCCCTCAGGCTCCTCGGCGCTCGCAACGCCCGAGGCAAGGCCCGCCGCCGTCGCTGCCGCGACCCCCGCCTGGAGGAACCCGCGACGATCCATCGAGCTCGTACACCATTCCGACATCCCTCGATCCTCCCGTACTGCGCTGACGAAAGAACGAAACGATGCGTCCCCTGGCCAACCTTTGAAGCCTCATCAGAGCAGCCGGCAGCAGCCCGGTCAAGCGCGCACCGGAGTTCGTCAAACAATCATGTCGGGCCCTGCCTCGTTGCGCCGAGGGGTCCGTATCTCCCTGCCCAAAATCTAACGCCGATCCGTTCATTTGAGATCTGGCGTCTGGTCATGTTCTTTCCCTGTTCCCGGTTCACATCCCCGGATAAGCGCAGACTGGTCCCCGATCTGAGTCTTGTTTTGCACCTACAGCATGGTAATAATTCACGGCACTTCGGTGGTCGGACAATTGCCAGGCCCTTTTGCACTCGTCATCGAGATCCGGCGATGCCAGACTTGATCCAGGAACTCGCAACGGAAGTTAGCGACGGTCACGTCATCGCCTTTCTCGGCGCCGGGTCAGCGCTTGCCTGCGAATCGGGACAAGGAGGCGGCGCGACAGGACAGGATTTGGCGAGAGACATCATCAAGCACCTCGGCGAAGATCCTGCGAACTTTTCCGGCAGCTTGATGGAGGTGAGCGAGTTCCTCGAGGCGGCTTCGCCCCAGCATCGCCGTGCTCTGGACGATTTTGTTTACCGCCGCCTCAAGGACCTGCGCCCTACCGTCGGGCACCTCTTGCTGCCGCTTTTTCCCTGGCGCGCGCTCATTACGACCAACTACAACCAAGTCATTGAGCGCGGTTTTGCGGTCGCCAGTCAGCACGGCATCACCACCAAGATCTGCCGTGTCATTCGTGCCGACTCGGAACTCACCACCGGTCACAGCCCGAGCGAAGTACCCCTCTACAAACCGCACGGATGCCTTGGCCTGTTGTATGACCACAATGCTCCACTCGTCTTGACGGCTCGCGACTATTACAACTCGACAACAAAGCGAAAGCGTATTTACGACGAGGTTCGCGAACTTGCCGGAAACTTCTCAACCCTGTTTATCGGTTACAGTTTGGTGGATTATAACTTCAACAATATTTACTATGAACTTGGCGAAAAGCTCCGAGATTACTTGTCTCGCTCCTATTCCGTTGGTCCTGTGGCGCCTCACAAAAAGCACTACTTAGAACAAGTGTTTCAGCGGCGAGACATCAAGTTGATCGACGACAAATTCGATTCGTTCGTGATTCGTCTCGCCGACAAAGTCGGTGTTCTTGCCGCGCCTGAGGTGTTTGAGGTGGTCATCGCGGAGCTATCCCGCCCTGAAGTGCTGAATCGGCTGGGCAGCCAATACATCAATGAGCTTCCGAGCGCTGTACGGAATGAGCTGGTTGCCCGCGGGAGACTCTAGAACGCTTTCCGGGTGGTTGTAAGGGGTGGATCTGAAACGGAACGCCGAATTCCCGCGGACCCTCACGGCCTCTCTGTGAGATGACGCGACGAACGTTGTATGCACGGTCAACGACGCGATAACCGAACGCGGCTGTGCCGCCCGCCGCTTCGAGCGCCGAACTTCGGTCCGCCTTCGGTGCTCATGCCCGGCGCTGCGCTTGGGGTCGCTGCTTCGGCGAACAAGAGTTGTGGGGGAAGCCGCTATGAAGCTGCTCAAGGACACGCCGCTACTGGAAGACGAGTCCGAAAATCGCATCGATTCATTGGGGTTTTCCGCATATGCGGGCACGATGACCGACGCCATTCTCGGAACCGAAGGTCCGTTCGCGATTGCCATTCTCGGGGAATGGGGGACCGGCAAAACCAGCCTGATGAGGATGATCAGGAATCAACTCGACAAGCATCATCAACAAGATTCCCTGACGGTCTGGTTCAATGCCTGGCGCTACGAAGGAGAATCGCACCCCATTGTTCCATTGGTCCGCGTCGTCGCTGAGTCAGCGGCGGTTGCCAGCAGGCCGGGCGGCCCCTTCGCGGATGCCCTCGGCAAACTATCACGGGGACTGCGAGCGATCTTGCGAGGCTTGTCCTTTAAGGCGGAAGCTGACTTGCCGCTCGCTAAAGTCGGCGTCGATTTCGACGTGGACAAAGCCATCACGGCTGAGGAGCGGCTAACGGGACTCGCGCAAAGCGAAAGACAAGGTGGCCTGGAGTACGAGAGCATCTATGCCGCCGTGTATTCGGCCCTCGAGCGTTCCACGCTGCCGGAAGGAAAACGCATCGTTGTATTCCTCGATGATGTAGATCGCTGCCTCCCAGCGAAGGCCCTCCAGTTGCTGGAAAGCTTGAAGTTGGTCTTCGGACAAAAAGGCTACGTGTTCGTGCTAGGTATCGCGAGTGCCGTGCTCGAGGGATTCCTCGATTACCAGTATCGACAGCAGTACGGTATTACCGAGTTCGAGGGACGTGCCTATCTGGACAAAGTCATCCAAATGCAGTTTCGGATTCCACCGCATGATCTGCGCATGGATCATTTTACGAGGGTATTGGTGGGGAATCTGCCTGCGTTCAAGCCATTGTTGGAAGTTGTGCAGCTTACGGGCCGGGGTAACCCGCGTGCCACGATACGCTTCATCAACAGTTTGATTATCGACGCGAGTATCAACGGCAATCTCGCCGGGGCCCACGAAGGGCCCGCGATCGATCTGCTCTACTTCGCGATGACGCGAGCGCTTCAGACTCGTTGGCGTTCGGTTTACGACCTGTTGCTGTCGTCTCCGGAAGTTTGCGAGGGCGTCGCCAAGTGGACCAAAGATGAACTGCCGGATCGCGCAGCGCTCGAAGCGACCGGAACTGCCGCTAAGCGGGAGGAAGAGGTTGCGCGGGCCATGCTTGCCTACCCAGATCTGGCGGCGCTACTCTTGCTGCCGCAGGGCAAGCAGTGGCTGACGAACCGAGGACCACGTGAAGCCGCCGCAACGTTCCTGATCAGGTTAGCACGAGATGAAGTGCGAAAAAGAGCGGCTCCGGACAAACTGTTCGACGCGTTCCTGAGTTACCGCATGACCGACAAACAGTATGTGGGGCGCATTGCCAAGGTCTTGTCGGAGGCTGGGATGCGTGTCGCCTGGGATGCGGACCTGACTCCCGGCACCAACTGGCGTAAGGCTCTCGACAACTCGCTACGACGGAGTCGGGCTCTGCTGTTCTTTTTTGGGCCGCAAACACCCGGCTCCGAATGGCAGACCCGAGAGAGTTCCATCGGCATCGAAATGGCTACTGCCGACTCGTCCTTCCGACTGATTCCGATCCTGTTGCCCGGGGCCGACGCCAGCCTCTTGTCCCCGAGCTTGCGAGAATACTTCTGGGTGGACCTTCGGAACGTACCGCTCGATGCCGTCGAAACCGACATGTCCACCCAGCTCGATGACCTCATCCTTGCGCTGAAGCGCTCGTAGCGTCGGTACGTGGGCTCATCCTTCGTTTCTGCGATGCCGCCGAGTACAATATAAAAACCGTTAATTGATAATATTAAGATTTGTAATATATGGCATGTTAGGATAATTCTCTCTCTTCGCGGCGGGCACGCGAGCCCCAAGGAATTCGAGGGGGTTACTCGTTCCGGCGTATCAGCAACCTGCCGTCGTCTCAGGCCACTCCGGGCGTTTGCGCTGCCGCAGGGTTCGAACGACAGACCGAGCGCCCCAGCCTCTCCGGTCAACTGCTTTCGACACAATCAAGCCGACGCGAGTTGCCGATTTCCCCTGACCTCCGTAAGTTAAGTGCCCACTTGATTGTGGCCTCGGAGCGACCGTCACTGGCGGTTCTTCAGCCACGCGTCGTAAGAGTGGCTTCGGCTTCCGACGTACTTGTACGACTCGAAAATCGCGCCGCGTCCAAACATGCGCGGGTCTTCGTCCTGGCGCAGGCGTGCTTCCATCTCCGTTCCGAGCTGCTGCTTCAGAGCCTGAAGCGACGGCTCGGCCGCGAGATTCTTGACGCAGTCGGGGTCGTCGGCGACCTTGTACAGCTCTTCGGCAGGTCGTTTGCCGAAGCAGAGCCGGTAATACATATTGAATTCAGACGTGATTAATGTCTTGGTCGGACCGTTGTCACAGTTCGGATAGCTCGTCTCCGGGTTTCCGGCCGGCCAGCGGTCGGGTTCATAATTGCGTATGTAAAGGTACTCCGGAGTACGGATGGCCCGAACCGGGTAGCCCTGATCGTTCGGTCGGCCGAGGTCGTGCCGCTCTTTTCCGATCATCATCCGATTGCGGTCTGGATCGATCTGACCCGATTTTTCGCTCAGCAAAGCGTAGAGAAAACTTTGGCCGCTCATGGAGGCGGGGGCTTTCAGCCCGGCTGCCTCGAGGAACGTCGGGGCCAGGTCGCGGATGTTGATAAAGTCACCGACCACGCGGCCCGGCTTTACCCTCCGGCCCCAGCGGATCGCCATCGGCAAGTGAAAGCCTGCTTCGTAAACTTGGCCCTTCACGCGGGGGAAGGGCATTCCATGGTCCGACGTGACCAGAACCAACGTGTCGTCGAGCTCCCCGATCTTCGCGAGTTGGTCGAGGATCTTGCCGAGATTGGCGTCGAACCACTCAACTTCGCGCGCGTAGTCGAGTATGTCGCTTCGAATCACGTTTGAGTCGGGATAAAACGCTGGGAGCGTGACGCCCGCCGGGTCCCGCCCAGCGCGCCGGCCTGCGCCGTCTTCATAAGGACGGTGGGGCTCCTGTCCGCCGACCCAGAAACAGAACGGTTGCCCGGGCATCCTTTCTTCGAGGAAAGACTGGAAGTTTCTGGCGCAATCGGTGGAGCTCAGTCCCTCCAACGGGGGCTTGAGCTTGAAGCTCTGGTAAGCCGGCCCGGCAGGGTTGCGCTTGAAGCCCCCCGCCTTGAAGTCACCCGGCCCCCACCCCTTGCCGGTATGGCCAACCTTGTAGCCGGCTTGCTCCAGCAGGTCGGGATAGACGGGCCATTTCGCGGGGAAGACTCCGTTATGACACATCGCCTCCTCGAGCTGCCAGGCGTTGCGGCCCGTCAAGAGGCTGGCCCGACAGGGACTGCACTTCGGATTGTTCGTGAAGGCGTGGGAAAAGAGGGTTCCTTCCCTCGCAACCCGGTCGAAGGCCGGTGTGTTGATCCACTTGCAGCCATACGCACCGGCGTGGCCAAACGACCAATCGTCGGCGATCACAAGCAGGATATTCGGTCGTTTTCCTTCCGCCGCGTTCACCGCGATCGAGGTTGGCGCGCTGAACAGCGCGCCCCATAGTCCGACAACCAGCAGGACTCGTCTCGTGACGGCTTGGCTCATCATGCGAAATTCCTTCGGAACCATCGGCCGCTCAATAGGAATCGGCGCTGACGACCTCGCCGTTCCGGGTGGTTGACAGGGCCTGCCATATGGGCAGGCTGATCGAGTTCTTGAAAAACTTGACACTGCCATCCGCACACACGGCGTTCACGCCGCCGGAATGGAAGCTGCGTGCCGCGTTGAACGACGGGGTACCCGCGTGCTCGGCGGTCGAGTTTTCAATGCAGGGCGGGTTGGTACCGTACGGATAAACGCAGTACTCCGGCACGTAGTCGGGGGTGGTGGAATTGGGTTGAGTGTAGGCCATGAACATTGCGCAATTGTGATCGTCGTTGTAGATCATGCCCCGGTGGTCGTCCAGGGCGCCGCTGGTCCCGCGGGGGATGCACGCGATGACCTCGCTCATGAGCAGGGTATTACTGGTGCCGTCGATGATGGTTTGTAACCCGAACGACTTACTGAAGCCAAAGGGGGCTCCCCCGAACGTGACCGACTGCGCCGGCCCGGACGTGTACGGGTTATTGTACGCGTCCTGATAGTACGTCGCGTTGCCCCAGTTTACCATGTAATTGCCTTGCCTCAGCCCGGCAGCGTCGACGTTGGTGATCACGTTCGGGTCCGACGGGCAAGCGTATGCGCCGACAAATGTTGTGCACACGGTTTGATTCGCTGGCTGGTTGTATGCTGCGCTGAAGTTGATCGAATTGAAGAGCGCCCCCTGTTCAATGTTAGCCAAGATCGAGAAGGCCCAGGTTCGTCGTTGGTTCCTGCCGCCGGAAGTGTCTCCATAGCCGGTGAAACCGGGCGGACCGTTGAGTCCCATCCGCCCAATCGGGAATGTGCCTGCCGCGTCGTGATAGTTGTGCATGGCGAGGCCAAGTTGCTTCAGGCTATTGGTGCACTGGATTCGCCGCGCCGCCTCGCGCGCGGCCTGCACGGCCGGCAGCAGGAGTGCGATCAACACGGCGATGATCGCGATCACCACCAGAAGCTCAATCAGCGTAAACCCTCGACGGCTCTTGTGTCGCATCATCGTCCAACTTCCTCGTCTCGATTCCATGGGAACGCGGGAACGCCCGACGTCAGGCAGGCTGAGAGCGGCCCGCGTCCCCCAACTCGGCGACTCCACGCCGGGCGGCAGCAACGTGCTGCCGCGCTTGTCGTTCAGCGCGCGCGGGCCGACGCGCTTGAGATTGTTGAAGCAGTGCACGCAGTGGGCCTTCATGGGCCGGAACTCCGTCAGTATTGTATGAGTCAAAATGATTATGAATGTTGATGTAAGTTTGCGCGATCTTGTCGTGTTCTCGACGATTGCCGGGCCGGGGAGAAGGGAGGCGGGTTGAACGCGACCCGGGATCTCACGAGTTCGGCTTGCCCATCTCGTACATTTGCCTCACTTCGTCGTCGGTCAAAGCGCGTCGCAGGATCGCGAACTCGTCGATGCGGCCGTTAAGGCTGCGCCTCGAGTTTTTCAGGAAGTCTGGATAGGGGTTCCAGTTGCCGAGGTTGGCGGGGCCGATCCGCATGGTGGTGGGAACACGGAGGAGGCCCTGCGAGACGCGCTTGCCGTCGAGGTAGTGGGCGATGAGGTTGGTCTGTTTGTCGTAAACGGCGGCCAGGTGGACCCAGCGGCCCAGGTCTTTCGGTCCGAGGACGGGAGGGGACCGGTGACCGTCGCCGTCGCGGGTATCGGGCAGGGAGACGCCGAGGAGGAGCTCGCCGTTGGCGGTGATCTGCCAGTGGACCTCTCCCAGCTCCCAGCCGTCGGTGAGCATCAGCGCACTGAGCCAGTAGTTGAGCCCTTCCATGCGGACCCAGGCGGTGAGCGACAATTGATCGAACTCACCCGGGACGTTGATCCGTACACGGTCGCTGGTCCGCTTGAATTCGAGGGCGGATTTCTCCGGCCAGCGTCCGGGGCACCAGAGGCAGCCGACGACCGCGCCGTTGCGCGACCCGTCGACCTGGGGAGAGGCGACGTTCCGCAAGGTGCGTTCCCAGGTGTTCGCCTCCTCGAACGTGTAGTAGAGGAGAAGATCGGGGTCGGTCCGGAACGTCTGGCTGTGGGTCAGCCAGGCTCGATAACGCTGCTGCTGGTGCGTATGTTCGAGCTCGAGGAGTCGGGACCGGTCGACGATGCCGGCAGGGTCGCCCACCAGCTCGCGGAGTTGGTTCCCTGGGCCGTACTCGACGCCTTGCCCGGCGGTGAGTGTCTTGATGCCCTGGATCGGAGAACGCTCACCAGCCGCGTGGAGCTGCACGGCGCCGTCGAGGACGTGGATCTGCCCTTGTCCTCGGTCGTCGACCTTGAGCGTGAACTCGGTACCGAGGTCGACTGCGTCAATACCGGAGGCCGCGATGGTAAATCCCTTGGCTGCGGGCGGGACGTGGGCGCGGAGCTTACCTCGGTGGCAGACGGCCCGGTTCGCCGAGAGCAGCTCGAAGTCGCACGGCCCCTCGAGGATAACCCCCGCGCCACTGATGAACTCGATTTGGACCAGGCCCTCCGCAAGGTGAAGGCGGCCGGGCGAGAGGGCCGAGCCTTCATCGATCGAGAAGTCGGCCGGCTCCCAGCGGGCGTCGACCACTCGCGTCAAGACGGCCACCGTCCGATCCGGCAAGTCCGACCGCGTCTGATCGGCCGGTTCGTTCTTCCCCCGCCGGTCTCGCCCCACGACCAGAACGGAGAGCGACACGCAGACGAGCACGACGGCCGCCGCGATCCCCCAGGCTCGTGGAGTGACCTTGACCTTCTCGAGCCGGGGAAGACGCCTGAAGCGACGGAGGAAGGCGCCATCATCTCGCCCCTGGCCGAGCCTCATCGTGAGCGACTCGACGAATGCGCGATCGTCCGGCAGCGCGTCCTGGCGGAGCAAGTCATCGAGCGTCAACAAGCGGCGGACTTCCCGCGCGAAGTCCCGATCGCCGGCCATCGCCGCGGCCAGCGTTTCGGCGTCCTCCGGTTCGGGTTCACCGTCGAGGAACCGCGCGAGTGCTGCGTCGATCCTGGTCCAACCTGGGTCGTTCATCATCGTTCTAAATATCGCTCATTTGTAGCCGAGTTTTCAGGCACAGTAGCAAGGCTCGCCGGAGCCGCAACAGCGATTGCCGAACCTGGTTCGACGACTTCCCCAGCAGGCCGCCGATCGCGCCCGGGCTGAGCTCTTCAAAGTAGCGCTGGCGAAGGAGTTCGCGACTCGCCTTGGGCATCTCGGACATGCACTCCCGCAACGCGCTCAGTTCTTGCTCAGTGTCATACCCGGCGTACGACGGGTTCTCCACCGGGCCGTCCCCATCGAGGAGGAGTTCGGTCACGTGATCCGACAGGAGGCGGCTCCGACGCAGTTCCTTGCGTCGCTCGTTGGCGATGAGGCGGCGGCCGATCTGCCGGACCCAGGCGTCGAAATGGCCCTCACGATCGAACTCGTTGAACTTTTCCCAGCACAGCAAGAAGACTTCCTGGGCCAGGTCGTCGACTTCCTCGGCCCGGACCCCCATCGAGCGAATGTACGCACGCAAACGCACGTGCGAGCGCTCGACCTGTTCCAGGAACCACCTCTCGGTATCGGCCATCGGCATTCCCGCGGTCTCCTCGGCAGCGCGCTTCGCCACGACACAAGGATTAGATGTCGCGAGTTCGCGCCTCGTTATGCGAGACTTTTCCTGGGCCCTCGCGAAGGGCGGCTGAAGAGGCGTTCGGCAAAAAGTTTAGGGCGGATCCCGGAATTCAGGAAATCAAGCCCGAACCCCGCCTTCGGGCCGAGAGGCTGCCGTCGGACATCGGGAGATTCCTTAATGCACGTGCATAGTATCTTCTTGGTGTCTTCACGGGTTCTGAATAGGAAGGAAAAGGTCTCGACATCCGCAGGTTACCCGAGCGTAGGGTGGTTTGTATCCGCGCTGCGCATGGGGACCCTGTTTTGAGTGGCGGAGCTTGCTCGCGCTGTGAAAGCGGCGGCAAGTCGGCGCATTCTCAAGTGCGGATAACGTTGGGACAAAGGTTTCGAGGTCAAGTGGGATCACCGACACGGGGGTGATGAACGATTGGTCTCGACGACGAGTTCGATTCATCCGGGTCTTAGTGCGTGCCATGGCGCCCCCTTCGGGGCTGTCAACGGCGCGACACAAACCACTCTCGCTGGCGGCGCGATGAAATCATTGCAAGACCGACCTTTCAGCGGCCCGCGCCAGGCCCACCTTGATTCGCTGATCGGCGGTCCCACGCCGCCCATCTGCGCTCGAGAGGTCGAAACGCCTCTGACGAAGGAGAGGCGGGCGGGGGCGCTCCGGGAAGGACACGCGCAACGCGTGTGTGAGGCGCTCTAGCGACGACGTCCTCGGGATACCGGATGGGGCGGGATCACGCGGCGCGATCAGGGGGGCCCGATCAGTACCAGCGGCGCCCAGAAGTAGGGCGACCGCCACTTGTCGTGACCGCGTACCCAACGCTTTGCCTCGCGCAACGACCCTGCGTAGTCCTCTGGCTGCCCCGCCTTCTCGGCCTTGGCCAGCAGCGTGCAAGCGATGCTGATAAGGCTTGCCGACGCCTCGTCGTCCACCAGCCAGTTGCTCGCGACCACGCGGCGTGCGCCGGCCACCAGGAAGCCGCGCGAGAGTGACCACGTTCCCTCGCCTGTTTGCTGAGGGCCGAAGTTGGTCTGGCACGCGGAAAGGATCGCAAGCTCGCAGCCCTTCAGACCCAGCTCGCAAATTTCGCCGAGCATCAGGAAGCCGTCGTCGGCCGGGTTGGTGTCGGCATTGGGGCCCGGCGTGAGCGCGAGCGAGCCGTAGAAGTTGCCCAGCGACTGGTCGGCCAGTCCGTGGCACGCGAGATGGATGATCTTGCGGCCAGGGGTCCAGTAGCGCACCGCTGCCTCGGTGGCATTGGCGCCGGTGAAGACGCCGGCTTTGATACCTGCGTCGTTGAATGCCTTGGCGACCCACTCCGCCTCCCAACCCGAGAAGGGGAGCCGAGGCAGCGCGCCTCCCGCCAGTACGTACCGCTGTCGCGAGCCGCGTAGGCCGCGAGCGTTGTCCGACGCCGACCCGGCGACGGCTTCGGAGTAGGCTGGGTCCCCGAGCGCCAGCACGGGGTCACGGTCGCGGACCGCGGGCTCACCGGTACGCTCGGCGAGGCTCAGCGAGATCGTGGCCGACGGGGCGTAAACGACCGGCGGGCCGGCGTCGAGCAGGTACTTGGGCTCCTTCCCCTCCTCGACGACCAGCGCTTCGAACGGGAGGAAGGCCAACGGGCCGTCGGGCACGATGGTCAGGCGCTTCGTCGTACCGCCGACAAGGGCGCCGCGTTCGGCCTCGGGAACCAGGACGCGCCAGAGAACGGCAAGCGACGGAGCGGCGCTCGCGGCGTTGGGGTCGGCCAGGCGAGGCACGACACCCGTTCCGTTGGGTCCGATGAGCACCGACTGCAAGCGTTCGGCGGTCAGCGGTCCGGGAGTCGAGCCCAAGGCCTTGGCGTCAGCGTCGTCGAGCTTCAGGGCGAACACTCGTGCCCGTCCGGGACCAACGGCGATGACATATCCCCCCTCGTGACCGAAGAGGTAGCTCAAGAGCACGCCGCCGTCGCCGCAAAGCCGGCGCTGGATCTGGTCGAGGCCAGGAGGCCCCGCGCCGTGGTTGAGGAGGTCGCGGTACAGCGGGCTTGAGGTCCGAGCGTCTCGGGCGTGCTCGTACAGGCGGCGGCGGGCCTCGTCAAGCTCGTTGCCGAGCCGGTTCGCCTCGGCCTTGCGAGCCGGGTCGGATTCGACGGGCCCGAGTTGTTTCTCGAGCACGACGACCCGCTCGCGGAGCACGGCCCCCTCGCGCTCCAGCCGCTGGCGCTCAGCGATGGGTCGCCCGGCCTGGAGGTCGACGCCGGCCAGCGATATCTCATCGAGCAGTGACCGCGCACGGGATCGTTCAATGGCTTCGAGCGCTGCGCCGACGTCACCGAGCTCGGTTTGCCACTGGACCATCCGCTCGTAGACGCCGGCATAATCGGCGAACGTCGCAGCGCGTTCAACCTCGCCGCCGGAGATCAGACCGCGCTGATCGTCGGCCAGCTTCATGGCCAAGCGCAGCTCGGTCAGCGCCTCATCGCGCCGTCCCTCTTGCCACCCGAGCGAGGCGCGGAAGTCATGAAGGGTCGAGCGGAAACCGGAGCTCATGCCGATCTTCTCGGCCACGGCGATCGCGCGATCGATCCAATGTTTTGCCTGCGTCACCCGCCCCTGTTTCGCCTCGATCTGAGCAAGCGACCACGAGCCGTAGGCCGTGAGGCGCGTTTCGGTGCCGTGCGCCTTCTTGTCGATCGCCAGGGCGCGGTTGAGGTGCGCGGCGGCGTCGGCGAACCGGCTTTGCCGGTACTCGATGTCGCCGAGGGTGTCAAGGTAGATCGCCAACGCGCCGTGGTCGGCGCCGAGCGTTTTTTCGGCGCTCTTGATCGCGCGCTGAACGAGCGGCTCGGCCTTGCCGTAGAGGCGTAGATCGAAATAAAGGTTGGCCAAGTCGTTAAGGCAATCCGCCGCGCTCATCGAGTCGGGACCGTCCGCCTTTTCGTTGATCGCCAGGGCTCTCTCGAGGAGCGGTTCGGCCTCCTTGTACCGTCCCTGGGCCTCGTACATGGACGCGAGGAAGTTGAGGCTGTTGGCGACGTCCTGGTGCCCGGGCCCGAGCGCTCGTTCGCGGATCGCCAGGGCCCGCTTGTAGAGTGGTTCGGCCTCGGAATAGCGCCCCACTTCCTCTTTAAGCTTGGCGAGGTTGTTCAGGCTCCTGGCGACGTCGCGGTGTTCCGGGCCGAGTGCCCGCTCGTAGATCGCCAGGGCCCGTCGGTAGAGCGGTTCGGCGTCGGCATATCGCGCCTGGGCCGTGTAAAATAAGGCAAGGTTGTTCAGGCCGGTCGCGAAGTCAGGATGACCGGGGCCCAGCGCCTTCTCTTCGATCGCGAGGTTCCGTCTGTAAAGGGGTTCGGCTTCGGCGTAACGTCCCTGTTCAAAGTACAAGACGGCCAGATTGTTAAGGCACTGCGCCACGAGGTGGTGTTCGGGTCCGACGTACCGCTCCCAGATTGCCATCGCCCGCTTATAGTGGCCCTCGGCCTCAACGTATTGATTTTGAGTATAAAGTGCCATGCCCAAATTAAGGTTCCAGACCGCGAGCGCCGCATCAGATTCCAGCGCACTCGGAAAGCGCGTTTTAGCGCTCAGCGCCAGGGCGCGCCTCGCGAGCTGCTCGGCCTCGCGATGGTGCCCGGCTTCCATCGCCGCGCCGAATTGCTTCTCGAGCTGATCCAGGTCCTGCGCCTGAAGACGTCCCGCCAAATTCGGCCCAAAGAGGATGCTCGCCCACGCGATCACCAGCGCCAGGACTGATCCGCGATTCATGTTCCACCCCGCATGCTCGCCAGATGGCCATTGGCCGGGTCGACCGCCGGTTCCGATCGAGAATTGTCGTCAAGGTGGGTCGCTTCGGTCAAGGATTTCCGAATCCGATCGGGCTTTGGGAAAAAATGGGATTGGTCGGGTGGCTTCGAGGCTCAAGAATGGTGAGAGAACATCTAACGCCGGGAGACGGGGGCGATGGCAACCAGCAGGTCGAATTCCGCGCTCCGGGAACTCCGTACTCTCTTCAGCGTCGGCTCTGTCGGCGATCGAGCGGACGGCGAGCTGCTGGAGTGGTTTGCAGTCCATCGCGCGGAGGCCGAGGTCGCCTTCGGGGAGCTGGTGGCGCGCCACGGGCCGATGGTGCTCGACGTCTGCCGGCGCGTGCTGCGCGATCCGCAGGACGTCGATGACGCGTTCCAGGCCACCTTCCTGGTTCTGGTGCGCCGAGCCGGCTCGGTCCGTGATCGCGACGCCTTGGGCGGCTGGCTGCACCGCGTCGCGCTGCGGGTGGCCTTGCGGGCGAAGACCGAGGCGTCGCGCCGCTGCGAGGTCGAGCGGCAGGCGGTCCGGCCAGCGACCTCCGATCCCAACCCGGACGCCATGGAGCGGGCGGACATTCGCGCTGCGCTGCACGAGGAGCTCGATCGGATTCCCTCGCCTTACCGCGCGGCGCTCGTCGCGTGCTATCTCGAAGGGTTAAGCCATGAGGAAGCGGCGAGCCGGCTGAGGTGGCCGGTGGGGACGGTCCGGAGTCGCCTGGCGCGCGGGCGTGACCGGCTCCGCCGGCGACTCACGCGTCGCGGCTTCGCGCCCACGGTCACGCTGCCCGCTCCGGCCCTGCGCCCGGAGTTGGTGGCGACCTGTTTGCAGGAGCGCGCAACCCAATCCATGTACTCCAGCGTTGCCGGTCACTCCCTCGCCGGGCAGGTCTCGGCGCCGGTTGCGGCCTTATCCGAAAGGGTGATTCGAGCCATGAACCTGCGAACGCTCAGGATCGTCGCGGCCGTCGCGATCACGGTGGGCGCCATCGGGGGGACGCTGCCGTTCTTGACGATATCCGTGCTGCGCCACGCCAGCGCCGCCCAGCAACCGGCGCCTCCCGGCTCGTTGGCCGGCGTCGTGCGGGATTCGGACGGACGTCCGGTCGCCGGGGCCACGGTCGTTGCCGGCGCTTTCACCGACAAGGCGAACCACGAGATCGCCACCACGGGCGCGGATGGCCGCTTCGCGTTCCCGGCGAAGGAAGGCGAGAGGAAGCTCGCTTATGTGCTCGCCTACAAAGAGGGGCTGGCCCCTGCCAGCAAGTTTCACGGTCTCGGCGAGAAATCGCCGCCAACAGGCGACATGGAACTGGTTCTGATCAAGTCGGAGCCGTTCGTCGGGATCGTTCGAAAACGCGACGGGAGCGCCGTCGCGGGCGCCAGGGTCCAAGTCCGGTATATGCGGAGCAAAGGAGGAAAGTACGACCACAACCCCATTCTCGAAAACGTCGTGCAAGGCACTCCCCTCGCAGCGCTGTTCCACACGACCACGGACAAGCAGGGCAGATTTCGCTTCCCCGCGGTCCCCTCGCCGCAACGGGTGTTGCTCAATGTGTCGGCCGACGGCATGGCCGACTACACGACCGAAGTGCCCGGTGATTACGAGGCTGGGTACATCTCCGGTTCGGACGCGAAGCCGGCGCGCTTGACGATGGAGTCCGAAGCCCGAGTCAAGGGCCGCGTCGTGAACAAGTTTCCGGGACCGAGTATCGTGGGATTGAAGGTCGCACTCCAGAGCACGAGCGATTCCGTGCAGTTCTGGCGAACCGCGAAAACCGACTCCGCCGGACGCTTCGAGTTCGTCGGGCTTCCCGAAGGTGGCGGCAACATCTTCCTGGTCGAGCATCCCAACGACGGCCCCTGGACCTATCGCGCGATCGACAACCTGTCCCTCCATCCGGGTAAGACTTCCGAGGTGACGATCGAACTGATCGAAGGGGTCCTGGTCGACGGCAAGGTCGTCGAGATCGGCACGGGCGATCCGGTCCCGGGGATTTTCATCGGCATGTACGGCCCCGCCCGGCCCGACAGCGGCGCGGCCATCATGAGCACGAAGACGGACGCGAAGGGGCTGTATCACTTCCGGCTGCCGCCCGGCAAAACGCGGTTCTACACCGCTGGCGGCCCTCCCTGGTCCTACGCCGGCCGGGACGTCGTGATTCCTGACGACGCGAACACGTTTTCCGTGCCCGATCTCAAGGTGAAGAAAGAAAAGCCCGCGGCTCCGGCACCGAACGTCGCGGCGGCCGAGGCGCCGCGAGACCAGATCGTCGCCGCGGAAAAACCGATCGCCAAGGACCTGCGGCCCTTCCAGGGAACCTGGAGTTTTGACGCCTGCGAATCGGTCCTGTGGTACACCGATCTGGAACTGATCCGAAAATCATGGCGGTGGGAGATTCGCGGTCAGGAAATCACCTGGACCCGCCACGGAAAGGAGGCTGTGAAGCTGTCGTTCACGGTCGATACAAGCAAGTCGCCCAATCAGATCGACCTCACGTTCCTCGACGGTCCGGATAAGGGGAAAACGTGTACGGGTATTTACTATTTCGTAAGAGGCAATCTCTGGATTTGCACGACAGAACCCGGGGCGATGGTTGATCGACCGACGAAGATGGCGATGTCAAGCGACAGCAAAACCGCAATTCTGGTCCTCGTGCAAAAGGAGCCGAACGCGACCGTCTCGGTGGCGGGCCTCGTGCGCGACGTTTCCGACGATCCGATCGGCGGCGCGACGGTCGTCGCCGCGCTGATCAACCAGGGCAAGAGGATCGATCGCCAGGTGATCACGACCAGCCCCGACGGCCGGTTTGCGCTCAAGCTGACCGGTCCGAAGGATTCGAAGACGGTCGCGAAGGTCTACGCCTTGAAGGAAGGGCTTGCACCGTCCGGTGTCAGCGACCCCGAATCGCCCGACGCGTTGACGCTGGTCCTGCCGCGGACGAGGCCCTTCGCGTGCATAGTCCAGGACCACGATGAGAAGCCGATCGCGGGGGCCGATGCCTGGGTCCAGAGCGTCAACGCCCCCGTCCCCGAAGGGCAGGGAATGAGGGTCACCGAGTTCTCGAGGCCGGCCCTTGAAGGCACGCCGATCGAAGGGGCGTTGCGGGGAACGTCGGACGAAAAAGGACTGTTCCGGCTGCCGTCGATGCCCGCTCGATCGCAGGTGAGTCTCGTCGTCGAAGCGAAGGGGATGCGCACCCACCGCACCACCGATTTCACCCTCCCCGAGATGACGGGAAGGTGGCCGACACAGTTTGATCACGGATTTCTCCACGGCGACTTGGACTGGCCCTCGACCATTTATCTCGACCCTGGAACGGAAGCGAAGACCTTCCAACAGGGCCGGCACGACGATGCCGATTCGCCCGACCACGACGCACTCACCAAGACGGGTGGCGTCGCCCCGGATTTCGAGGTCACGACTTTGGAAGGCAAACGCGTGCGCCTCTCCGACCTCAAGGGCAAGGTCGTCCTGATCAACTTCTTCGCGACCTGGTGCGGGCCGTGTCTGGGAGAGCTGCCGAAACTCGAGCGCGAGATCTGGAAGCCGAACCAGAAGCGCGGACTGATCGTCCTCGCAATCGGCCGGGAACATACGCAGACGGAGTTGACGGAATTCTTGCGCGAACACAAATTATCATTTTCGATCGGCCCCGATCCCAAGCGTGCGATCTTCGAGCAGTACGCGACCCAATCGATACCGAGGAACTACGTAATCGGCCCGGATGGACGGATCGCTCATCAGTCGTTGGGCTACAGTCAGGCGAGGTTCCAGGGTTTGATCGAAGCCGTTGAGAAAGAACTCGATGCGTTGACGAAGAAAGGCGACGGGTAACGTGTCAGCCGAGGTTTTCCGGCAATTCCTTTGGCTTTGAAATCGGTGAAAGCCGCGGGCCCGAAAACGTGTCGGGGAGCGTTGATTTACCAATCAGCGTTTCCCGACACCTTTTTTGCGCCCCCAGGCGCTGTACATCGAAGGGAGCGGCGCGACCCTGCGTTCCCACGTCCGCGTGAACGGTCAAGAGGTCCAGGGTGGGCCATCCCTGGGCTTCCGAGCGTGACCTGACCCGGCGCCGATGCTATCATCGTCTCACGATTGCTGATTCGACACCGTGCCTGGGAGAGCTGGCTCATGCGACGCTGGGTTTGTCTACTGACCGTCCTGTCGGTTGCTTGCGGAACCTCCCACGTCTCGGCGGCCGATCCCAAACCGCTGTTCGACAGCCGGTTGGTTTCTCCCAGCACGCCCGGTCATGCGGTCAACGTCGATATCGATATCGCCGGCGCGAAAGAGCTTTGGCTCGTGGTCACGGACGGCGGCGACGGCTTCAGTTGCGATTGGGCCGACTGGGTCGAGCCACGCCTCGTCGGTCCCGGCGGCGAGAAGAAGCTCACCGACCTCAAGTGGAAAGACGCCTCCACCGGATTTGGCGCAGTCCACGTCAACGCCAACGCCGCGGGCGGTCCGCTGCGGATGGATGGCAAGCTGATTGGCTACGGCTTCGGCACGCATGCGCCGTCGATCATCGGGTTCGACCTTCCCGCCGGTTACACCCGGTTCCAGGCGAAGGCCGGGTTGGATAATGGAGGGACCGATCAGGGTTTCGGCAGCACCGTGCAGTTCCTTGTATTCACCCGGAAGCCGCCGGCCCCGGTGGCGAGTGTGGGGGGCTCGGCGACGCCGGTGCACGACCTGGCGAACGCCGTCGCCGGGCTGGAGGTCGCGCCCGGCCTGGACGCGGCGCTGTTCGCGGGTGAGCCGATGGTCCTCAGCCCGTCGGATATCGACGTCGATCACCAGGGGCGCGTCTGGGTCTGCGAGGTGGTGAACTACCGCGGCCGCAGCGGGCAACGGCCGGAGGGGGATCGCATCCTGATCCTCGAAGACCCCGACCACGACGGCGTGGCCGACAAGCAGACCGTGTTCTACCAAGGTCGCGACATCGACAGCGCCCTCGGCATCTGCGTGCTCGGCAACAAGGTGATCGTCTCGGTCGCGCCGAATGTTTTCATCTTGACGGACGAAGACGGCGACGGCAAGGCCGACAAGAAAGACGTCCTCTTCACCAAGGTCGGCCAGGCGCAGCACGATCACTCGACCCACGCGTTTGTTTTCGGGCCGGATGGCAAGCTCTACTGGAACGTCGGCAACACTGGAAGGGCCGTGCATGATAAGAACGGCAAGCCGATCGTGGACCGCGCGGGGAATATCGTCAACGACAGCGGCAAGCCGTACCGCGGCGGGATGGTCTTCCGCTGCAATCTCGACGGCAGCGATTTTGAGACCCTCGCCCACAACTTCCGCAATATTTACGAGGTGGCCGTCGACTCCTTCGGCACGCTTTGGCAGTCCGACAACGACGACGACGGCAACAAAGGGGTCCGCATCAACTATGTGATGGAGTTTGGCAATTACGGCTATGCCGATGAGATCACGGGCGCAAGCTGGCAGTCGCCCCGGACGAACATCGAGACCGAGATTCCGCAGCGGCACTGGCACCTCAACGATCCGGGCGTGGTGCCGAACCTGTTGCAGACGGGCCAGGGATCTCCGACCGGCATTTGCATCTATGAAGGGGCATTGCTGCCGCCGGTCTTCCGCAACCAGGTGATTCACTGCGATGCCGGGCCGAACGTGGTCCGGGCCTATCCCGTGCAGGAGCAAGGGGCGGGCTACACGGCGAAAATCGTGAACGTTCTGGAAGGGACCCGCGACAAGTGGTTCCGACCGAGTGATGTGTGCGTCGCGCCCGATGGCTCACTGATCGTCGCCGACTGGTACGATCCGGGCGTCGGCGGCCATGGGATGGGGGATATCGACAAGGGCCGAGTCTTCCGCGTGGCTCCCCCGGGCGCGAAGTACACGATACCGAAGTTCGACGTCACGACGGTCGAAGGCGCGATTTCCGCCCTGAAGAGCCCGAACCAGGAAGCGCGTTACCTTGGCTGGACGGCGCTGCACGACTTCGGCGACAAAGCGGAAGCCGCGCTGGCAAAGATGTTCCGCGACGATCCGAACCCGCGGTTCCGCGCCCGGGCCCTGTGGCTGCTGAGCAAGCTTGCCGGCAAGGGCGCGGGGTACCTGGAGGCCGCCTCGCACGGAGACCAGGACGACCTGAAGGTCGTGGCGATTCGTGCCGGACGTCAATTGACTCCGCAATGGCGGTGGGTGGCCAACGACGCACGCGGGCTCTCGCCGAAAGTGCGCCGGGAGATGGCGCTGGCGATGGCTGGGGACGCGGCACCGGCGGCCGCGTGGGCGGCGCTGGCGCAACAGTACGATGGCCAGGACCGCTGGTATCTCGAAGCGCTCGGAATCGCCGCGGCGAGGCACTGGGATGATTGCCTGTCGGCGTACCTGCGGGCGGTGCCGAGCGCGGCCTCGACCAAAGCCGGACGGGACATCATCTGGAGGTCGCGTGCCGCTCAGACGCCGGAACTGCTGGCCAAGATCATCAGCGACCCGGCGACACCGGCCGAGGAACTACCGCGCAATTTCCGGGCGTTCGATTTTCTGACGGGTGAAAAGAAAGCGGCCGCCATCGACCAGCTTGCCTTCCACACGAGCGCCGGTGATGAGGTGCGCCAGGCCTTGATCGTCGCGGAAGCCGTTAACCGGCTCCAGGGGAGCGACGTCTCCAACCAACCGGAGAAGCTCTCCGCGCTGAGGAAGGTCCTCGATCGGACCAAGGGAACCTCGACGTACGTCTCGCTGGTCGATCGCTTCCAGTTGGCGGCCCAGTATCCATCGCTGGTGGCACTCGCGGGGGCCCAGCCGGACAGCAGCCTGGCGGTTGATGCCGTGAAGGTCCTGCTTGGCCGCGGTCAGGAGCGGCTCTTGCTAGCCACGCTGCGCGGAACCGACGTCGCGGCGGCAACGGCGCTGACCCGCGCGCTCGGCAACGCCGCCGATCCGCGGACCACACCGCTCCTCAGCGCGGTCGTCGACGATAAGAACACGTTCCCGAACGTCGGCCAGGAAGCGGCCAAGGGGCTGGGCAAGACTCCACAAGGAGCGCACGCGCTGCTCGGAAGGATCAAAAAGAACGCCCTCGCCCCGGGGCTGACGCAGGCGGCTGCGTTTGCCTTGCAGACGATTCCCTTTGACGATCCAAACCTGAAGAACGAGGTCGACACTCTGTTCCCGCCCCCGCCGGCCCGCAACGACAAACCGCTGCCGCCGCTGGCCATGCTGCTGAAGTCGAAGGGAGACGCCCGGAGAGGGAAGACGGTTTTCAACACCGTTGCCAAGTGCAACACCTGCCATGTGGTCGACGGTGAAGGAAAAGAGGTTGGACCGAACCTGTCGGAAATCGGTTCGAAGCTGAGCCGCGAGGCGGTCTTCGAGTCGATTCTCTTCCCCTCCGCCGGGATCAGCCACAACTACGAAACGTGGAGCGCGTCGACCGTCGACGGTAACTCGATCAGTGGCGTCAAAGTCTCGGAGACCCCGACGGAGCTCGTGCTCCGCGGCAGCGACGCGATTGCCCGCACGTTGAAAAAGGCGGAGATCGACGAGCTCAAGAAGCAGCCGGTCTCGCTGATGCCCGCCGACCTGCAAAAGACGATGACGGCTGACGAGCTGATCGACGTCGTCGAGTACGTGCAGACGCTGAAGAAGAAGTGACGAGCGGCCTATCGAGGGGATTTGTGATCACCTCTCCCGAGGGGAGAGGATTCTGTTCCTATCGGCGGTCGTTGTGGTCAAATCAGCTCCCGGTTGGAGCGCCAACCGTCTCAGGGGTTCGCGAGCAGGCGGAGGTTTCCGATGGCATCGGCAACGCCGGGCCTGCCGTCCCTGGCTGGCGGTTGGCGATCGACCGGATTCTCCCCTGAGCGGCGATCCGCGAGGCCCCGTGTCGGGTGGGTATGCCGATTCGACGTTTTCGAACGGCCCGTTCGGGATCGCCTGTGAGTCCCTTCAGGGCAAGGCTGCCTCGATGCCCCGGACCGTCGCAAACCGCTCCCGGTCTTCGTGGTAGGTCTAGAGCGCTGCCACGTACGAGGCGCTGTTCTTGGTGCGCCCAGCTCGGTTTGGACGGTGGCGACTGTGGCATCGACGAAGTGCTGCCAGTCGGGGTTCGTCAGGGCGAAGCGCTCGGATGTCAGGCGGCGGACCCGGCGGACGCTCGTATCGACGAGGGTCTTCTCCCCCTTGCCGAACGGAGCCTACGCGCAGCGCTTGCTGAGCTCCTTCGCCTGCTTGACGGTCAGCGGCAGGCCGATGCGGCCCAATCCTTCGACCTCAAGCCCGGGCAGCACCGCGGGCGCGCTGCCGCTTGTGCAGAACGCGCCGGGGCGATCGATGGCCGCCAAAGCGTGGTCAAGCTGGGTGAGAACGTCAGGGCGCACACGGTTCTCCTCGCGAGGGTCAAGTCGGCGTCGTGATGTTGGCCTCCCCGGAGCGTGGCGTCTTGGCCGGTTCGGTCAGAGTGCTCGTTACGGGGCACTATGCCGAGCATGCGGTCGATCAGCCACGGGGCGGCGCGTTTGATTGATAGGGGGTCGAAACGGCCTGACGGGCCATCGGGTAACCAATCGATGCTTGCCGAATCCGTGTTCGCATCGGTGCGAAGCATGATCGTCCCGGCCATCTTGCGCGCCAAGGCCGACGACGTGATTGCCCTCGCCGGCAGGCGAGGCGTCGTGCAGAATGGGGGGCCAGGCCGAGTCGGCATGCGTCGTCGTGGGTCGTGACCAGCGGCTGACCGACCCGGAGCCTCTGAAGGCGATGTTGCGGGTGGTCGAGAGTACGTCCGCCCGAAGCGAAACACCGAAGGAGAACCGCGATGCCCTCGGAAGACTCGTTGACCGTGGTGAGTCTGCATCTGGTGGGGCAAGACGAACTGAGGAGGCGCTGGGGCTGGTTTCTCGGTCTGGGCATTCTGCTCATCGTGCTGGGGACGGTCGCGCTTGGCTCGACATTCCTGCTGACCGTGGTCTCGGTTCTGTTTTTCGGCTGGCTGCTGATTTTCGGCGGGGTTTTCCAGGCCGTCCACGCCTTCCTGAGCAAGCGGTGGAGCGGGTTCTTCCTTGACCTGCTGACTGGTCTCTTGTACGTCGCCGTGGGGTTCATGATCGTCGCCAACCCCAGCGCGTCGGCAATCGCGCTGACGCTGTTGATCGCCGTGTTCCTGATCTTCGGCGGGATCTTTCGTGTCGTCGTCGCCTTGGCGGTCCCTTATCAGAACCGGGTATGGCTGGTATTGCATGGGGTGATCAACGTGCTCCTCGGAGTTGCCATCTGGTGGCAGTGGCCGCTGTCGGGGCTCTGGGTGATCGGCCTCTTCGTGGGGGTCGACATGATCTTCAACGGCTGGGCGCTGGTCATGCTCGCGCTCGCCGCGAAGAGCCTTCCCAGTGGTCCCCCGGCGTCTGCGTAGTCGGAGCTGCGTTGTCGGAACGAGGCAAGCCTCAGTCTGTAGGGTGCATGAAGTGCACCGGTGCGTTCCACAGCATCCTACGTCATTCCGCTCGGCCATCCTACGCTTCTCGAACAGCCTGTTCGGTTTCTCCGCTGTGAGCGAGAGCCCGTGCCCCTTTCCGGTTCGTCCCTAAGAAACGCCTCGCTCGAACGTTACTTCTGGGCGGGCGCGCCGCGGCGAAGCAGATTCTCCGCGCCAAGGCGGGGCCCTGTCCGGTAGAATTCGGAGTGCGCTGGGGAACGGGAGTCCGCCGGTAAGCGTCTAAAGGATGGGCGGCGTTCCCTTCGATCCAGGTTTCCCCCTCAACAGGAGGCTCTCACCATGGCGTTGCGCACCCGCTTTGCGCTGGCCGGGATCGTTTTGCTACTCGCCTGGCTCAGCACGCCGACGTCCCGTGCGGCCGACCCGCCGGCGCGGGCGGTCGCGGCGAAGGGGGCGATTGCGCCGGCGGCCCCCGTGCTCCCGGCCGAAGTTGTCGCGGCGCTTCAGGAGGGACATTTCGCCGACGCCCAGGCCGCGCTCGCCAAGCTGGCCGACGGCGCCAAGGATCGTAGCGAGAAAACCTACTACGCCTACATCCGCGGCATCGCCCTGCGCCTCGACGGCAAGAAGGACGACGCTCGCGAAACCCTCAGCGCTGCGCTCGAAGCCGATCCCAAGGGGACCTGGGCCGCGAAGCTCCGCTTCGAGCTTGCCGCCGTCGAGCTTACCGCCGGTCGCTTCGCCGCCGCCGAGCAGCTCGCCCGGGCCGAGGCCGAAACCCTGCTCGCGGGTGACCGCAAGGACCGGCTCGCCGAGGTCTATCACGCCTTCGCACGACGTCTCCTCAAACCCGACGATCCCATCGTTCCTGCCGATCCCAATGGCGCCTACGAGCTGCTGACGCAGGCGCGCGGCCTGGCCAAGAGCGCTGCCTTGCGCGCGCAGCTCCTCTTCGCCATGGGTCGCGCGAGCCAGGCGGCCAACAACCACGGACGCGCCCTGCAGGACTTCCAGAACTACCTGAACGAGTACCCCAAGGGGGCCGACCGCACGGCGGCTCGCTACCATCTGGGCGAGGCCCAGTGGCATGCCGGCCAGCGCCTCCAGGCGCGCCTCACCTGGACCGACCTCGCCCGCGACCTCGGCAACGCCAAGGCGCCCCTCGCGAAGGGGGACGACGAGTTCCGCGCCAAGGCCCTCTACCAGGTCGCGCACACGTTCGGCATTCCCAGCCCACCCGACGACACGAACCTGAACCTGGGCGTCGCGGCATTGAGGCGCTACCTCGAAGCGTACCCCGCCCACCCCTGGGCCGTGCGCGCTGCGTATGAGATCGGCGCGGCGTACCTGGCACGCGGCAAGAGCCAGCAGGCCCTCGAGGCGTTCACCGCCTTTCTCAAAGAGGAGGGTTTCCGGGCCGAGACCGACGACGCGAAGCGCGACCTGGCCCAGCTCGCGATGACCGCCACGTTCCAGGTCGGACAGGTTCTGCAGGGGCAGCAGAAGTTCGCCGAGGCGATCGCCGCGTGGAAGGGATACCTGGCCAAGTACCCCAACGGCCCGCAGTCGGCCGACGCCCAGCGCGCGATCCTCGACACGCAGCTCCTGATCGCCGCCGATCACCTCCAGCGCGAACACTACGCCGAGGCCCGCACGGCCTGGCAAACGTTCGTGGCCCAGAACCCGCTCGACGGCCGCGTTCCCCAGATCCTGTTCCAGGTCGGCGACAGCTTCGTCGCCGAGAAGAAGCACGAGCAGGCCATCGCCGCGTGGGAGCCCTTGCTCAGCAAGTTCCCCCAGAGCGAGCCCGCCGCGCACGCGCAGTTCGCGATCGCCTCGATCTACGAGAACGAGAAGGGGGACCCCGCCACCGCGATCGAGCGGTTCAAGAAGATCGCCATCGAGCCGTGGAAGGCCCAGGCCGCCCAGCGCGTGGCCGTGATGGAGTCGAAGGCCCTGACGGTCGTCACCCCGCGCAGCTTTCGCTCGGGCGAGAAGGCGCACCTGAAGATCACGACGCGGAACCTGGAGAAGCTCACCTTCACGGCCTACAAGCTGAACGCCGAGGCCTACTTCCGCAAGAAGCAGATGCTCACGAGCGTGGAGTCGCTCGACATCAGCCTGGTGCAGCCCGACGCCGAGTGGACGGCCGAGGTCCCTGGGTATGCGAAGTACAAGCCGGTCGAGCAGGAGTACACGCTGAAGCTGGACGTGCCGGGCGTGTTCGTCGTGAAGGTCACGGATGAGAAGACGCTGCAGGCGACGACGCTGGTGCTGGGCAGCGACCTCGACGCGATCGTGAAGGTCTCGCGCGAGCAGCTCCTGGTCTTCGCGCAGGACATGAAGACCGGCCAGGGGCGCGCGGGGGCGCGGGTGCTGGTGGCGGACAACGCGAGCGGTCAGGTGGTGCTGGAAGCGAAGACCGGCAAGGACGGCGTGCTCTTGCAGAAGTGGGAGAAGCCGCGCGACCCGAACCAGGCGCTCCATTACCTGGTGCTCGACGGACCCGACGTGGCGGGCTCGGGCCTGGGCGTGCCGGAGAAGGTGGCGCAGGGGATCACGCCGCGCGCCTATATCTACACCGATCGACCCGCGTACCGGCCCGGCCAGCAAGTGGCGCTGCGGGGGATCGTCCGCGAGGTCCAGGACGGGCAGTACGCGAACGTGCCGAAGACCGTCTACCGCCTGGAGGTGACCGACGCCCGAGGGCGTCAGATTGTCGCGCGGCCGGTGACGCTCTCGGAGTTTGGCACGTTCCACGAGACGTTGCCGCTCGATTCCGGTGCGCCGGCGGGGACATACCGCGTGCGGGTGTACCAGCCGAGCAAGAGCGAGTTCGCCGGCAGCTTCGAGGTGCAGTCGTACCAGCTCGAGAAGATTGACCTGGCGTTCGACCTGAAGAAGACGGTCTTCTTCCGGGGCGAGACGGTGGCGGCCGACCTGGTGGCCAAGTACCAGTACGGCGCACCCGTCGCGAACCGCCCCGTCGCCGTTCGCCTGCCCGACGGCCGCGTTCTGCACGGGACGACCAGCGCCGAGGGGAAATACCACGTCGAGTTCCCGACGGAGGGGTTCGCCGAGGAGCAGGCGCTGCGATTGCTGGCGCAACTGCCGCAGGACAACGTGGGAACGGCGGCGACCGTGATGCTGGCGATCCGCGCCTTCAATATCAGCCTGAAGACGACGCGCGACGTGTACCTCGACGGCGAAAGTTTCCAGCTCATCGCGACGACGCACGACGCGCAGGGGGAGCCGACGGGTGAAACCTTGAACGTATCGGTGCTGAAACAGGTGAACCAGGCCGGCCGCGCCACGGAGCGCGAGGTGGTGCGCAAGCCGCTGAAGACGGACCCGAAGACCGGCCGGGGGTCGCTCTCGCTCCAGGTCGATGACGAGCAAGGGGGAAGCTTCGTCGTGCGCGTGGCGGGGACGGACCGGTTTGGCAACCCGGTGGTGGCCGACCGCGCGCTCACGATCTCGGGGAAGAAGGACGAGACGAAGCTGCGGCTGCTGGCCGACCGTCAGACGTACAAGGTGGGCGAAGAGGCGAGCGTAAACCTGCACAGCCGGGGCGTCGGGGGCACAGCGCTGCTGTCGTGGGAGGCGGACCGCATCCTGTCGTACAAGATTGTGCGGCTGGTCGAGGGGGACAACGCGCTGGCCTGGGCGATCAACGGGGAGCAGTTCCCGAACTTCACGCTGACCGCCGCGCGGATGACGGGGACGCGGTTCGACGAGGCGACGCT
>JARLIH010000025.1 GCA_031291845.1 Isosphaeraceae bacterium | reverse complement strand
GCTCCCCTGAATCCCCCCGGGGCCGGTTGCTCAGGACGTGGCATGGACGCAATCAGATCATAGGATCAACCGGCCGTCAGCCCGAGAAACGCGGGCGCTGTCCCTGGTGGCGCCGATGAAGCCGAGCAGCGCGCCGAGCCCTACGCACGCCAGTGATTGAATCGACCGGACCTTCATGTTCGCGATGTCCCCACGTTGGTGGAAAACCGTACCTGCTGCGCCGCTCGCAAGCCACGAGCGTCTCGGTGGCTGAAGTCTCTTCAAGGATTCATGTAGGGATCGTTAAACGTTCCGGTTTCGGGTCAGTGCGCGGGACCGTTACCCGTAAGCCGACCCGATTCTGGTTCTCGCCGGACACGGTTGAGAACGGATGTTCCGCGGGCGCCGTCTCGTCGAGGTACGTCCCGTCGAAAGATCATCCATTTCGAAGGGCCTGCACGAACGGCCGGGCGCAGGAATATGACAAGAAAGGCCCCTATCAAAGGGGCCGCCCTTTCGCCTCGAACGCGCGACTATCGTCGCACACGGGAACCGTCCGGGCAATGCGGTCTATCGGAATCGGCGATGCGGAAAGATTTCTGGCGATCGCTTGCGCGTTGTCAACACGCCCACTTGGTGACCTGGGCGCGCTGTCGCTCATCGCGGTCGCGAGGCACCTTTCACGGCTGTTGCCCGATCGCGCGTTTCAGCCGGAACTGGGCCCGGTTGTACGCCAGCACCGAATCGAGGTAGTCGAGT
Source organism: Isosphaeraceae bacterium (assembly GCA_031291845.1). GTDB lineage: Bacteria > Planctomycetota > Planctomycetia > Isosphaerales > Isosphaeraceae > DAIDJG01. The sequence continues at coordinate 65,748 of JARLIH010000025.1, read as the reverse complement.
CGCGCCTGGGCCAGGGCCTGGATGGGTTGAAGCACTTCGATGGGACGCGTCGCGCGGGGCAGTCCCGCCCCTTGCCGGATGTTGACGAAGTTGAGGTCGAGCGAATCGACGGCCTCGCGCACGGTCTCCCGCGACTGGTCGACCTGGCGGGCCGCGGTGGTCCTTGTGACGAACGCCGCCGTCACGTCGGCCGCGACCTGGGTCTCGACCCGAACCAGCTCCAGCTCCGCCACCCGATGATCGGCCGCACTCCTGCGCATCACGGCGCGGTCGGCGAAGCCGAGGTGCTGGAGCTCCCAGAAGAGGCTCGCCATGACGTCGCCGCGGGCGCCGAAATTACCGAAGAACGAGCCTTGTCCCCCTCCCATGCCGCCGCCCGCGTAGGTCAAGGCCACGCTCGGGATGAACGGCCGGAGCCGGGCCTGCTTGAGCCTCACGACGGCCGCCTCGACTAGCTCCCGGTACTGGGCCAGCTCGGGCCGGCCCTGGAACGCCTGGAGCACCAGGTCGTCCAGCGGCACCTCGTCCGGGATCAGGCGAACCATCGTCTCCGCGGGCTCGACCGGGGCGATCACCAGCCGGGCATCCAGCACGAGCAGCCGCACGAGGTTGGTCGACGCGACGAGCAACCGGCCGGAGGCGGCGTCGATATTCCTGCGCTGATGGTTCAATTCGGCCAGGGCCCGGCGATGGTCCGCCTCCAGGCCCTGTCCCGTCCTGGCGTATGACGCCGTGATCTGCGCCAGGGCGTCGGCGTTGGCGGCGGCCTCGCGCGCAATGGCGAGCTGGCCGCTGGCCATCTGGAGGTCGAAGTAGGCTTCGGCCACGGTGAGCAACGCGTCGTTGGTCGTCGCCTGGAGGCCGGCCCGGTTCGCGGCGACGACCCGGCGCGCGGCCAGGGGCTCGAAGATCATGTCGGAGATGCGCAGCACCGAGCTGAGGCTATTCAACTGCGGGTAGCCCGTACCCGGCGACGGCGCGGGAAATCCGTTCGGCAACGCGGCGGTGCCACCCAGGAACAACGAGCTCCGGTTCACGTTGATCACCTGGCCGGTCACCGTCTGGACCTGCCCGTCGGCCCGGTACCACGTCGGACCCAGGAACAGGCTGGGCAACCACAGCGAACGGGCCCGCGCCAGGTCAGCCAGTGCCTGCTCGATCCGCTGACGGGCGATCGCGATATCGATGTCGCGCGCCCCCGCGAGCCGTAACGCGGCGCAGAGGTCGATCGGCTCCAGGATCCGTCCCGGTATCAAGGTGGGGTCGACGGCTGCGATCGCCGGTTGCGCGACCGCGCGTGCCGCGACCGAGGTGGCCTCGGTCACGACGTCGCCGCGCAGCGAGCCCGGGAGAGGAAGGGGCAGATCGGCGGAGGAGGCCCGGCGCAGCCCGGGATCGGCGGAGCGGAACGGGTTGAGCGAAGGAATGAGCGCAGGACGGCGCTGGACGGGAATTTCGGCCCGGAACGGGTTGGACCACGGGATGACCGCCGACCCCGCTGGGTCCACGGGCGTCGCCCCGGCGGCGGGCGCCGCGATCAAGACCGAGACCATGGCCCGGCGCGCGAGTCTTCCCGTCAATGCCATCGTTCGATTCATGACGAACATCCTTCCTGGATGCGGCTCGCCGCGCGCGATCCGGCTTTCGAGCGAGAATCCTTCATGCAGGAATCGCCTCCTCGTGGATCGCTCCCCGCGCACCGGCAGGCGCCGGTCGCGTCTCCGCGACCGGCACCCTGGGCAGGCGGAGGATGAAGTGGCTGCCGACGCCGGGCTGGCTCCGCACCTCGATCGAACCGCCGAACGTCGCCGCGATGCGCTGGGCCACCGCCAGGCCCAGCCCGACGCCGGGCTGCCCCTCGAGGCGCGCCTGCTCGGTGCGGAAGAACGGCTCAAAGACCCGGGCGGCGTCTTCGGCGGCGAGGCCGTGCCCTCGGTCCTCGACCCCCACGGCCACCGACCCCTCGTCTTGCCACAGCCGGACGGTGATCGGAGTGCCCGGAACGCTGTACTTGCAGGCGTTTTCCCAGAGGTTGTCCAGGACCTGGGCGAGCAAGGGGGTGTGGACCTGCACGGCGCGCGGCGCGCGGGAGTCGATCTCGACGTGCAGGTCGTCGGCCCGCGGGTGGGTGGACCAGCGCTCGAGGTGATCGGGGAGCCACGCCGTGAGGTCGAGCGCCGCGGGCAGCGCGGACTCGCGCTCGGGGTGGGCCAGGAACAGCAGCGACTCCACGATCTGGCGCAGCCGCTCGCCTTCCGCACGGACCAGCTCGAGGGTGCGCCGGTATTCGTCGGCCGGCCGCTCGCGCCGGAGCGCGACCTGCACCTGTCCCAGCAGCGCGGCCAGGGGTGTCCGAAGCTGGTGCGACGCGTCGCCCGCGAACCGCCGCTGCCGTTCGTACCCCTCGTGCAGGCGGGCAAATGCATCGTGGAGGCGGCCGAGGAGGTCGTTGAACGCGTGTCCCACCTCGTCCAGCTCGTCACCCGTGCCGGGCACCGGCAGCCTCTGTCCCAGGTCGGCCGCGGTCATGTCCTTCGCCGCGCGGGCCATGCGGCTTACCGGCGCCAGGGCGCGCCGGGAGAGCCAACTGCCGAACGTCGCCGCGGCCGCCCAGATGCCGAACGACAGTAAGGCCAAGGTCCAGCGCAGCCGGCCGAGCGCGGCTTCCATCGGCGCCGGCGACAGCCCGACGACCAGCACCAGCGCAGGATACTGGACCTCGTATCCCGGCTCGTCGTCCGGGTGCCCGCGTCCCTGGCGCAGCAGCTCGTCGAGCCGGAGGAACCGGCTCGCCAGCCGCCAGCCGGGAACGCGGCCAAAGGCCGTCCCGTCCGGTTCGCCCGGCCACGCCGCGGGCGCCCAGCCGGCCGGGAAATCGGCGGGCCGGGAGTTCGCCGACCGGTCCACCATCGCGCCTCGGGCGTCGCGGACGGCCCAGCGCACCGCGTCGGTGCCCGGCTCCGTCCCCAGCGTAATGCGGCGATCGCGCGGCTCCCACTCGAGTCCCCCCGGCTCGATGTCGACCGACGCCTCCAACGTGTCGAGCGCAAGCTCCAGGCGTTCCTCGTGCTGGCGGACCAGGTAGGTCCGCGTCAGCAGGTAGAGCGACACCGAGAACCCCGCGAGCACCAGCGCCAGGGCGAGCAGGAAGAACGCCGAGAGGCGCGTGGCCAGGCTCATGGCTCCCCCCTCTCGGCCGTCTCGGGCGGCGCGCCGAAGAGATAGCCCCGGCCGCGCAGGGTGTGGATCAGCCGCGGCCTGGAGGAGGCTTCCAGCTTCCTGCGCAGCTCCATCACGTGGACCTCCAGGGTCTTCGTGGGGCCATCCGGGCGTTCGCCCCAGACGTGCTCGAAGATCCGGGTCCGGGACAGCACCCGTCCGGCATGCCGCATCATGTAGACCAGCAGGGCCAGCTCCTTGGCGGTCAAGTCCAGGGCCCGCCCGGCCCGCTCCGCCCGCTGAGCGGCCATGTCCACGACCACGTCGCCGTGCGCCAGGAGCGCACCCGCGCTGCCGTCCCGGCGGCGGATCAGCACCCGCATCCGTGCCAGCAGCTCCTCGAAGTCGAAGGGCTTGCACAAATAGTCGTCGGCCCCGCTGTCGAGCCCCAGCACCCGGTTGGCGACCTGGTCGCGCGCCGTCAGAAAGAGCACGGGCGTCTGGCGGTCCCGCTCGCGAAACCGGCGGAGCAGCGACAGGCCGTCCAGGCCGGGGAGCCACCAGTCGAGCAAGACGAGGTCCCAGCCCCCGCCCCGTAGCGCATGGGCCGCGGCGATGCCGTCGGCGACGTGCTCGACGGCAAAGCCCTCCTCGCGCAGGCCGCGCACGAGGTAATCGGCAATGTTTGCCTCGTCCTCGATCATGAGAACCCGAATGCCCATTCCGCCGCTCACTCCCCCCGGATCCGCTTGCCCGGCGCAATCGTGCACGCCACAGTGCCATTGCAACAGGTTTTATCGGTTCCCGGAAAGACGGGGATTCGCTCGGTAAGGTGGATTTTACCCCTGGCTTACCAAGGCCTTACCGCCAGCGCTTAGGATGCCCCGGGCAGGACGATTGCAAAAAGTCGGCCGAGGACCGACCGGCGTGCCACCTAACGTGTGGAAGACCCTCGCGATGCGACTTTGCAATCGTTCTGATGCCCCGGGCCGGCGACTTTGGGGGCTAGACGGTCGGCCGCAGCTCCATTTGTGTCCTCTGCGCTTCGATTTCGAGGGCGGGGTTCCAGGGCGGGTCGCATTGGGGAGTAGGGCGTTTTCCCCGGCACTCCCACAAACCGAAGCTCCCACGTTTTGAACCACGCCATTTCGAGGTCCGTTCCGGCCGCGAGGATCCTGGAAGATGAAGAACTGGTTCGTCCGCAGCCGGTGGCACACGGCCGTCGTGCTGTGCGTCATCGCCTTGCTTGCCTTTGCGTTCCGCCTCGCCGGCCGCGGCGCCCGGGCGCGCGAAAACAAAGAGGCCGTCCCGGCGCCCTCTCAGGCCGATGCGATAACTCCACGCGTGGATGTGGTCGTCCCCAGGGTGGGCGGAATCGAGCGTGTGACGGTGCAGCCCGGGTCGGTCCATGCCTTCGAGTCGGTCGATCTCTACGCCATGGTGTCGGGCTATCTGAAATCGCAGGAAGTGGACATCGGCTCACGCGTGAAGAAGGGGCAAGTCCTGGCCGCGATCGACGCGCCTCGGGAGGTGGCGGCGGTCGCGGAGTCCGCTGCGCTGCTGGCCCAGTCGAGCGCCCGGGCCGTGCAGGCGGAGGCCCTGGTCAAGGCGGCGGAGGCCGACCGGGAAACGGCCGCAGCGACGGTCGCGCAGACCGAGGCCGACATCGAGCGGCTCGTCGCGAACCGTAGGCTTGCGGACGCGCAGTATCGCCGCGTGAAGAGTCTGTACGAGCAGAACGCCGTCGACAAGCGGCTGGTCGACGAGCAGGCGCGCGACTTCGAGTCGTCCACCGCCGCGGAGAAGACGGCCCGCCTGGCGGTGCGGACGGCCGAAACGCGCCTGGCGGGCGCGGGGGTGAAGGTCGAGCAGGCCCGCGCGGACGTGGCCGAAGCGAAAGCGGCAGTCGGCGTGGCCGAGGCTCGCCTGGAGAAGGCCAGGGTCGACCTGCGGTACGCGCAGGTGGTCGCGCCTTTCGACGGCGTCGTCACCCACCGCGCGTTCCACCCCGGCGCCTTCATCTGCTCGGCCACGGACGGCGGCCAGTCTCCGTTGTTGACGGTCGCGCGGACCGACCTGGTGCGCGTCGTCGTGCGCGTTCCCGACCGGGACGTGGTGTTGACGGACCCGGGCGATCCCGTGGTCTTGACGATCGACGGGCTCGAGGGGCGCTCCTTCCGCGGGACCGTCGCGCGGCTTGCGAACTCGGAAGACCATACGACCCGGACGATGCGGGTCGAGGTCGACGTGCCCAACGCCGGCGGGCTCCTCCGCGACGGGATGTACGGACGCGCGACCATCGAGCTCGAGCCCCCTTCTCAGCGGCTCACGGTCCCGGTCGGGTGCGTCGTCGAACGCGCGGGGAAGGGCCGAGGCGCGGTGCTCGTGGTACGTGCGGGGAAAATCGAACGGTTCAACGTCGTGCTCGGTGCTGATAACGGGACGCTCGCCGAGGTTGAGTCAGGGCTCGCCCCGGACGATCAGGTCGTGCTGCGTTCGAACATCCCGCTGGAACCCGGAACGGCGGTCATCGCCCAGCGCGCGAAATGACCGCGGTCGCGTTCCGAACGATCCCCGCCTTCCTTCGACCCGCCGGAGCCGCCTGCCGATGAATGGTTTGATCCGGGCCTCGTTGCACAACCCCATTGCCGTGACGGTGATGACGCTCACGCTCGCCCTTCTCGGCGGCCTGGCCGCCTACGCCATCCCGGTCGACATCCTGCCGGTCTTCCGAAGTCCGGCCGTCCAGGTCTTGACCTTTTACGGCGGGATGCCCGCGGCGAGCATCGAGAAAAACATCACCTCGCGAATGGAGCGCGGGGTGGTGCAGGCGTCGGGCGGCGAGCGGGTGGAGTCGCGCTCGATCGTCGGTGCCAGCATCGTCCGCGACTACTTCGGCGGCCACATCAACCCGAGCGGCGCCCTGACCGAGTGCGCATCGCTGGCCGGCTGGGAGTACCCGACCATGCCGCCGGGCACGCTCCCGCCGGTCATCCTGCCGTACGACCCGACGAGCAGCACGCCGGTCTGCCTCATGGCCCTGGACAGCCAGTCCGGCGGCCCGGACGGCGGGGGCTGGAACGAGGGCGCGCTGTACGACACGGGGCGGTACGAGGTGCGCCCGATGATCATGTCGCAGAAGGGCGCGCTCGCCCCGCTCGTCTACGGCGGCAAGGTCCGCGCGGTGATGGTCTATCTCGATCGTCAGAAGCTCCAGGCCCGCCACCTCGCGCCGCTCGACGTCCTCAGGGCGATCGACGACTCCAACGTGTTCCTCCCGACCGGCAGCGCCAAGTTCGGCGACACGGACTACGCGATCGACTCGAACTCGATGTTCGACCTCGTCACGAGCATGGGCGACGTCCCCCTCCGCAGCGAGCACGGCAACGCGGCCTACCTCCGCGACGTCGGCACGCCGAAAGATGCCAACTACATCCAGACCAACGTCGTGCGGGTCAACGGTCGACGCCAGGTCTACGTCCCCGTCTTCCGCCAGCTCGGCGCCAGCACCTTGCAAGTCGTCGAAACGCTCAAAAGTTCGATCGAGATCATGACGGCACGGCTGACCCGCTCGGGGATCAATCTCCAGCTCGTGATGGACCAGTCGGTCTACGTCCGCAGGTCGATCGAGAGCCTGGTCGAAGAAGGGGTGCTCGGCGCGGTGCTCTGCTCGCTGGTCATCCTGGTGTTCCTCGGCCAGTGGCGCATGACGGCCATCGCCGTCATGACCATCCCCATCTCCGTGATGGCGGCGGTCGCGTGCCTTTATGCGACGGGGAACACGCTGAACGTGATGACCCTCGCCGGCCTGGCGCTGGCGATCGGCCCCCTGGTCGACAGCGCGATCATCTGCCTGGAAAACACCCACCGCCACCTCGGGCTGGGGGCGAGTCCCGAGGAGGCGGCCTACCTCGGGGCAAGCGAGGTTGCGCTCCCCGAATTGGTCTCGACGCTCTGCACGTTCCTCGTGCTCGCCCCGCTCGCGTTCATGCCCGGCCTGGGGGCCTTCTTGTTCCGGCCCATGGCCATGGCCGTGGCGTTCGCGATGATCGCCGCCTATCTCCTCTCCCGGACCTTCGTACCCTCCCGCAGCGCCCGTTGGCTCCGGCCGCACGCAGACCACGTCGGCCCGGACGAACACCGTGGTTGGCTGGCCCGCGCCTTCGCCGGCTGGGAGGCGCTCATCGATCGGGGCATCGCCGTCTACGTCCGTGGGCTCGATGCCGTGCTGCGGAACCGCATGCTCACCGTGGGGCTGGCCGTCGCCTTGATGGTGTCGACCCTGGTCACGATCGGGCCGCGGCTCCGCCGGGAGTTCTTCCCCGAGGTCGACGCCGGCGCATTCGAGGTCTACGCGAGGGCGCCGAGCGGCACTCGTATCGAGGTGACCGAGAAGAAGATCGAGCAGGTCGAAGCGTACGTCAAGAAGACGCTCGGACACGACCTGCAACTGGTCATCTCCGAGATCGGCGTGGTAGCCGACCTGTCGGCCGCTTACACCCCCAACGCCGGGCCGATGGATGCCGTGGTCAGGGTTCAGCTCATCCACGACCGGGAACGCACTGCGCAGCAGTGGGTGCAGCGCCTTCGTGCGGGGTTCGCGTCGGACCCGCGGTTCGCCGACCTGGAGTTCGCCTTCGACGCCGGCGGCATGATCCGAGGCGCGATGAACCAGGGCAAGTCGTCGCCGATCAACGTCCGGGTCACCGGCAAGGACCCGGTCAAGGCGCGCACGGTCGCTGAGGCCGCACGCCGGCAGATCGCCCGGATCGACGGGGTGGTCGACGCCAGAATCGTCCAGCGGCTCGACTACCCGGAGTACATCATCGAAGTCGACCGTGCCAAGGCCGCCGACCTCGGATTGAACCAGGCCGATGTGATGAAAAACGTCGTCGCCGCGCTCAACTCCAGCATCCAGTTCCACAAGAAGAACTTCTGGATCGACCCGGTCAGCAAGAACCAGTACTTCGTCGGCGTCCAGTATTTCGAGGAGGACATCGACTCCGTCCAGACGCTGCTGGACGTCCCGATCACCAGCCCCAGGCAGGACCAGCCGATCCCCTTGCGCAACATCGCCACGCTGCGCCGGGGCACCGTGCCGACCGAGATCACCCACAACAACCTGCAAGCGACGATGGACCTCGCGCTGGGCGTGCAAGGCCGTGACCTGGGCCACGTCGCCGCCGACGTCGCCCAGGTCCTTGGTGGTCTCGGCACGCCCCAGCCCGACGGGTCGTGGCTCCCCTACGACCCGACCGGCAGCGGCTCGAAGCGCGAGCCGATGAAGGGGGCGATGATCGAGCTGAGCGGCGAGTACGCGCGGATGCAGGAGACGTTCCGCAGCCTCGGCTTTGGCCTCGCCCTGGCGTCGGTCCTGATGTACTTCCTGATGGCCGCGCTCGACAAGTCGTACATCGTTCCGCTCACGGTCATGCTGACCGTGCCGCTGTGCCTGGTCGGGGTGCTGCCGATGCTCCTCTGCACGGGCACCGCGCTCAACGTTCAGTCGCTCCTCGGGATCATCTTTATCGTCGGTATCAAGATATCCAACACCGTATTGATGACCGACTACGCTCAGGAACTACGGTGGCACGAGGGACTGACCCCCACCGAAGCGATCCGCAAGGCCGCGGCGGTCCGCGTGCGCCCGGTGACGATGACGGCCCTCGCGGCTTTTTTCGCGATGGTGCCGATGGCGCTGGCGCTCGGCCGGGGCAGCGAGGCGAACGCCCCCCTGGGCCGGGCGATCCTCGGCGGCCTGCTCGCCGGCGAGCCGGCAACCCTGTTCGTGCTCCCGGCCCTGTACTCCTTGATGGTCAAGGATCGCCGGGAAGAGACGTCCCGGGAGGAGCACCTTTGAGCTCCATGACGTAAGCGCCCGGACGGAATCCTGGCCCCTCTTGCCCTGGGCAGGTTCTCGGGCCCATGCTCCGCCTAGAGCAGTTATCAATCACATTAATTAGATATGTATAATTTAGTTTCCATGTGGCGTCCTCGATTGACGGCAAACCGTTGGAGAGACGAGGGTGCTTCTTTGCCCCGTACGGGACAAAGGCGGGTCACGCCGACCGGGGGGCGTCGCCCTCACGGGCTCGCCCCCGCCCGCCCAGGGCAGGGGCCGTGCGCGACCCATACGAAAACCGCTCGAATCTGGACAACAACCTCGCGCGATAGATGCCAATGATCTCTCAGGGACCACGCCGGGCGGCCCGCCGCGGCGGGCTTCGATCAACCCGGCGTCGGATCACCTCGCGCTCGGCAGGCCCGAGACGGCGCTCCTGGTTGTTTGTCTCGAATCAGTAGGAGCTCGCGTCGATGACTTCGCTCCCCTTGGTGGTCGAGAGGGCTTGCCACGTGTAGATATTGATGGAGTTCTTGATGAAATGGACGCTGCCGTCGCCCAACAAGGCGTTGAGGCCGCCGGGGTGACGGCTCCGCGCGGCGTGGACGTAATTGAGGTTTGTCGCCCCGACGCAGGGGGGATTGCCCTGGTAATTGGGGTAGCAATAGCTCGCGTACATCTGGTCCGGGAGCAACGAGTTCGGGGTCAGCGAGGCTTCGAAGAAGGCGCCCTCCCACCAGTGGATGAACCCGCGGAGGTCGTACTGCCCGGCGGGGCCGTCCTGGCCCTCGACGCACTCGGCATGATAGAGAGTATTGCTCAGGCCGTCGGTGACCGAGGCCAGGGTCACGGCGCCGGCGACGATATCGTTGAACGGGGCGCCCGCGTAGGTGAAGCCATTGTAGGTCTGCACCGGCGCTGTGTAGGTCTTCGGCGCGGTGGTACCGGCCACGGTCGTGATCGCGGTGTTACCGTAGTTCGCCGCATAATTATAAGAACGGATCCCGTAAAGCGGAGCGCTCCGGGTATCGCTCGGGCAATTGTAGCTCGAGACCAGGGAGGTGGTCACCGTCGTGTTCGACGCCCCGGTATAACGCAGCGTGCTGGCTCCGCCGGCCGCGCTGAGCCCGTAGTCGCCGAGCGTGTTCCAGGCGTTGTAGATCGTGCCTTGTTCCATGTAGGGGAGGATCCAGATGCACCACGTTCCCCAGACCTGAAACTTGGTACCAGGGGGCAAGGCGTTGTGCGTCGACTCGTAGTTCATCACGGCGAGGCCGATTTGCTTGAGGTTGTTCACGCATTGCGCACGCCGGGCCGCCTCGCGCGCGGCCTGGACGGCGGGCAGCAGCAGGGCGATCAGAACGGCGATGATGGCGATGACCACCAAGAGCTCGATCAGGGTGAAGGCACGCCGCTTGGCATGGATCATGTTCTCAACCTTTCCGAGAAGTTCGGAATCAATGGGCGGTGAATGATCGACGTTGCCGCGACCGCGCCCGCAGGAAACGCGCGGATGCCCGAGCAAATCGATCGACAAGAAAACCAGAACGGCCGCCGGCGCCCCTACTTCGACTTGAGGGAGAAATCGAACAGGTTGGGAACGCCCGCTTTGATCTCGGCTTTGAGCGTGGATTTCGTGTTGTACTGCGGAGGGATCACGTCTTTGGACGTACTGGGCCCGTTGAGCAAACCGGGCGGTTCGTCGGGAGCGGGTGCGGTCGCACCGCCCGCCGCGGCGCTGTTGATCACGACCCGGTAGGCGCCCGGGGCCAAGCCTTCCTGGCGCACGATCGAGAACTTGCCGTCCTTGACGGCCGCCCCACCCACGCTTCCTTCGCGAGCAGTGCTGGGAATCCATTGGATCATCCCGTCGGGAAGCGGCTGGCCATCGAGGCTCACCGTTCCTGATACGGCCTCGCGCGGCTGCCCGTCTTGCTCCTCGCCGCAGCCGGCGAACGTGAGCAATAGCAGCGCAGCCAGGCCGGCCGGCAGGATCGACGCAAACTCGATGAACGGTCGACGATGCATGGGGCCTATCCTCGGGGTTGTGAATCAGTGCGGGGGGAGCAAGAGCGAGGCGTGGACAAAGGCGAGGCGAGCGGCGCAACGATCGGGATGAGAGCGGTTCCGTCTCCGTCAAAGCTTGACCGAGAAACCGAGAACCGATCGTTCAAGGACGAGCGACCGCGGCGATCCCGTACATCGCCGTCCAGCGATCCTTCTCGGCCGCGTTGGCGAGGGCGCCGAGCTGGATCGACTCGCCTCGGCCCAGTTCGCGCTTCCAGACGGAGAAAGTATTGTCGATACTTTGGCCGGGTCCCTTGGCGACGACCCAGTCGACTCTGCGATTGGGCATCGTCCCCCCCTCGTCCAGGCCGATCTTGACGCCGCTGTTGACGAACTGCTCCGAAAGCCAGGACGGAATCGTCAGGCGATCGTCGAAGAAGATGTAAAGCGTGGCCGCGCGGCCGACTTCAACGGTGATCTCGAGGCCCTCCCGCCACTTGTCGTCACAGAAGGTCATGATGTAGTCGGCGCCTCGGAGAAAACCGGGCAGGCCATTCGCGTCCAGGCCGTTCCATTCGTGAATGCGATCGACGAACGCCGGTTTGTCCTCGTCCAGGCCGTAGTGCACGATCTCGTAGTACTTGGAACTCCCCAGGCCCCGGATATTGTCGCGCACCGAACGAATCACGGCGTTCCGTTCGGTCGAGGGCCTCGTCGACCACCCATCGCCCACCGGCCCCCGATCCACAGAAACGATTCGACTCAGGTTGCCGGCCTTCCCGACACGCATCGCCTCTCCCTGCTTGAGTCGCTTGACGGCGACGGGCTGAGCGCCCACCTCTGGACAGGAGAGGTCGACCAGCCCCTCGAAAACCACCACGTCGGTCTGGCCTACGGCATCGACCTCCACGCCGAATTCCGTCCCCTGGTCAACGACGAGCGCGTTCGGGGTCTCGATCGCGAATCCCTTGATCCCATCCTCGACGCGGGCGGAGATCCGGCCCCTAACGACACGGATCAGCATGCCGGAGAGGACGCGCAAGTCCGCGGGGCCTTCCAGGGAGACCACGGCCCCCGAATCAAACGCGAGCTTGAGTGTCCCCGACTGGCAACGGATCTCCCGGGCCCCGATCCGCATGTTCATGGCGATCGGCACCTGCCCCTGGGACCAGACGACGTTGTGCGACTCGACCAAGGTGGCGACCTCGACCCCCGAGGAGACGTGCCGGGCGCCCCGGATCGCCAGCGCGGCCAGGCCGACCCCGATGAGCATCACTGCGACGAGGCTCCAGCGCCGCCTGCCGCTCCCTCCCCAGCCCGCGGTTTGCCGGTCGTCCCGACCGCGATCCAGGCCAAGACGCCCGTCCCGACCGCGCAGGACGGCGACGGGACGCCACCAGGAGTCGCCCCCACCGCAATAGTCCTGGAAATTCTGGACTCCCGCGCCGAGGCGTTCCCCCATCAGCTCACTGCTGGCCTGGGCGTGGCCGTGCAGCCGGTCGTGGAGCAGGGCAATCGCGGCAAACTGGCGCGCGTGGTCCGGATCCTCTTTGATCCATTGGTTCAGTTCCCGAACCTGCTCGTCCGAGAGGAGGTCGTCGAGGTAGCCGTGGATCAGTGAAACCGGATCAACGATCATGACGCAATACCATCGAGGATTGCTTTCTTCTCAACGCATTCCCGCAACAGCTCGCGTGTGCGCTGGAGGGCCTTGGCCACACCGTTCGCCGACATGCCGACCCGAGGCGCGATCGCCAGCGGTTTCAGGTCATGCTCGTAGCGTAGCCTGCATAAATTGCGTGCGCGGTTCTGTAACGACTGGATACATTCTTCAAGGTGGTCCAGAATGCGGACGTCACGCGGACGAATCTCGGCGAACGCCTGCTCGAGCTGCTCCATGGCTTGCGGATCGAAGACGAGCCGTTCGCGGCCCCTGCGGCGGAAATAGAGCCCCACCTGGTTCCGGGCAATCCCGATCGCCCAGGCCACGAACGGGCGCGAATGATCGTAGGTTCCGAACGATTCCATGACGGCGACCGCGACCTCCTGCAAGATGTCGTCCCGGTCGTGGATCTCTCGGACCAACGACGTGACGAACGCCGAGATCGTCGGCTGCGCCAGCGTCCAAAGTCGGGTTGCTTCGGCCGTCTTGTTGTCCATTGCTCAATCCAGCCGGTTCATTGCCGAGCTCTCTACTAAGACTTATCGCTTGCCCCGGAATCATGACGGCGGGGCGATGGTTTTTTCATCGGTTCTTGAGCCGCGTCGGCAGACGGGTTGCCGCTCCGTCCCCGCGAGGGGAGGTACGTGTTGAGCGTATCCGTCGCCAGATTCGTAGTGCGGCCTGGTCGCACTCCTGAAGGGGCGGGTTTCAAACCCGCCCTGCTTCACCGCAGAAACGTTCGTGCCACTGGAACGGTGAAATGTCGCGACAAAAAAAGGAACTTCTCGCCGATCTCCACCGCGACTCGCGGTTTCGGCTCAAACGGCTGAGCAGGAACGGTGCAGGGTGCCAAGCCCGCGTCTTCGTGGGCATGGCACCCATGCGCCCCCGGCTTCGCGTGGGGGACGACCGGTGGCGATTCGCGAGAACTGTCAAAAATAACGGGCGGGTTTCAAACCCGCCCCTACGATGGCGCTGCGCGCCTATGGACACGGTACGCTCAACAGGCACGAGGGGAACGGGGTTTCGCGGCCCAGCCTTACCCTCGCAAAGAGACGCAGCCACTGCGCTCCTCGGCGATCGGGCGGTCGCGGCGGAAGGCTGGCACCGGTGAGCTCTGAAGCGGTACGGCCGCCCGGCCCGGGCTCGCGAACGAGACCCCGACCGAACGGCCGAACTTGCAAAACAACGCGTCCGAGCCCGACCTCTCAACGAGTACGCCGTTCCTTACGAACGAACTTGGCGTTAAAGGCCTTCTCGGCCTCCTGGACGGGGTCTTGCTCCTTGTTCGTGACTCCCGCTTCTTCCGGAGTCAGCATTCGCATGTCGCTGTAAGGATCGTGGGGCGTTGACCCGCATCCGCCCAGCGCCGCGGTTCCACCCAGGAGGATGGAGATCACCAAGAGTCGCATGTTGACGCACCTTTTTGTCACGGGCCCTTGGCGTGTTGGTCAGTAGGAATCCGCATCGATGACGCCCTGGTCATCAATGACGGACAGTTTCCGGAAGGCGTCGGGGCTGACGGTGAACTTGATGGACCGGACGGAACCATCGGTCAAGAGGACGTTGGTCCCGCTGGGATGCGAACTGCCGAACATCTTGCGCCAGACGGTGCCCGTGGAGGAGACGTACGGGTTCGGCGGATTATTGCAGATGCCGTAGTAAGGGGGGGCCACTGCGTCCGCGATCGGGGGGAAGTGGAACCGAACGCAGTCCTCATCCCAGCCCGAGTTCTGCCACATTTCGTTGTCGCCGCCGTCGCCGCCGAACACCTGCCACGGCAGGCTCTTCTCCCCCGCAATGATCGAGTTCGAGGTCCCGTCGACGAAATCGGCCAACCGGCGGACAGCGCCGAGACCGCCCCAGACAATGGCCCCTTTTGAGCCCGCCACGTTGCCGCGATTATAGGTTGACGATGTCAACAGGCCGTCGTTGGGAGTGCCTCCGTTGGGAGGCGCCGGGATCCAGTTCCCGTTCGAGCAGCCGTACATCGAGCCGAACAAGAACCCCGCGCAGCCGGCGTAGTCGTTCCGCGACGTGGCCGTGGCGGGGTTGGTGCCGGATTTGTAGTTCATCCGCCGGCTCGGACAATAGAACCAGGGGATCGCGACCTCGCTAACGGTGGTCTCACCGTCGTAATTCGCAGGCCGGTTCTGGTAGATCGCGGGAACGCTGAAGTTCGCGAGGTTATAGACCTGCTGCTGCTCCATGTAGGGAAGGATTTTGAAGAACTGGTTCCAACCGTTGGGGGACGCCGCGTTGCAGCAGGCGCCGTTCTGGGGATACCCCGTCGAGTCGGCCGCGCCCGACGTGGTGACGGCGTTCGGGTCGCCGTCGTACGGCCCCTGAGGCATGTAGGTGTTCACGTTCTCAAAATTAAGCATGCCCAGGCCGATTTGTTTGAGATTGTTGGTACATTGCGTGCGGCGTGCGGCCTCACGGGCCGACTGGACGGCGGGCAGCAGCAGTCCGATGAGCACGGCAATGATGGCAATGACCACGAGCAACTCGATCAGGGTGAAGCCTGGACGTTGCCGTGCGGGACGGTTCGTGCGAGCCACTTGAGCTTTTCTCCTCGCTGGGGCGGGTCTACGGTGGGGGACGTCGATCGGGTGCCAATCGACGCGGGTCGATTCTAGTGGCGAGGGGAGAAGATTAAATGAAGGAATTGTAAGCAACGAAAGAAACTATAGGTATGAAGGAATCGCGAAGTTGCGTGAATCTGACTTAGTTTGTCGGATATCAAATACTGTGCAATCGCCAATTTGTATGCTGATGGAAGCCAGCGGAGAAGCGGGCCGCGCGCATAACCCGGATGATTCACCGGAGATGAAGGGGCGCTCCGGCCGAGCGGGCACACGAACGTTTTCTGGGACGGCACTGGGTGGTTTCCGTTGGGAGGGCGAGGCTGGAGTGTGAAAAACGAGCCCGGCAATGGCTTCGTCGCGTCACCAGCGGGGGTGGTTTCTGTTGCGCCTTTTGACAGCCCCGAACGGGGCGCGATGTAACCGCCTGGGGCAACGCCCCAGAATGGGACAGCGCCTGGGGGCGCGTCCGCCGTCCGGGGGCGATGCCCCAAGGCTTTCCCATTACGTCCCTTCGGGGCTGAGAGACACTCCGGTTCCGAAGCCGTGAAGATGCCCTCTCGCCGCACAACAAGAGGCGGATGAATTGCATTCATCATCGCCCCCTGAATTTTCAACAGGCCGGCCTCACGCTCCCCAAAAGGCGGAGGTGCAGCAGCCCTGGCCAAACGGCTGCGGCGCTGTGCCCGCAAAACGATTTGGCGTTCCTGCTCGTCCGCGTCCCTCGTCCGCGCCACGTTTCAGCGAATGCCGTTCCGCCGTCCCATTCGGTCGCGCAGGCTGGGGGGCGCGCGGGATTGTCCGCTTTTCGTATCTCTTGCGCGGACCATGTGATGCGATGGGCGCAAGGGGGGCTTGAACGGCCGAGGTGGGGGTCGCCGGCATTCCGCGCGCTGGCTGGTCAAGATGGACTGCCGAAATGGCAGGGTGACGTCGTTTCACGGCGAGAAAGGCAGGCCCGGCAAGTCGTGGCGAGCTGATTCGAGAATTCCAAGTAGTTTCAAGCAAATGGCTTACAACTCGTCCCGGGCCCGGGCACATGGCTTGCATGAAGGGGGGGCAGAGACGGTCCTTGCGCGAGTGCCTGCTTGCCCTTGGGAAGCTGGGCTTGGGGGGGATCGTCATCCTGGGTTGGTCCAGGCGAAGGGCTCAGCGAAGGAGACTAGGTCGATGAAGTTGCAGCCTTTGGGTGATCGCGTGGTGGTGGAGCGGGAAGAGGCCAAGGGGACGACGGCCGGCGGCATCGTGCTGCCTGACACCGCCAAGGACAAGCCGCAAAAGGGGAAGGTCGTCGCCGTGGGCGACGGGCGGGTGGCCAAGGACGGCAAGCGCCGGCCGCTTCAGGTCAAGATCGGCGATGCCGTGCTGTTCACCTCATACGCCGGTGAAGAGTTCAAGATCGAAGGGGACAAGAAGGTCCTCCTGATGCGCGAAGACGACATCCTGGCCGTGATCGACTGAGCGGCCTTGCTCCGCGAATACCCTGATTCCTCTGAATCCAGACTCCAACATCCGAACGCATGCTAGAGGGAGATTACCGTACATGGCCGCGAAGATGATCGTGTTCGATCAGGACGCCCGGCAGGCGATGCAGCGCGGGGTGGCGAAGCTGGCCCGCGCGGTCAAGGTGACGCTCGGCCCCCGCGGGCGCAACGTCATCATTCAGAAGTCGTTCGGCTCCCCCACGGTCACCAAGGACGGCGTGACCGTCGCCAAGGAGATCGAGCTCGAGGACAAGTACGAGGACATGGGGGCCAAGATGGTCAAGGAGGTCGCCAGCAAGACCTCCGACGTGGCCGGCGACGGCACGACCACGGCCACCGTCATGGCCGAGGCCATCTATAACGAAGGCCTCCGCGCGGTGGTCGCCGGCGTCAACCCGATGCTCATGAAGCGCGGGATGGACAAGGCGGTCGAGGAGATCGTCGCCGAGCTCAAGAAGATGAGCGTCAAGGTCTCGACCACCAAGGAGACCGAGCAGGTCGCGACCGTCGCCTCGAACTTCGACGCCGAGATCGGCAAAATGATCGCCGAGGCCACCGAGAAGGTCGGCAAGGACGGGGTCATCACGGTCGAAGAGGGCAAGTCGCTCAAGACCGAGGTCGAGTGGGTCGAGGGGATGCAGTTCGACCGGGGTTACCTGAGCCCCTACTTCGTCACCAACCCGACCACGATGGAAGCGGTCCTCGAGGACGCCTACATCCTGATCCACGAGAAGAAGATCAGCTCGGTCAAGGACCTCGTCCCGGTCCTCGAGAAGGTCGCCCAGACGGGCAAGCCGCTGTTGATCATCGCTGAGGAGGTCGAGGGCGAAGCGCTCGCCACCCTCGTCATCAACAAGCTGCGCGGCACGTTCCGGTGCGCGGCGGTGAAGGCCCCGGGCTACGGGGATCGCCGGAAGGCGATGCTCGAGGACATCGCGGTCCTGACCGGCGGCAAGCCGATCTTCGAGGCGCTCGGCATCGAGCTCGAGAACGTCGCGCTGACCGACCTCGGCCAGGCGAAGAAAGTCCTCATCGACAAGGACAACACGACGATCATCGAAGGCTCGGGCAAGACCGACGCGATCAAAGGTCGCATCGAAGCGATCCGGCGCGAGATCGCCGACACCAAGAGCGATTACGACCGTGAGAAGCTGGAAGAGCGCCTGGCGAAGCTGGCCGGCGGCGTGGCGAAGATCAACGTCGGCGCTGCGACCGAGAGTGAGATGAAGGAGAAAAAGGCGCGCGTCGAAGACGCCCTGCACGCGACGCGGGCCGCTCTCGAAGAGGGGATCCTCCCCGGTGGCGGCGTCGCGCTGCTGCGGGCCTCGAAGTCGGTGAAGTCCGGCAAGGACCTGACCCACGACGAGAAGACCGGCTTCGAGATCATCGTCCGTGCCTGCTCGGCCCCGATCCACCAGATCGCCGAGAACGCGGGCCAGGACGGTGGCGTGGTCGTCTCCAAGGTCGCCGAGCAGAAGGGGAACTTCGGCTACGACGCCCTCAAGGACGAGTACACCGACTTGGTGAAGGCCGGCATCATCGACCCGACCAAGGTCACCCGCTCGGCCCTGCAGAACGCCGCGAGCGTCAGCACGCTGCTGCTCACCTCCGACGCCCTGATCGCCGACATGCCCAAGGACGAGAAGCCCGCGGGGGGCGGCGGCCACGGCGGTTATGACGATATGTATTGAGAACGGGTTTTACGACCCAAGCGTAGGCAAAAGGGGGCCGGAGCGATCCGGCCCCTTTCTTTTGGCGACAAGTCTCTAAACCCTCTCCCTCCGGGAGAGGCGATCGGAGAGCGCGCTCGCCCCTGGAGTGCTCAGCGCTCGACGACCGACCGGAAGTACTCCAGGGTGCGCTGAAGTCCCTCCGCGCGGTCGATCGTTGGATTCCAGCCGAGCAGGGTCTGCGCGCGGGTGATGTCGGGCCTGCGCCGTTTGGGGTCGTCCTGCGGCAGGTCCTTGTAGACGATGGTGCTCTTGGTCTCAGGCACCATCGCGATGATTTCTTTGGCGAGCTCCAGGACGGTGATCTCGGACGGGTTGCCGATATTGACGGGCTCGGAGAAGTCGGCGTGGAGGAGGCGGTAGATGCCGTCGACCAAGTCGGTGACGTAGCAGAAGCTGCGGGTTTGCTCCCCCTGGCCGAACACCGTCAGCGGCTCCCCGCGCAGGACCTGGCTCATGAACGCGGGGAGCACGCGGCCGTCGTTGAGCCGCATGCGTGGGCCGTAGGTGTTGAAGATGCGGACGATCCGTGTCCGCACGCCGTGGTAGCGGTGGTAGGCCATCGTGATGGCCTCGGCGAAGCGCTTGGCCTCGTCGTAGCAACCGCGCGGGCCGATCGGGTTGACGTGTCCCCAGTAGTCCTCGCGCTGGGGGTGGACCTCGGGGTCGCCGTAGACCTCGGACGTGCTGGCGAGCAGGAACCGGGCCTCCTTGGCCTTGGCCAGCCCGAGCGCGTTGTGGGTGCCGAGCGAGCCGACCTTCAGGGTGGGGATCGGGTGGGCCAGGTAGTCGGCCGGGCTGGCCGGGCTGGCGAAGTGGAGCACGTTGTCAACCGGCCCGTCGACCTGGAGCGGCTCGGAGATATTGTGCTCGATGAAGTGGAAACGAGGGTTCGAGAGCACGTGGACGATGTTGCGGCGGTGACCGGTGAGCAGGTTGTCGACGCAGACGACCTCGTCTCCCTCGGCCAGGAAACGCTCGCAGAGGTGCGACCCGACAAAACCCGCGCCGCCCGTGATGACCGTTCTCAAGGGATCCGTCCTCAAGGGTTTCCTGACTTACGGCGGATCCATTCGTCCGCCTGGCTTGCGCCTAAAATACAGCCAAGCCCGGGGCTTTGGCAATGTGCGGCGGCGTGATGGTCTTAGCGCGCGAATCTGCGCAGCAGCTCGAGGAGCCGGGCACGGAAGCCGCGCGGTCGGTACGCCTCCATTTCCGTCGACCCATCGTCGCCAGTGTGGGAAGGCTGTCCGAAGGGCCGGAACTCGGCCCAGTAACCCGAGCCGCACATCTGGAGGGTCATCACGGAGCCCGCGGCGACGTTGTGGCTGTGAATGTAGAAACGCGTCTTGAGCAAATGCGGGCGCGCCCCCAGGCAGAGCCAGCGCACCACTTCCATGCCGCAGTCTTCTCGGTCCACGGCGACGAACTGCTCGCCCCCCAGGTCGTGGTCGAGGTGGACCTCGTCCCAGCGCTCGGCGAGCTGAGTGATGCACTCCGTGACCGTCTGGACCCACACCGCGCTGGGGTTCTCGGCCAGGAAGATCTCGGCCCGCCGCGGGTCGTCGTCCAGGAACAAGATCCGCGGGGCACGCCCTGGGGGCTTCCCTCGAACGGCAGTCGGGTTGGTGGACGACATGGTCCTTACTCCGACTCGGCGTCACGGACACCCTGCGACGCGTCCGCGTGCTGCCAGCGCGCGCGGGCCTCCGGGAGGGGATATTCGATGATCGGCAGCTCCTGGTCGCGCAGCTCGAAGAGGCGGCGGTATCCCCGGCTCACTCTTGCCTCTTCCGCGGCGACGAACGTGGGGTCGAGCTGGGCCTTGCCGAAGAACCCCTCGACCACGACCGGCTCGAATCCCTCGGCGACGATGAACTGGGCCAGCGTCGGGTTGCACCGGATATGGCGCTCGGGCTGGACGTGGAGGGTCTCGGGGTCGACCTCGCCCAGGACGAACCGGAGGTACAGGTCCGACTCGGTCAGGTCGGCGACGTCGCCGCCACAGACCTCGCACAGATATCCTTGCTCGCAGACGGCCATCCGCGATTCCTTTCGACGGTCTCAGCCGGCGCCGAGGACGTCATTCATCGTATAGAGACGTGGCGGCTTGCCCGCGAGGAACTTCGCGGCGTCGAGCGCGCCGAGCACGAAGCCGTCGCGGTTGAGCGCGCGGTGGGAGAGTTCGAGGCATTCACCCATCAGGCCGAACACGACCGTATGCTCTCCCGGGTTATCTCCGGTGCGGAGCGCGTGCAGGCCGATCTCGCCCCGGGGCCGCGCGCCGACCTGTCCCTCGCGGCCGTGGACGAAGCGGTTCGAGCCGATCGCTTGCCCGACGACCTCCGCCAGCCGCAAGGCCGTGCCGCTGGGGGCGTCTTTCTTGAAGTGGTGATGGCGCTCGACGATCTCGATATCGGCCGCGTTGCCCAGGGCCTTCGCGGCCTCGCCCGCCAGGCGCATGAGCAGGTTGACGGCCTTGCTGAAGTTCGAGGCGATGAGGAGCGGGATGAACCGCGCGTAGGCCTCTACCGCGCGCCGCTGGTCGGGCTCGAACCCGGTCGTGCCGACGACGAGCGGAATGCGCCGTTCCGCACAGACCGGGGCCAGCGCGAGCGTGCCCGCCGGGAGAGAGACGTCGATCACGACATCCACCGGGCGATCGAGCTCGCTCGTCAGCGGAACGCCCAGCGCGCCGACGCCGGCCAACACCCCGGCGTCCTCGCCCTGCCTGGGATGGCCCGCACGGCCCATCGCCGCTCCCAGCCGCAGCGCGGGGTCGGCCTGGATGAGCTGGATCAGCCGGCTGCCCATGCGCCCGGTCGCGCCGTGAATGCCGATAGACAAAGAGGAGGCCGACACGAAGGATGTGCCCCTAGGGAGTTATGGGAGAATCAAGGCTCGTCGAAGTTCATCATAAGGCCGCGGTCGATTCGACGCTACCGAGACTTGAGCGGACAGGGGCCGAACGCCCTGTTATACTGCCTGTGGCCGTCTGCCGTGCGACCCCGAGGAGCCCTATCATGCCGGAAGCGACGTTGTCTCCCCCGACCGTCCGCCCGCCCGCTGATGATGACGCGCTTTATGAAATTGTTCGCGGACGACGAGTGGAGTTGCCTCCCACGGGAGCCATTGAAACGGTTCTCGCGACGATGCTCACTCGGCTCATCGGACCTTACCTCGATGCCAACCCTCTGGGACGTCTGGCAGGCGAAACGCTCTTTCTGATCGACCCAGTCGCAGACATCCAGCGCCGGCCCGACCTGGCCTTTGTCTCCTATCAGCGCTGGCCTCGCGAGCAGCGTCTCCCGCCCACCAATGCCTGGGGCGTCGTTCCGGACCTTGTTGTGGAAGTCGTCAGCCCATCGAGCGCCGCGGTCGAGGTGTTGGACAAACTTCAGGAGTATTTCCGGGCGGGAGTCCGCCTGGTTTGGGTTGTCTACCCGGTTCAGGAACAATTCTACGTTTACGACTCACCGATCTCGGTGCGTGTCCTTCAGCGGGCGGACGTCCTCGATGGCGGAGCCGTGCTCCCGGACCTCCGGCTCCCTCTTGCGAAGCTCTTCGAAGTGGGGTGAGGCTCGCACATCATGGCGCTCAATCTCCGGTCGCATCCTCGGAGTAGAGCGCGATCGTCCGGATGATGTCATCGAGGTCGTTGGCCACGACTACCGGCCGGTTCGCGAAGCCCGCCCGGCGCACCCCGCGGCTCCCCAGGACCTTCTCGAAGTTATCCTGGTCGGTGCCGTGATAGGCGACCGTCGCCGTGGGGTCCTTGAGCTGGTGGCCCGTCAGGATGCAGACGACCCGTTCCGAGGGAGCGATCACGCCTTCCTCGCGCAGCCGCTTCGCCCCCGCGACGCTCGCCGCGCTGGCCGGCTCGCAACCGAGGCCCCCCGCGCCGACGCGTGCCTTGGCGTCCATGATCTCCTGGTCGCTCACCTGGCGCACGACGCCCCCGCAGAAATCGAGCGCGCGCAGGCACTTCTTCAGGTTCACCGGCCGGTTGATCTCGATCGCCGAGGCGATGGTCGACGCCTTGATCTTCCCGGCGTCCAGCCCCGCATAGTACGTCTCCGCGACCGACATGTCGGGCAGCCCGTTGCACCAGGTCAACCCGTGCTGGCCGACCAGGTGTTCGAGCGTCCTCGCTCCGGACGCGTTGATCACCGCCAGCCGCGGTACGCGGTCGATCAGGCCGAGGTGCTTCAGTTCGATGAACGCTTTGCCGAAGGCGCTCGAATTGCCCAGGTTGCCGCCGGGCACAACGATCCAATCGGGAACTTCCCAGCCGAGGCCTTCGAGCACGCGGAGCATGATCGTTTTCTGGCCTTCGAGGCGGAAGGGGTTGACCGAATTCATCAAGTAAATGCCGAGACGGTCGGCGACCTGGCGCACGCGGGCCATGGCGTCGTCGAAGTCGCCGACGATCTGGATGGTGAGGGCCCCGTGGTCGAGTGCCTGGGCGAGCTTCCCGTAGGCGATCTTGCCCGAGCCCACGAAAATGATTGCCTTGAACCCGTGGTCGGTCGCCGAGCAGTAGACCGCCAACGCCGCAGACGTGTTTCCTGTGCTCGCGCAGGCGACGCGCCGTGCGCCAACCATGCAGGCGTGGGTGAACGCGGCGGTCATCCCGTTGTCTTTGAAGCTCCCTGACGGGTTCATTCCCTCGTACTGAAGGAGCAGGCGCCCGGGGTTGAGCCCTACGTACTGGCCGACCTTGTCGGCGGTCTGGAGCAGTGTCTGCCCTTCGCCGATCGTGACGACCATCTCGGGAGGGGCGAACGGGAGCAAAGCGCGGAACCGCCAGACGCCGGAGAAGTTGAGGGGGTTCAGCCGGTCGGACCAGGCGGCCTCGAAGTCGCTCAGCCGGCTCGGGACGGGAAGCCGGTCCCAGTCGTAAACAACGTCGATCAAGTCGCCGCACGTGGGGCAAGCGAAGTAGGTCTCGCCCACGGTGAACGTCGCCCGGCACGACGGGTTGATGCACTGCTGGTATGCCAGGTCGGTCTTGGTGGAAGTGAGCACGAACAACGGCCCCAGCTCTCGGCGCGCGGCACAACCGCCCCCGGGCCCGGCCCCCCGCGGCGGCGACCGATCTCAACCCGCTACGCTCGCCATGCAATCACTCTAACGCCGCTCCCGCCCGGCCGACAAGCGCAAATCCTCCCTTGACCCAAGAGCCATCCGGGAAGACCCTTACTCACTTTCATGGATGATAGGGCCATTCCTGTCGAGCCCGTGCCCTAAACTCCGGCCCCGCGAAGAGATTCATCCCGCGCAACCTCATAATGGGGGTTGACTGGAGGAACGATTATCCTATTATAAGAGCAAGCGATCGATGATCCCACACGGCGGTTATGGTTCGCTGACAGGTCGACTGATATCAAAAAGTTTCAGCAGTTCGAGGGTTTACATGGCAGCGTCGTCGTCCAAGTCGTCGGGTTCGTCCAAGGCCGCTTCCAAAAACGGGCCCGCGGGTCGGCCGTCGTCGGAGATCCGGCGGGTCGCGGACTTGCTCAAGCAGGTTTCGGACCCCACTCGCCTCCAGGTCCTCATGCTCCTCAACGAAAAGGAGCGCAACGTCTCTGAGCTCTGCACCGACCTCGGGACCCAGAGTCAGCCCGCAGTGAGTCACCACTTGGCTCTGCTCCGTCACGGTCGTTTGATCGAGCCCCGCCGTTCGGGAAAGCATAACTTCTACGGCCTGACCGAGGCTGGGCGTGAGCTGGCCGAGGTGGTCAACACCGTAGTCGGCTGAGCGCCCGCGTCGAATCGCCTTGAAGAATAGAGCGGGCCGCTCCTCTCCTGAACAGGGGGACGAGCGGCCCGTTTCACGTTGCAGCACGTCCGGTGCCTCAGGGCTTCGTGGTTTCGACCTTCGTTTCCGTCTTGACCTCTTTGGTCGTCACGGTGCCCGGAGCATCCGCGTCGGCGGCCTGGATCGTCGTCCGATCGACGACCTTGACGACGCCCACGGTGTCCTGCGTGAGTGTGACGGCCTTGACCTTGGCCTTCGCATCGGGCACGGTGCCGGTCAGGGTGGCCACGCCGTTCTCTTGTACGTCGAGGTTGATCTTCGCTCCCTGCAGGTCCTTGTCCCAGTGCAGCCGGCCGTAGACTCGGCCCGAAACGCCCATGTTGTGGACTGACGTGCGGGCGCGCTCGAACTGTTGCTGAATGGTCTCGCCCGCCTCTTTCGCGCCACGCTTGAGACTCTGCACGCCGCTGTCGAGTTTATTGCCCACCGTTTCGTGCGTTCCCCTAACGGGCTCGTCCTCGGCCCGCAATGCGCCGGCTGCCATTGTCAATACGCAGGCGGCTCCGAACATGCTCTGATACGTGAATTTCATGACGGCACCTCCTCGATCGAAGCGAGCTGCGCGGGGAACTTCCCCGCGCCTCGCTCGGTCAACGGTGCAAATTCAAGGCCGGCCCGCGGCGGAACGGCCGCCTGCAAGGCTCAGGGTCCCGGCCTTGAGGACGCCCCCCTGGACGATCGCGAGAAGTCGTGCGCGGTCCTCCAGGATGCCAATGTCCGCGAGCACGTCACCGTCCACGACCAGGACGTCGGCAAGCTTGCCGGGCTCGAGCGTGCCGAACTCGTCGGCTCGGCCCATGATTTCCGCCCCGGTCTTCGTGGCGCACGTAATGGTTTCGAGCGGGCTGAAGCCGACGTACTTGACGAAGAAGGAGAGCTCCTTGGCGTAGTCGCCGTGGGGGTTCCAGGCGAACCCGTAGTCGCCCCCCATGCCGAGCCGGCCGCCGGCCTTCAGGATCCGGCGCGCGCTCTCAGCGCCCCCTTCGAGGGTCTCCTTGTGGCCGTCGACCACCTTGCGCCCCATACCGAGTGCCGGACCGTGTTCGATGCTGGCCCACTCGAACTGCAAGGCCGGCACGACCGGCACGTCGCGCAGGAGCAGCATTTCGAGCGCTTCGTCGTCCATGAACGTGCCGTGCTCGAGGGCATCGTAACCCGCGCGGAGCGCGTTCTTGATTCCCTCGGTCGCGCGGCAGTGGCCGGTGACTTTCAGGCCGTGGTTGTGGGCCGTGGCGACGCACGCGTGCATCTCCTCGAACGTCATGCAGAGCGTGTGGTGGTCGTTCGTGTCGGGTGCGGCGGCATCACCCGTGGGATAGGTCTTGATCCACTCGACGCCATCCTTCACGAGCTTGCGTACCGCCGCGCGGGCCTCGTTGGGGCCGTTGACCAGGAGAACCAGGCCCTCCATGCCGATCCGGCGGAAGTCGGGATTCCAATCCATGAGGCCGCCGACGCCGCAGATCTCGCGTCCGCTCGTCGACAGACGGGGGCCGGGCGCGATCTCGTTCTCGATGGCCTTTTTAAGCCAGTGATCGATGTTGAACAGGCTGCCGCCGCTGCGCGCGGACGTGTAGCCGCACTCGAGCGCGAGCTTGGCGTTGGCCGCGGCCAGCAGCGTCACGTACTCGACTGGGTACTTGATGTCGAGGTCTTCAAGGTTCGCGACGTTGAAGTACGTCGGGTGGAAATGGGCCTCGACCAGACCCGGCATGATCGTCCCGCCCCGTGCGTCGATGCTCGTGGCGTCCGGGGGTGTCTCGGGCACGCGCGACGCGGGCCCGGCGTAGGCGACGCGACCGTCGCGCACGACCACCGCACCGTCTCGCAATGGCTGCGCGCCGGTGCCGTCCACCAGTTGCCCGTTATGGATAATCATCCAACCGGTCGCGGTTTTCACGGGAGGGCCCTCGACGGAGATCGATCGGATTTCGGCAAGTATGAGGACTGGATTCTACCGGAATGGTCACGCTTCACCTAGTATTAGGGACCGGCTTTCAGGACGATCGCAAAGGGGGGTTCGGGCGGGGAGTCTTTCCCCTCTCGCCATCTTCCTTTCCCCGCGCCTTGGGAACGGTTCTCGGCGCGCCGGCAACGACCTACCCGCGAGGATCCTCCGATGCGCTCTCTTCTCTGTGCTTGGCTCGTCCTGTCGGCCTTCGCCACCCTCAGCGCGGCGGAGCCCGCGACCGTGGAGGCGAGCCGAAAACTCTTCGGGCGCGACAACCTCGTGGCCTGGTGCATCGTCCCGTTCGATGTCAAGAATCGCGGCCCGGAGGAGCGTGCGGCGATGCTCCGGCGGCTGGGCTTCACGCACTTCGCCTATGACTGGCGCGCGGAGCACGTTCCGACCTTCGACGCCGAGCTCGACGCGCTCGAGAAGAACGGCGTCGAGCTCACGGCGTTCTGGTTCCCCGGGGCCTTGAACAAGGACGCCCAGGCGATACTCGACGTGCTCGAACGTCACAAGGTGCACACGCAACTTTGGGTGACGATGGGGGACCCCGCGCCCACGGCCAAGGACGAGGCGGAGAAGGTCGCGGCGGGCGTACGTGCGCTTCGCCCGATCGCCGACGCCGCGGCCAAGATCGGCTGCACCGTCGCCCTCTACAACCACGGCGGCTGGTTCGGCGAGCCGGAGAACGAAATCGCCATCATCAAACAGCTCGACCGGCCGAACGTCGGGATCGTCTACAACCTGCACCATGGGCATACCCATCTCGACCGCTTCCCGGCCTTGCTCAAAACGATGATGCCATACCTGCTTGCCCTGAACCTCAATGGCATGGTCACCGACGGCGACCAGCACGGCCAGAAGATCGTGCCGCTCGGCCAAGGGCCCCTCGACCTTGCGCTTTTGAAGACGATCCGCGACAGCGGTTACCGCGGCCCGATCGGGATCCTGGGTCACACGCAAGAGGATGCCGAGGCGCGCCTGCACGACAACCTCGACGGGCTGGATTGGCTCGTCCCCCAACTCGACGGCCGGGCGCCCGGGCCGAAGCCGAAGCCGCGTACGACGACGGGCCTGGTCCCGACCCAGGCCGCCAACGCGCCGGCCGAGAGCTGGATCGTCGCCGGACGGCCCGAGTACCGCACGCTCCCTTTGACCGTCGAGTGCCGCGTCAAGCTCGACGGGAAGGAGAGCTACAACATCCTTGTCGCCAGCGATACCAAGGCATCGGGCGCGCACTGGGAACTGTTCTCGATGGTGGGAACCGGAGCGCTGAGCGTCTACCTGCCCGGCATGGAGCCCGATCACGTCCGTTCGGACGTCGACGTCTGCGACGGGACCTGGCACGGCCTGACGATGCAGTACGAGCCCCGTCGCGTCCGGCTCTATCGCGACGGCAAGCTCATCGCCGACCAGCCGGTCACGCCGCAGTCGAATGTGTCCCTGGCGGGTGACCTGGCGATCGGCGGCCTCGTCGAAGGCGGGTTCGGCTGCCGGGGCACGATCGCGTCCGTGCGCTTGAGCCGGGGTGTGCGCGAGGTTGAGTCCACGCGCCCCGAGGGTCTCCGGGCCGACGGCACGACAATTGGCCTGTGGGTCTTGGGATCAAAAGGGCAGCCGAGCGAGGACCGTTCGACACTCCACAACACGGCGCAGCCACGCCGTTGAAAGTGTTGATTTGTCGGGTGCATGAAATGCACCGCTGTATTCCATGCACCCGACAAATCCGGATCCTATGCGTCGCTGTCCGGCACGATTCGCAAGGACGACCTAGACTTTCCAGCGCCGACCCTCGTCCGGGTTCGCCGCCTGAAGCGGCCCCGGAGGAGTCGAGCGAGGAGTCCAGTCGATCCTTATGCTGGGACCCGTCTTCGATCGGGAGTTGACCCTCACCGCCCGCAACCGTCGCGCGTACGCGCTCCGGACGGCCTATGGTGTGGCCCTCTTGGCCGTCGTGTTTGCCGGTTACCGCCGTCTCGACCCACTCGCGTCGCCGGGGCGGGTGTCTGAGTTTGCCCGAGAAGCGTTCTGGAACCTCGTGCTCGTCCAGGGCTTGGCTGCGTTCTTCTTGACCCCCGCCCTCGTTGCGGGGACGATCGCCGGCGAGCTTCAGCGCAAGACGCTCGGCGACCTGCTGACGAGCGACCTTTCGGCCGCCGAGATCGTTGTCGGCAAGCTTGCCGCCCGGTTGGTGCACGTCGGCATACTCATCGCGGCCAGCCTTCCGATCCTTGTCCTGACCGGGCTCCTCGGGGGGTTCGGCCTTCCTCTGGTGCTCCTGTCCGTAGCGGCAACCCTTTCGACCGCGTATTTCCTCGGCGGGCTGGCGGTGCTTGGTTCGACCCAGACCCGAAGCGTCCGGGGTGCGATGAACTTCGTGTTCACCCTTGCGTTGACATGGCTGGTCCTCCCCACCGCGACGGAATTCATGCTGCCGCGGCAGGGATCGTTCGGGCTCGAGCTCTATCAGTGGATCGGACCGATCAACGCGTGGCTCGCGCCCAGCAGCCCGTTCACGCTCTACCTCGAGCTGTTGCGCGGGGCGGTCGCCGACTCAGAGGCCTTGACTCGCCGTGTCGTCGCGATGGTCGTGCTCCAATCGCTCTACGGCACGCTGCTGGTGGCATTGGCGGTCGTCTCTTTGCGCCCGTCGTACCGCGCCCATGTTGGGGGGCGGAAGCGTCGAACCGCCGCTTCGGGGACGCGCCCGCGCCGTCCGGCCCGGGTTCGAAAAACCGTTCCCTGCGGCGACGCCCCGATGCTCTGGAAGGAGCTGTTCGCGGCCCGCCCGCCCGTCCTTCAGCGGCCGCTCGGTCTGTCGGTCGTGCTGGTGCTTGGCGGGTTGCTCATCTGGGGGACGTTCGCGTTCGCGCTGCCCGCGTTCCGCGAGCTGTGGTCGACCGGCTACGGCGTGGCGCCTTTCGGCTCGGCCCGCGCGGCGTTCCTGGAGTACCTGCGCACGGTGGCCACGGGGGTCTCCCTGGTGTGCTTGCTGGGCGTCGCGAGCGACGCGGCCGCCGGAATGACGACCGAGCACGAGCGCGACACCTGGATCAGCCTGATCACAACTCCCCTGACCGGCGCAGAGATCGTGCGCGCCAAACTGCTCGGCGCGATCTGGGGCGTCCGGCACACGGCCGTCGTGCTCGTGCTGCTGTGGTTGGCCGGGGTCGCCTCCGGGGCGATCCATCCGCTCGGGCTGCTGCTGGTCGCGTCCGAGCTGGCGGCGGCTACCTGGTTCGCCGCGGCCTTGGGTACCTGGGTTTCGCTACGGTCGACCGACACGATGCGCGCACTGTCGCGGACGCTCGCGTGTTTGATGCTCGTCGCTGGCGGCACCCTTCTGATCACGGTGCCGCTGCTCTCGGTCCGGCCGCTCGCGCTCGCCTCTTGCACGCCGGTGCTGCTCGCCGCCTCACTGGCGTCCTATGCGAACGTGCTGGGACAAACCGCGGGCAGCCCTGCCGGTCTTTCGGAGACCGGTGCCGCGCTGCTCTGGGTCGGGCACGGCCGGGAGATGATCCTGGCGTGCCTGGTGAGCACGCTCGGCTACGCGGCGGCCGCCCGGGCGCTGACCAGGTCCGCCTGCCGGGGTTTTGACGCGCGGTTGGACCGACCCGTGCTCGAGGGGCCAGAAGCGGCCGAGGGGCAGCGACGTGCGACACCGTCAGGCGTTTCGCTGCAGACTCGCCGAGATGCCTCGGTCGCGATGCGGCCGGGTCTCGTCATCCCCCCCCGGTCCGGCCGACGAGTGTCGCGACCACGGCGGTGAGCTCGTCCGGGTCGACGGGCTTCGCGACATGGACCTGGAAGCCCGCCAGCATGGCCCGGCGGCGATCTTCGGACCTGGCGAACGCGGTGAGCGCGATGGCGGGAACTTGCTTGGCGTCTCGCCCCCGCGCGCGGACCTCTCGGATCAGGTCGTAACCGTCTCTTTCGGGCATGCCGATGTCGCTGACCAGAACATCGGGTTCGTGGCTCTCCAGGAGCGCGAGCGCCTCGGGCACGGAGCCTGCCACGAAGACGTCAGCTTCGCAGCCGGCCAGGACGCGCCGGATGAGCTCGCGGGCGTCGGGCTCGTCGTCGACCACGAGGACGCGGATTCCACCAAGCAGGCCGGGAGGGCATTCCATCTCGCCGTCGGAGGGGTCCTTCGGCAGCACGCGACCGTGGTTCCCGTCCGACGGTTGGACGACGATGATCGGGAGCTGGATGACGAACGTGCTCCCCTGGTTCTCGCCAGCGCTTTTCGCCCGTACGCTCCCGCCGTGCATTTCGACCAGATGTTTCACGATCGACAGCTCGAGCCCAAGCCCGCCATGCCGCCGCGTGGTCGACGGATCGGCCTGGCGGAACCGTTCGAACACATAAGGAAGGAACTCCGGCTTGATTCCGATGCCGGTGTCGATGACGGCAATCTCGACGTGCGAGTTGACCCGTTCGAGCAGGATCTGGACCTTCCTTCCCTTCGGCGTGAACTTGACCGCGTTCGAGAGCAGATTCCAGACGACTTGCTGGAGCCGCACCGGGTCTCCCGAGACGGCTGCGGCAAAGGAGTCGAGCATCTTGTGGATGCGGACCTCCCGCGCGTCGGCGGCGGGAGCGACAGCCGCGAGGGCGGCGTCGATCACCTCGGCGAGGTTGACCCGCTGGACGTCCAGCCGGAGGTTACCCGAGACGATCCGCGAGAGGTCGAGCAGGTCCTCGATGAGCTGGGCCTGGGCCTTCGTGTTCCGGTCGATGACATCAAGGCCCTCTTGCAGGTCTTCGGGCCCGAGCGCGCCGGAGCGGAGCAGGCGCGACCAGCCCATGATCGCGTTGAGTGGCGTCCGCAGCTCATGCGAGAGCGTGGCCAGGAAGTCGTCCTTCATCCGGTTGGCCGCCTCGGCCTCGGCGCGAAGCTCCCACTCGCGCCGAGCCGCGCTGCGGCGGACGTCGGCCAGCTCGATGTGGGCCGCGACGCGCGCCAGCAGTTCGCGGGCGCTGAACGGCTTGACGAGATAGTCGTCGGCGCCGGCCTGGAGTCCCTCGACGCGGGCGTCCTCACCGGCCCTCGCGGAGAGCATGATGACCGGCAAGGGCGCCGTGGCAGGGTCGGCGCGGAGCTCTCGCAAGACGCCGAAACCGTCGAGCAACGGCATCATGACGTCCGTGAGCACGAGGTCTGGAGCGTTGCGGCGCACGGCCGCGAGGGCCGAGGCCCCGTCCGTGACCTCTTCCACGTCGTACTGCTCGGCGAGCAGCCGGCGCAGGTAGTCGCGCATGTCCGCGTTGTCGTCGGCCAGGAGGATCCGTGGCCGCGCTTTCCCCGCGGCCTCGCGCGCCTCGCCACGGCGGAGAATGCCTGTCCGGTCCGTCTCCAGCAGACGAGCGGGCGGCTCGCGATCGGTTCCCTCCGGCAGCCAGCGGAGCGCTTCCTCGACAAACGGCGTCGCTCCCAGGGCCGTTGACCCCAGCGAACGGGAGCCGCCGACCGCGCCCGGCGGTAAATGGGACGTGCCGAGGGGGACCGACACCGTGAAGGAGCTTCCCTCGCCAAGGACGCTCTCGGCGCGCACGGTTCCGCCGTGCAGCTTCACCAGCTCCTGCACGAGCGCCAGGCCGATCCCGGTCCCCTCGTGCGTG
Source organism: Isosphaeraceae bacterium (assembly GCA_031291845.1). Classification (GTDB taxonomy): domain Bacteria; phylum Planctomycetota; class Planctomycetia; order Isosphaerales; family Isosphaeraceae; genus DAIDJG01. Next base: position 33,878 of record JARLIH010000025.1, on the reverse strand, counting down.
CGCCCGCGCGTTCCCGCCACGCGGTGGAACCGCTCGAACAGGCGCGGCAGCTCGTCGGCCGGGATGCCCGTCCCGGTGTCCTTCACGGTGAGCTCGACCGCCGTTTCCAACGGACGCAGCGCCAGGCGGATTTCTCCCTCGAGCGTGTATTTGAACGCGTTCGAGATCAGGTTCAGCACGATCTTTTCCCACATGTCCCGGTCCACGTACACCGGCTCGGGCAGGGGAGGGCAGTCGACCACGAGCCGCATCCCCGCGCGCTCCACGGCCGATCGAAACACGCTGGCAAGGTCGGCGGTCAATGCGGCGAGGTCCGTAGGCTCGTACACGGCTTGGATCCGGCCCGCCTCGATCCGCGAGAAGTCGAGCAGCGTGTTCACCAGCTTCAAAAGCCGCAGCGCATTGCGGTGCAGAATCTCGACGCGCTCTCGCTGCCGGGGCGGGAGCGGCTCGTCCGCTGCCGCAAGGGCGTCCTCCGCGGGCCCGAGCATCAGCGTCAGCGGTGTCCGGAACTCGTGGCTGACGTTCGAGAAGAACGCCGTCTTCGCGCGGTCGAGCTTCGCGAGCGCCTCGGCGCGCTTGCGTTCCTCCTCATAGGCCCGTGCATTGGCCAGGCCCGAGGCGATCAGGCCGGCGAGCAGGGAGACGAACCCGCGATAGTCGGCGTCGAACGGCCGGTAGGGGTTGATGCCGGTCACCAATAGCCCCGCCGGCCGGTCCTGCCCCTGCTGGGCCAGCGGTACGACGACCGCCCGCTCCGGGGACCTGTCCCAGCGGCCGGACGGCGGTGAGCTGCACCAACGCGCAAGGTCCTCGATCATGACCGGGCCGCCCCGCGCATCGATTTGCGGAACGAACCAGGGGCTCGGTGGCCCCGCCGGTCCCAGGGCCGCAGGCGCAATCGGATGTCCCTCGGGGACGCCGGTCGAACCCGCAAGGCAGGCGCTGTTGCCGTCGCCCTCGGAAAGATAGATGAGGGTAAACGGTATGTCGTGCGGGCTGTCGACAGCGCAGCGCTGGAAGGCCGCCAGCACGTCCCCCTGCGTCTGGGTCGCGCCGAGCGCCGAAGCCACGTCGCGCAATAGTGCCACCCGGCGCACTCCGATCACGCGCTCCGTATCCTCGGTTACCACGCAGAGCATTCCCCCGACCGCTCCGCTGTGGTCCGGCAGTGGGCTGTATGAGAACGTGTGGTACGTCTCCTCGGGAAATCCGCTGCGCTCCAGGAATAACGGCAGTGCCTCGTCCCAGGTCGCGACCCCGGTCCGCATCACCGTCTCAGCGCGGGGCCCGATCGTGTCCCAGATCTCGGCCCACACCTCCTCGGCGGGGGCGCCCAGGGCCCACGAGTGCTTGACACCCAGGGTTGGCCGGTACGAATCGTTGTAAAGAAAGGTCAGTCGCGGTCCCCAACCCATCCACATCGCGTAACGCGAGGTGAGCATGATGCGGAGAACGACTTTCAGACTCTGGGGCCATTCCTCGACTGGTCCAAGCGGAGTCTTCGACCAGTCCATCCGGCGCACCAACGCGCCCATCTCGCCGCCGCTGAGAAATTCGTCGCGCGGCACAGATCCGGTTGTGTGTGTCTGATTCATCGGCACTCTCGCCACGTCCCGGGGCGCAACCACTCCTACGGCAGCCAGCGTTTTGTCGCGTGAGGACGCCGTCGTCTGCAAGCAAACGCACTCTTCCGGTCGTCAGGCGCACCGTCACCTGCGATCGTTTCGCTGCGCGTTAAGATCGATCAATCACTAGCAAAAATGAGGCCCTTCCCGGGTTCGCCGCTAATCGGTCGGTCGGTGCGAGCTCATTCGACCCAGAAAGCCGCCGCGGAACGGCAAGTCTGGTGACGAAACGAACCGGCGGAACCGTCCCTTGGGGTTGGGTTTCCGCTTCAGGTCAGGCTGCGGATGACCCGGCACGGGACGCCCGCCGCGACCACGCCGCCCGGAACGTCCCGCGTCACGACGCTGCCTGCGCCGATCGTCGAGCCTGCTCCTATTGTCACACGCGGGCCGATGATCGCGCCGGCGCCGACCCAAACCCCGTCGCCGAGGGTCACAGGTCCGGCCAGCTCGCGGCCCGACGCCCGCCCGACAGGGTCGGTCGGGTGGTACGCGGCGAGGATCTGAACCCGCGGCCCGAGCTTGACGTCGCGCCCGATCACGACCGCCGCGCAATCGAGGATGATACAGTCGAAGTTCGCGTAGAACCCATCTCCCACGCGAATGTTCGATCCGTAGTCGCAACGGAGTGGTGGCTCGATCTCGACGCGCTGGCCAACCGCGCCGAAGAGCTCGCGAAGGATCTCCAGCCGCCGCTCGGGTTCCTCCTCGGTCGTCTGGTTGTAAAGCCGCGTGAGCCGCCGAGCGTGCCGGCGTGCGGCGACCAACTCAGGATCGGACGCGAGGTACAGCTCCCCGGCCAGCATCTTCTGCTTCTCGGTCATGGCTCGCGCACCCTTCGGTCGAACGACAGTTACCGTGCCGAGGTTGCGCCGCGATGCTGGAGAGCGCGATTTCAAACCCGCCCCGAAAACGCTCGCTCGTATTCAACGTCAAAGCGTTCTTAGATATCCGGCGAGATCGGTGGCCTCCTCAGCCGTCCACTCGGTGTCTTGTGGGTGCCGATGTTTGACGAAGACGTCCTCGAGCGTCGCGGCCCGCCCGTCGTGAAAGTATGGCTCGCGACGGCCGACGCCGAGCAGAGAAGGGGGATTGAACCGGCGGTTGCCGACCGCGTCATCGAGCCCGACGTCATACCGACCGATCGCCGTGTATGCAGGCGGGGCGTGGCACTCTGCGCACTTGCGTGCCTCGAACAAGGCACGGCCGCGTGATGCGGCCTCGTTGTGTTCGAGGGACGCGAGCGGCCGGGGGGGCGGCAGGCTCCGGAGATAGGCCGTCAGGGCCGCGACTTGCTCGTCGGAAGGGGTCTTGCCCTGCATGGTCGTTTCGACCGACTTGCGCACCTGGTCCTCCAACCGTTCGATCGACCCGTTCCATGCCCAAGGGCCGGTTGCGCTGACGCCCAGCAGCGACGGCACGCGCTTGGGTGCCCCGTACGACTCGTCGCCCAGGGTGTCGCTCAGAAGACCGTTCGTGTGGCCGTCGGTGTGACAGCTCTGGCAGCTCATCCAGCCGTCGTGCGAGAGGCGCGCGCTGGAAAAGAGTCGCTCACCCCGCTCGGCCAGCGTCGGGTCCGGACGGGGGCCGAGCGCGATCTTCCCCCGCCAGAGGCCGGTCGTTAGGTCGATGATGCTGATCGTGTCATCGAGCGTGTCCGCGACGTAGAGCGAACTCCCGTTGGGCTGGACAGCGAGGGCCGTCGGTCGCCGGCCGACGCCCACCGGATGCAAACGCGCGGTGGGACTGCGCCCGAGGGCCACCTCGTCGACCCCGGCGAGCGCGACCGCGATGCCCCCCTGATGGTCGAACGCGACCGCCGCGGGATCCCCCGCGCCGTTGCCGGTGTTGCCCAGGTCGAGCAGGCGGCTTCCGCGGAGCAGGTCGGCGTCGGACCTGGCGGTGAGCACCGCGTCGACCTTGAGGACCCGCAGGTGGTTGCTCAGGAGTGAACCCCAGTGGACGTCCTCGAAGCTCGTCCGCGCGAGCCGGCGCAGCACCTGGTGCGCGAGGACCAGCGTCTGGCCGTCGGGCGCGAGCACCAATCCGCGGATGTTGTGCGCGGGGAGGGCGTGGACGGAATCCGTTGTGAACGTCTCGAGGTCGACGACGGCTGTCTTGCCGCCGTAGGCGTCGGTCAGCACGAGCTTCGTCCACCCACCCAGGGCGACCATCAAACGGGGGCTGAACGGCAGGTCGAGCGCTCGGGTCGTCGTGAGAGCCACGTCGCCGTCAACCTGCTTGATTTCGATGAACGTCAGCCGGCGAGAGTCGGTCGAGGCCACGGCGCAGGCCGAGCCGTCGGGAGCGATCACGATGCGGACGGGATCGGGGCTGACGTCGAGCCGGGCGACGACGTGAGCCGAGCTGCCCCCGACGTCCAGCAGGAGGAGCGCGTCGCCCGCCCGATCCACGGCCAGGATGCGTGGGCCGTGGGCCAGGGGGGCGAGGTCCGCGAGGCCGCGGCCGACGTCGTGCTCGGCCACCACGCTTGAGGTTCGTGGATCGACGACGGAGAGGGTGCCGCTGCGCGCGTTGGCCACGTAGAGGCGGGAACCATCCCGTCTGAAGGCAAGTGCTACAGGCTGGCGCGACCGAGTCGCGGCCGTGCCGGCGGGCGCTGGTGCTGCGATGAGGGCCGCCGTCACGAACAGTGCCATCTGTAAGGCGGCGGGATACGCGCGGGTCATGGGTTTACCTCATCGCGGAGCGTGATCCGGTCCGCCGCACCCGCGCCCGGCGCGAGCTGCGGCAGCTTCAAGGCTTCGCGCAGGTGCCGGAGTGCGGCGGCCGTTGCGGCATCACCCGTAAAGGCCGGCTTCGGTTCGGGCTTGGCCCCGGCTCGAGGTGCTGCGCGGGGAGTGGCCTGGGAGGGCGCGACGGCGATATCGGGCACGACGCCTTCGTCCCGGCCGCGGTCGGGCGCGCCGGCCTCGGCCCGACGGCTGAACCGGAAATCCGGAGGCGGCGATTGTCGCGCCAGAGGACGGCCGTCAGCCCGCTCCAGACGCCCGGTGATCATTTCGATGGACTGCGAACCGTCGCCGAACGGGACAGGCGTCGCAATTTCGGTGTGGTCGCCGGCCGCGGGTCCCACGGCACGCCCAGGTGCGACGCCGATGAGGACGGCCCGGTGATTGTCTTGGAGCGCGGCTGCCAGCCAGCCGGTTACGCCCGCGGTGTTTCCATCGATGAGCACGGCCAGCGGCCAGCCCCGAAACAGCGCATCCGGCTCGGCCTCATAAGTCTCGACCCCTTTGGCCGTGCGTAGCCGGCCGATCGTGCCCCCTTCGAGCAGGTCGTCGGCCAGGAGGATCGCCGGATGAAACGCGGATTGGCTCATCCCGCGCAGGTCGAGAACGAGGGCCTTCGCCCCTTCGTCCTCGAGTTTCCGAGCCAACTGCCTCAGCTCGTGAGGCGTGCTGCCCAAGATCTCTTTGAACTTGAGATAACTGATCAGTCCCGGTCCGTCGACCAAGACATCACCGCGCGCGCGTCCGAACGAGCGGATATCCTCGATGGTTTTCCGGGGAAGTACCCCACGAGTGATCTTGTAGGTCCGAGGGGCCTCCTTGGCCTGGCGGATCCGAACCGTCACGGCGGTCCCTTCCGGACCGCGAAGCCGGTCGATCACCTCGCGCAGCTCGAGGCCGTCGGTCGTCGTTCCGTCGATTTCTTCGATCAAGTCCCCTTTCAACACGCCCGCGCGATGGGCCGGGCCCCCCTCGAACACCTCGGCGATTTCGGGCCGCTTCACGTCCTTGTTGAAGCCGAGCGCGATCTGCAGACCGACGTACCGGTTCGCGGCGATTTGCTGCTCGACCTTCACGTCCTTGGCCGACACGAGTCGCGCGCCACCGGAAACGCCTGTAAGAAGCCCAGCCGCGAACACCTCCTCGCGGCTCAGTGTTGGTGTCGCGTGAACGCTCTGCTTCGGGCGCTCACTCCATGCCTGCTCGACCAGCGCGGCGAACTGTTCGGCGTTCGTTGCGAGGGAGACCTTGCGCGCCAAGCCCGACGGCTCCGGGACACCCGCGGCTTTGTACAGGGCCCGCAGGCCGTCCAGCATCATCTGCTGGCGCGTGGGCGGGCTGATGTGATGGTCGAGGACCGTGTCCGTGATCGCCCACGCCCGCGCCGCCAGGCCAGCGGGCGCGCTCTCGGCCCGAGCGTCCGCGCCGGGGGCGGCGAGCCAGGCGAGTGCCAGTAGAATTGATCGGTGCATGGCGCCACCTGCCTTCCGTCGTTGAGGTGCTGCTTGTCGTCGCCATGCCCGAGTTTACAAGGTCCCGATTCGCGTGTCACGCGGATGTACGAAGGGTTTCGGCGCCGGTCATTCGACGGCGGCCAGCACTTTGTGCACGAGGTCGCGCTCGAAGTCTTTCGGGAACTTGCTGCCGTTGCCGAGCCGGACGAAGACGAGGTCGAGGCTCGGGCAGACAAACCCGTCGTTATGGTCGCGGCCGAGCGTCATGACCAGGTCGCGGGGCGCATCCGGAACGTGGGGAGAGACCCACCACTGCGCGCCGTAGTCGGCCTTGGCGGCGGTCCCCTTCCAGGCGAAGTCGTAGTACGTCTCCGGCACGATCCGCTTACCCGCCCATTCGCCCCGGTGGAGCGCCAGGTAGCAGAAGCGGGCGTGCTGCCGCGGGTTGGTGTGAATACCACTGTAACCCTGATTGAACGGGCCGATGGCGCCGTCGCCACCGATCTGCTGCCAGCGCAACTGGGTCATGCCGATCGGTTCGAACAGCCGCTCCTTCAGGAACGGGAACAGGTCAGAGCCCGCCGCACGCTGGAACACCAGCACGAGGTGCGCGACGCCCGCGTTGCTGTAGTTGAACTTTTCCCCCGGCTCGGCCTTGAGCTTCGCGAACGGCGAGCCCTCGACGTGGCCGAGCGACGTCTCGAATGGCTTTTTGTCCTGAGGAACCGGCTCCGGCCCGAGCCCGGAGGCCATGTTCAGGAGGTGCCGCACGGTGATCTTTGCCTTGCGAGGGTCGGGCAGGGGGAGCGACTCCGGGAGCCATTCGGCATTGCAAACGGCCGTGTCGAGGGTGAGCTTCTTCCCGCCGGTGGGCACGGGATTGTGGAAGTCGTCCAGGACGAGACCGTAGGCCGTGCTCGTGTACGACTTGCTGCTGGAGTAGATGTTGAACGGTGTCGTGCGCTCGGCGTCCCGGTACCACTCGCCGACGACGTACCCCTTACGGATCACGAGCAATCCCGTCCCGCCCGGGGCGGAGGCGTTGTGTTTCCAGGCGTCCTGGAGCTTGTCCCAGTCGACGCCCGCCGTGCGGCGGATCTCGGCCTTCTGCGTGGAGTCGGGCTCGCCCGATTCCGGCAGCAGGCTCCGCCAGCCGCCGCGCTCCTCGGTCGGCGGAAAATAGTCCGAGAGACCCGCTCGCGCCGTCGTGCCGGGCTCCTTGGCAGTCGTGGTCGCCGTGAATCCCAGTCCGAAGCCGATCAACAGCAGAAAGACGGCGTTGCGCATCGGGCTCTCCCAGGCTCAAAGGCAGTGAGGTCGTTGGACCGACAGCATACGTGCCCGCCGGACCCGTTGCCACGGGGCACCTGCCCACCGGAGGGTTGCCGACGTCCGCGCGAGGGCGCATTGTGGGTAGCCGGGAGGAGCCATCGGCATGAAGAAATCACTCGGCTCGCACACCGGCGTCGTGCTGGTCCTTTTGACCTGTTCCGTGATGTCCAGCCGCGCCGCTGACGGCATACCGTTGGCCCCCACCACGGGGGCCGACGGCGCCTTCGAAACGCTTCGAGACCAGGGGGCGGCCGCCTGGCACAGCCTGAAGGACGACCGAGGCGCCTACTGGCCCTTCCTGTACTTCCGCGTCCCCGACGCCGCGACACGTTCGCGTGGGCCGGTCTACGTCGAGATCCGGTACAAGGACACCGGTCCCGGCCGGCTTGCGCTTCAGTACAACGGACAGCACGCCGGTGACAACTATCGCCAGGCGGAGCGCGGGTTCGGCCGGCTGATGGCCGGCACCGGCGCGGTCCGAACGGTCGTCTTCGAGCTGGCGGAGCCCGGCTTCCGCCATGCGCAGAACCTCGGGGCCGACCTGCGGCTGGCAGGGCCCGGCGGAGACACACCGCTGCACGTCTTCTCGGCCGCCTTGCACGAGCAGCCCCCCGCATTCTTCCGCGAACACGCCGCGCAACCGTGGCTCCAGGCGTACAAGGGGCCAAGTCGTGGGGACGTCGACGCGTCGGCGCTCCGCGGTAAGGTGATCTGCGGCTATCAAGGGTGGTTCCGCTGTCCGGGCGACGACACCGAGCAAGGGTGGGTCCACTGGAGCCGCGACTCGTCGCGCATCACTCCCAAGACGCTCACGGTCGAGATGTGGCCCGACATGACCGAATACACCCAAGGCGAGAAGTTCCCGGCAGCCGAATTTCGCTCGGCCGACGGCCGTCCGGCGTACCTGTTCAGCTCGGCCCACCCGCGCACGGTCGAGCGCCACTTCGAGTGGATGCGCGACTACGGCATCGACGGCGTGCTGGTGCAGCGGTTCACGAACGGTCTGCGCGACCCGGCCGAGGCCTCGCGCGTGCTGGGCTACGCCCGCGACGCGGCCAACCGCACCGGGCGCATCTTCGCGGTCGAGTACGACCTGTCCGGCATGCGGGCCGAGGGAATGCCCGAGCGCGTGGCCGCCGACTGGAAGTGGCTCGTGGACGAGATGAAGATCACGGCCGACCCTCGTTACCTTCGCCAGGACGGGAAGCCGGTGCTCGCCATATTCGGTTTCTACAGCGACCGCTTCGCGGCCGGCGTCGCCCATCGAATGATCGACTTTTTCAAGGATGACCCGAAGTACCGCGTCTTCCTCATCGGCGGTGTCCCGTGGGCCTGGCGCACCGAGAAGGACGTGGAATGGGCCAGGGCGTACCGCCGCCTCGATGCGATCAAGCCGTGGAATGTCGGAAACACCGCGAAACAGGGGGGAGTTGTGCGCGCTGCCACCCGCACCTGGGCCGACGACCAGGCGGAGGCTCGTCGTGCCGGGATGCTCTGGATGCCCGTACTGTATCCCGGCTTCTCGTGGGATAACCTTCAGCGCCGGCCGCCAGGGACCACGATCATCCCGCGCCGGCGGGGTGCCTTCTTTCGCGAGCAGTTCGAGGCCGCCGCTCGCCTCGGGGCGGAAACCGCCTTCGTCGCGATGTTCGACGAGGTGGACGAGGGCACGGCCGTCTTCAAGGTCACCAGCACTCCACCGCAGCCGGGGCATATCGTCACCCTGGAGGGGCTGCCGAGCGACACGTACCTCAAGTTGACCGGCGAAGGAACAAAGCTCATCCGCGGCCGTTAGGGCGTGGCCTCTCGACGGATCACCGCGCGACTTACCCTTTGTCGTCCCACGCGCCGAGCAACCGCCGCACGGTGACGAGCTGCCCCAGGTGGTACGCGTTGTGGTCGGCGACGAGCAACGCCTCGCGCAGCACCGTTTGCCCTTGGCCGTGCGGAAGCCGCCGGTACAGGTCGGTCGCGGGGTTGGAAACCAGGTCGATCATCTGCTTCAGGTCGGCCCGGAACGCCGCGACCGAGCGGTCCCAATCCTCGGGGGCAGGCGGGGCATCGCCGTCGGGCCAGTAGCCGTCGGGGAACTCGGGCGAGACGTGGTGCGGGTCAACTGTAAAGCGAAGGATGTCCCACTGGGCGATCCGCATGTGCTCCAAGAGCCGCCACGGCGTGTGGGGCAGCCCAGGGGGTTTCGCGCCGCGGAGCTCGGGGGAGAGGCCGCCGATCGCCTTTTCGAAGTCCAGGTGCGCGTGGCCGCCGCCGAGCAGCTCGGCCAGGTGCTCGCGGAGTTGGTGGTCGTGGTTCATCACAGATCCTTTCGATTGAATTTCGTCGGGGCGAAGCGACGTCGCGATCGTATGGTCGGTGGGACGCTTGCTAGCGTGCGGCCGCCTGCTGGCGTGAGCCAGTGTCGAATGTGTGCAGCAACCCCGCCAGGGGGTCGCGCTTGCGACGGGCGAGGCGCCGAAAGATCGTCTTGGGGGTGAACGATGCGGGCACCAGCGCGGGGGTTAGCTCTTTCCAGTCGAGGGGCGTGGAGATGGACGCAGCCGGGACGGCCCGGATGACGTACGGCGGCACGGCGTGGTGTCCCCGGGCGTTCTGGAGCACGTCGATGTAGACCCGTCCGCCACGCTTCGCCTTGCGAATGTCCACGGTCGCTCGCTCGGGCAGCTCGGCCACGACACGCTTGGCGACTTCCAGGGCCCACGCTCGGGCCTCGTCGTAATCTCCTTCGCCGGTCCAGGGGGTGAGCACGTGCAGGCCCGACTTGCCCGACGTCTTGACGAACGATTCGATCCCATCGTCATCGAGCAGCGCGTGGAGGGTTTTAGCGACCTCGACGGCATCGGCGAATGAGGCTTCGCCCAGGTCGAGGTCGAAGAGCACGAAGTCTGGCCGATCCAGGTTGTGAACGCGCGAGGCCCAGACGTGGAACGTGAGGGTGCCCTGGTTCACCAGATAAAGCAAGCTCTGCGTGTCGTTCACCAGGGCATAATTGACCGTCTTCCCCCGTTCGGTCGGAAGCGCGACGCGTGCGATCCAGGCGGGGTAAGAGTCGGGGGTGTGCTTCTGCCAGAAGTGGGGTGCGCTGTCCCCGGTGAGGCCCTCGGGGAGCCGTTCGAGCGTTACGGGGCGATCTTTCAGGAACGGGAGCAGGCGGTCCGCCACCTTCTCGTAATAGGCGAACACGTCTCCCTTGGTGAGCCCGGCTTCGGGAAAGAGGAGCTTGTCCGGGTGGGTCAGCTCGACGTGCCGCTCGCCAACCGGGGCGCGCGGCTTTGGAGTCGCCGGCAGGGGTTCCCGGGCCTTTCCCTTCTTGGCGGGTTGAGCGTCTTTCTCGGCGGGGTCGGAGTTTGCGAATTCATCTCTCATTTTGATCAATAGCCACTGCGGCTTGCCGCGTCCGCGGGCTCTCATGCGAACGAGCGCGAACTTGCCCCGGAGCTTCTCGCCGTGCAGGGCGAACTCCAGGTGGCCGGCGTCGATCGCTTCGGGCACGGTCTGGGGCTCGGCCTTGGCGGCCATCAGGCTGTCGTACGTGCCGTGGTCCCAGATGGCCACCGTGCCGCCGCCGTATTGCCCCCGGGGGATCGTCCCTTCGAACGTCGCGTAGTCGAGCGGGTGGTCCTCAACCTCGACGGCCAGCCGCTTGACGCTCGGGTCGAGCGTCGGCTCCTTGGGGACGGCCCAACTCTTCAGGACGCCGTCGGCCTCCAGGCGGAAGTCGTAGTGCAGGTGCGACGCGTGGTGCTCCTGCACGACGAAGATCGGCCGCTCGTGCTTCGCCCCCGCGCCGTTGCCGGATGGCTCGCGGGTTTTGTCAAAGTCGCGCTTGGCGCGATAGTCCTTCAGGGGCATAGGGTTCGCTCCCGGCCCGTGCGGGCTCGCGTGGGGGGACGGGCCGGCCCGCAATAGGGCCGTCGGCGTTGGTTCCGCGTGCTGGGTGAGACGTCCGTTCCGTCCGTCGCGCTGGCGACCGGCCATGGAGGCCCCGTCTCGCGGTTGAATAACGCGTCCGTCGATCGACCAGCAAACGTCGTGCCGGATATGATTCGTGGGTGGCCGAGCGCTGTGGTGTGCGTTTCATGCACCACACGACAATGCCCTCAGCGCGTCGTCCACCCCGCTGGTCCCATCGCAGAACGCCTCTTCGGTGATCTAGGGTGCATGAAATGCACCGGCGCACTGCATGCACGCTAGGAGAACGCCTTCACGGCGTCCGCCACCACACCGAGCCCTTCGCGGAACGCCTCTTCGGTGATGATCAAGGGTGGGTTGATCTTGATGGCGCCGCCACCGACGCCCACGGGGGCGAACAGCATCAAGCCGGACTCCACACAACGCCGCACGACCTCCCAGGCGGTGTCGTGGTCGGGCGTCGTCGTGCCGGGGGTGACGAACTGAAGGGCACCGACAAGGCCAACGGAGGCCGCGTGGCCGATTCGTCCATTCGACGTCCGCTTCATCGACGCGCAGGCCTCGGCCAGGATTACTCCCAGGCGCGCGGCGTTGCGAACGGCGTCCTCGCTCTCGATGACCTCCAGGTTGGCCAACGTCGCTGCGCAGCAGACGGGGTTCGCCGTGTGGGTGCTGGTCATCTCGCCGGGCCCGTAGATGTCCATCACGTCGCGCCGGCCGATCACGGCCGAGAGGGGCATCCCGCCGGAGATCCCTTTGCCGCAGGTGATAAGGTCGGGCGAGACGCCGAGGTGCTCGAACCCGAACAGCTTGCCGGTGCGGCCGAACCCGGCCTGGATCTCGTCGAAGATGAGGAGCGCCGAATTCCGGTCGCACCACGCGCGCAGGGCGCGGGCGTAATCGGGCGGGAACATCTGGGCGTTACACCCCTGGTACGTCTCGGTCATGACGCCGCAGACCGACTCCGGCGACACGCCGAGCTTCGCCAGGCTTTTCTCGAAGAGGTCGAACGACGTGTCGGGGGTGCGGAAGCCGTCGGGAAAGGGGACCTGGACGAATTCCGGGTGGCTCCCGGCGATCCAAGCCTTCAGCCCTGGCGACCCTCCCGCGAGCTGGGCGCCAAGGGTCCGGCCGTGAAAGGCGTTCTCGAACGTGACGAGGTGCGTCTTTTCGGGCCGGCCGTTGCGGACCGCGAAGGTGCGCGCGAGCTTCATCGCGCACTCCGTGGCCTCGGAGCCCGTGGAGAGGAGAAACACCTTCTCCAACGGTACAGGGGCCAGGGCCGACAGCTTTTCCACGAGCTCGATACGCGGCTCGTTGGCGAAACAGTACGTGTGGTAGAGCCCGGTTTCGAGCTGCCGCTCCATCGCTGCCTTGACCCGCGGATGGCCGTAACCGGTCGCGGCGACGAGCACTCCCGCGGAGAAGTCGAGCCACTGATTGCCGTACGGGTCGCGGATGTGGCAGCCTTCCCCTTCGTGCCAGATGATCGGCGGCTGGCCGCCCATCGACGTCGGCTCATGCTTGCGCAACTGCTCGAAACGGGGAATCGATGCCGGCGCAGGGATCGGGGTGACGATCCGGCGGTGAGCCGTGGAGACGCGGGGGACTTCTCTCGGGGTCAGCGGAAACTCACGGCCCATGGAACGCCTCCAGAACAAAGGTCAACGGCACGGCGGCCGACTTCGGAGTTTGTTGTCACGTCGGTTGTGGTGTCACAGCGTAGCGGCGGCCATTGCCGGCCCTACAAAGGCGCCGTGCGGTAGTTGGTCTCGCCCCGTTCGTAATCAATCGCCACGGCCAGTCCCTGGCCCCGGATCGATTTTCGCATCGCCTCGTACACGAGCCCGAGGTACGCCGTATTGGCTGGGGTCGGAATCAAGCCCGCGTCGTCGATCTCGGTCAGCAAGGCCTGGCGTGAACGCAGATCATCGGCCCCTTCCACCCGGATCGCCGCCTTGATCAAGGCCTCGATCGCTCGCCAGCCGTAGCCGACCATCTCTTTGCCGGGAACCCCGTCGGAGCGGGGAATGAAGCCGACGTAGTCGCTCCCCGCGTCCGTGGGTCTTCCCGGATTTTGGTCGCGGCGGTAGACGTAGTCCATGCCGCGAAGGTTGTCCTGGTGGCAGAAGTAGGTGCCGCGAAAGTCGTGCGGACTTTCGCCCCAGATTTCGAGCCCCTGGTGGTTCCGGCCGCGGTGGTCGCCGGCGTGCTGAAGGCCGTTGATAAGCTGCAGGACGCAGCGGTCGTAGGTCAGTTGGGTAGCCGCCCACGAGTAGCAGGGCGTGCCCGACTCGAACCGTCCCAGGATGCCGCTGACGACGACCTGCTCGGGCTTCAGGCCCGTGAACCAGCCGAACTGGTCGACGTAGTGGCAGCCGACGTACGTCGCCGGGTCGGACGTTTCGGGAACGAAGTGCCGGTCGAACGGGCTGCCGGCGCGGATGTAAACATCAGCCTCGATCATCGTCGCCCGGGCCGCGCGCGGGGTGCCGAAATGGCCCGCCCGCCAGTGGTCGCGCGCGAGCAGGGCACGGTAGTCCCACCGCTTGTGGAAGTCGATGCCCACGAAGAGCCCGCGCTCGCGGGCAAGGTCGCGGATGCGCTGGGTCCCCGCGTAGCTCGTGCAGAGCGACTTCACGGTAACCACGTGCAAGCCGGCTTCGAGGGCTTCGACGATCAGCGCTTCATGGCTCGCGTCGGGCACGGCGATCACGACGACGCTGCCGCGCGGCAGCGCCCGGTACATGTCGCGATAGAAGTCCGGCCTGCGCACCGCGGGGTCGGTCTCGCGCGAGGGGTAGGTTGTGACCCAGCCTTCGGGTAACTCCGGAAAACGCTCGTTCCACCACGGCAGGCCGAGCAGCTTACGCAGGCTCGCGCTTCCCTGGGCCGCGACGTGGACCTGTCCGAGCACACCCCGGCACACCAGTTGCGCAATGGCCGGGCCGTTCTGATCTTCGACGATCATGCCGGAGCCGACGACACCGATCTGAGGCAGCGCACCCATGGCGGGTCCTTCTGGCAGGGCCTTGCGGAGAGAAGCTCAGCAACTGTCGAGCGCGCTGTACGGAGGCGGGACGCTCGGAGCGAAAAGAAGAGCGTAACCCGAAACCGAACTTCACTCAAGATTGGAAGGCCGCGCTGACTCAGCCCCCAAAAAAGCGTTCGGCTCGGGGGAGCGAATATTCTGGCCGCATGTTCAGCGAATCGCCGCGTGCTCGGGATCGTCCGCGATCCCCAGGTGCCGCCGGTGGAAATCGATGGCGCTCCGGATGTGGCGGTCCCAAAAGTGCCAGTCGTGGGTGCCGGCGTGCTCCTCGTACTCGTGGTCGAACTCAAGCGTCTTGAGATGTTCGTGGAAGGCCCGGTTCTGCTCCACGAACGGATCCTCCTCGCCGCAGATGATACGGATCGCGGGACGTTTGCGGGTGCGCACCGTGGCCGCCAGGTGGTACGGGTCTTCCGGGCCGTCGGTAGGCGAGTCGCCGAAGATGCGCGTGAATTCGCGGGCCAGAAGCTTCGACTCCTGGGGCTCTCGCAGAAAACCGAGCACGCCCGACTGGCTGTCCACGCTTGCAAAGACATCCGGATGCTTCAGCCCCAGCTTGACGGCCCCGAAGCCGCCCATCGAAACACCGCCGATGGCCCGGCCCGCTCGCTCCGCACGCACGGGGAAGTTTTTCTCGACCAGGCCCATCACCTGTGTCATGAGGTCGTCCTCGTACGGATCGCCGTCGGCGCTGTTCGTGTACCACCCGCGTCCGCCGTTGGGCAGGACGACCATGAGGCGATAGCCGAGAACATAGCGCTCGATGCTGGTGCGCCTCGTCCAGGTGGCGTGGTCGTCGGATAGCCCGTGGAGCAGGTAATAAACGCCCCATGGGCGTTTCGCGTCGGGCGAGTCCGGGAAGATCACGTTGAACGCCGAGGCTTTGTCCAACGAGTGGCTGTAGTAGTTGATCGTCGCGAACGCCATCGACTGCTCCTACTTCCGCCCCGCACCGCATGCGGCGGGGGCTTGGTTCGCCCGGGGCACCTGTGGCGCCACGGTGCCGCCCAATGTTAGCAGTTTCCGGGCCGGACTTCCGGCCCAAGCCCCAAAGAGGGAGGCGGGGGCGCCTCGCCGACGTCGTAGAAGGGGATCAATAGCCCCGTGTTGATGAATCACAACAGGCCGCTCGGCGCTTGGCGAAGTCGCGGGTTATGATGCGGACCTGGCCGCCGATTCCGTAGGCCTGTCGAGGCGTACGATGTGCCGTTTCCGCTACCACCCTGTTCTGGCGCTTGCTGTCGCGTGCGCAGTCGTCCCCGTGGTCACATGCGCCGCCGAGCCGACGCCCGAGTTCCAGGCCGGCCTCAAGCGCACCCTCGAGCTGCGCCGGCAGCGGCGGAGAGCGGCGGCCGCCGAGGTTCCGCCCGTCGGCGCCATCGTGCCGTATCCGTTCCCGCCCGCCTTGATCATTCGACACCGGCCCGAGGTCCACGACGACATCGGGGCATTCCTCGACATGCTCCGCCGTTCATCGGGATGAGGCGGCTCAAGGGGGCGCGAGCACGCCGCGCGGCAGGTGGTCGATCTCTTGCCCGAGGCGAGTCCCCACGTTCGTCACTTCGCCCCCCGTCGCGAGGAAGAAGCGATCGTCGCGGGCGCCCGCGTCGATATTAAGCGCGGGGTTGCCGTCGGCCGTGAACCGTGCGCGGGTGAGGGCGGCCCAGTGGCCGTCCGTTCCCCGCACCCAGCCGTTGCCGAAGCGCGCCCTGCGCTCCCGCGTGGCCGACGCGCGGTTGCGGCGGAAGTCCTCGATGAACGAGTAATAGCCCCCCAGCGGCTTGCCCCCCGTCAGCGTCGAGAACGTGGCAAGATGCCGCCAAGTCTTGGCCCCGGGCGGCCCGAAGTAGGCGGCGAACGCCGTGCGCTCGCCCTCGACGCGCGAAGTGACCAGGAACCGGTAGGTTTCACCGGGCTTCCAGTCGAAGTCGAGGAACGACTGCCCGCCGGTCCCCTCATTGCCGAACCGGCCGATGCGGACGTGCTCGTCCTTCGCGACCAGCTTCACGCGCTGGTTTTCGGCGACCGCGTTCGGGTCGTCCTGCTTCCCCGGGTCCCACACCGAGAAGATCAGCACCTTCTTTCCGCCCGTCAGCTCCTGGAGGCCAAAGTAGCCCTGGTTGAAGCCGCAGACACAAAAATAGGTGCCCTCCGACGACTGGTCGACGACGACCTCGTTCGCGAACGCGTCTCCCGCCGGCGCGGGGTACTGAAGATGAACCGAGCGGCAGGCGATCCCCGCCAGGCGCTCGTCGGCCCACGCGGAGATTCCGGGGGCCATGAGGACGAGACACGTGATGTACGCCCGAGGAGTGAGGGTCACGGGGGCCTCGCGGAACGGGTGAGCGTCGGAATTTCCGGATGATAGGCTCGCGCGGGCCGGATCGCAATCGCGCAACGGCCCGCGGGCTGATTCGCGAATCCTCACAGAGAATTCACTTGAGGTTGGGGAAGGACAACCGCTATTTGTGAGCTACTGCCCCCAACCACGCCTGGACTCGATCAGCGACAGCCGACGTTACCTGGCCTTTTTACTCGAAGGGCTGGCGAAGAGAATCGTTCACCGCAATTTTCCAGCCGGCCGGCAGCTATGCCGCACGAATCCGAAAGAACCAAAACCAATGCGCACGAAGATCTCTCGGACACTCCTCGCACTGGGACTGCTCGCCGCCTGCGCCGCGACGACCAGGGCTGCCGACCTGGTGGCGCTCTCGCCGCAGACCTGGGACCGGTACATCCCGCAGGGCAAGGAGGTCGACGGCATTTACGGCGACTTCGCGCTCACGAACGACCAGCTCGTCGCGGTCGTCGCGCACCCGAAGCGCGGGCGGAACGCGAACATGACGGTCCGTGACGTCGGCGGCTGCCTGATCGACCTGACGCGCAGGGACCGCCAGAGCGACCAGCTCTCGGCCTACTATCCTGGTGCGCAGGCTCGCGACCTGAGGTTCGGCGGGATCAGCGTGGAGGCGCCGGAGGTCTACGAGACGGGCGAGCTGGAACGGGTGTTCGTCAGGGGCCGCCGCGTTACGTTGCGGCTGGTCGCCGCGCCACGGGAAAAGGAGCCGGACGCCGAGCTCACGTACATGCTCGAGGACGGCCAGCCCTTCGTGGAGCTGACCACGACGTTTACGAACCGGGGTAAAGTCCCGGTCGAGGTCGACCTGGTCGACGCGATCCGTGCGGACCGATCGTTCGAGCACGGTCCGACGAGCGCATCGGACCTGTTCTGGGCCTACGACCAGCACTTCGGCCAGGCGTACGGCGTGCTCGCCGAGGGACACGAGATCCAGGGTGCCAACGCCCGGCGGCTGATGCTCCGCTACCGCACGCGCGACGGCAAGGTGGCCGTGCGGCTCGCGCCCGGCGAGTCGTATCGGCTGGCGCGGCGGATCATCCCGGGGGCGAACCTCTTCGACGTGCGACGCGTGGCGGACCGGCTGGCTGGGAAGCCCGATCGGGCCGTCCGTTTGACCGTCAAGGACGCGGCCGGTCACCCGATCGCGGCGGCCGACGCCGTGCTCGCGCTCGACGGTAAGCGGACGGCGTGGGGCCGTACCGATGACAACGGAGAACTGCGGGTTGCCCCGGGCGCGACAGCCGGCACGCTGACGGTCTCGGCCCCGGCCCACGGTTCGAAAGAGATCCCCCTCGCGGCCGACGCGCCGGAGTCGCTGGCGGTCGAGCTCCCCGAAGCCGGCGCGGTCGTGGCCCGGATCACGGACGAGCAGGGGGGGCCGATCCCTTGCAAGGTCCAGTTCGTCGGGCGCGATGGGATCACGAGTCCCGACTTTGGTCCGGACAGCGGCGAGGTCGCCGTCAAGAACCTGTACTACAGCCATGATGGTTGCTTCCGCCGCGTGCTCGCGCCGGGAGCCTACGACGTCATCGTGAGTTACGGGCCGGAATATAATGCGGTGTTTACTAAGCTCGACGTGAAGCGCGGCAAGGATGCGACGTTGGAGGCGAAGTTGGTCCGCACCGTGAAGACCGACGGCTGGATCAGCGCTGACTTCCACAGTCATTCCAGCCCGTCGGGCGATAACACCTCGAGCCAGCTCGGGCGGGTGCTGAACCTCCTCTGCGAGCAGGTCGAGTTCGCCCCCTGCACGGAGCACAACCGCCTGTCGACCTACGACCCGCACCTGAAGCGCCTGGGGGCCGAGCGGCGGATGGGCACTTGCGTCGGGATCGAGCTTACTGGCAGCCCGCTGCCGCTCAACCACCAGAACGCCTTCCCGCTCGTGTTGCGACCCAACACCCAGGACGGCGGCGGGCCGACGTCCGACGCCGATCCCGAGATCCAGATCGAGCGCCTGGCCCTCTGGGACGGTGGCAGCGACAAGCTCGTCCAGGTCAACCACCCCGACCTCGGCTGGATGTTCCGCGACCGTAACGGCGATGGCGAGCCGGACTCGGGCTTCAGCGGGATGTTCGGCCACATGGATGTCATCGAGGTCCACCCGCTTCACACGATCCTCGGCAAGCCGACCGTTACGAACCTCGGCAGGACGCAGAACAATACGATCTACAACTGGCTCCAGCTCCTCAACCAAGGCCGGCGCATCCCAGGCGTCTCGAACACGGACGCGCACTACAACTTCCACGGCTCGGGCTGGCTGCGGAACTACCTGAAGAGCCCGACCGACGACCCGGCCGCGATTCAGACGCTCGACGTCGTGCACGCGGCCGAGCGCGGGCACCTCGTGATGTCGACCGGCCCGTTCCTCGACGTCAAGCTGCGCGCCGGCGAAGGCAAGGCGACCGAGGCGATCCCGGGCGACGACCTGGCGGCCCCCGGCGGCAAGGCGACCCTGGCCGTGCGGGTCCAGTGCCCCAACTGGTTCGACGTGGACCGCGTCCAGGTCTTCCTGAACGGCCGCCCGGCCGAGGCCCTCAACTTCACGCGCCAGTCCGCCTCTAGCCGGTTCTCGGATGGGACGGTCAAGTTCGATCAAGAGATTCCGCTCATTCTCGAAAAGGACACTCACGTGATCGTCGTGGCGATCGGCGAGCAGTCGAAGCTCGGCCCGGTCATGGGCTCCGAGCACGCGGCCGACCTCCCGGTGGCCGTCTCGAACCCGATCTTCGTCGATGTGGACGGCGGCGGCTTCAAGGCGAACGGGGACACGCTCGACAAGCTCCCCGTGAAAGCGGGTCGCTGACACGCGGAAAGTGGTCCCGGCTGGGAGCGGGATCCCGAACCTCACGCGCGGCTGCGGTGGCAATCGCCGACTCGTCACGATAATCGTGCCGGGGAAACGACGATGTTTTGCCGCAGCCGCCGTTCTGCCTCGCCTCGCGAATCATGTTCTCGAGGTTTCGCCGCCCCGTCGGCCGAAAAGGGAGGTAACGTTCGCAATCGTCGCGGGCCTCGGCCACGCGGCCGTTGCCGGGAAGACGGATCGCGATGAGTGATCGTATGAAGAAAGTTAATTGATGGCTAGGAACTTGCCGCCCGTCACGGCTTTTGGGAGGCATCGTTACAAGCCCCGGATGGGGCGTCGAGTTGTTAGCCAGGGGCGCGAGCGCTTGGTGGTCCTCTCGCTCTGAGACTTTGGAATAGTCCGGCATGGTTGGCTGGGGTCGAGTCCGTCACAGGGCGACGCCCCCGGTCGGCGGGACTCATGCCAAGGGCCGCTTTAATGACTGACCGCCCCATTCGGGGCTCAGAACCAGTAGGTGGCCACTCCCCCAAGGCCC
The DNA here is from genome assembly GCA_031291845.1 of Isosphaeraceae bacterium. Classification (GTDB taxonomy): domain Bacteria; phylum Planctomycetota; class Planctomycetia; order Isosphaerales; family Isosphaeraceae; genus DAIDJG01. Next base: position 14,029 of record JARLIH010000025.1, on the reverse strand, counting down.
GTGGCGGTCAGTGACCTCGCTGCGGCTTGGACGTTGCCAGGCGGTCCACGAAAGGAAATGACACGGGGCCATGTGTACCTTGGGGGACTCTCGCGGCCCGACCGCGGCGAGCCTGTGGCGGAAGGGCCGCCGGACCCCGTGCGGATATGGTCGCTTTCCCGGAGACTAACCGATGGCGCTCCGTTGCTTGGTACTGGTGTGGGCAATCACGGGCACCGAGCCGGGGGCAGCGGGTCCTTCGCGCGACGCGGGCGCCCCGAAGTCGCAGGAATCGGCCCGACGCGTTCTCGAACTGGCTGCGCGGTACGAGTTCTTCGCGGGAGAAGATCGCCGCAAGCGGTTCGAGTTTCAGCCAAAGCCGCTTCTCACGTATACGAACCCGATCCGAGGCGAGGTTTTCGGCAACGTCTTCGTCTGGACCTGGGAGGGCAGGCCGGAAGTGATCGGCGCGGTGTTTGACTTCCGGAGCGAGAACAAGCTCGACAGCGAGCTCCACACGATGGCCCGGGGCGGGGTCGTCGGCCTGCGTGACGGTACCGAGTTCTGGAACCCGGACCGGCCGGGGATCGACTTCCGCCCGGTCCCCGGGGCGTCCGCTCCCGCGTCCTCCTCCGCCGGGCGGTTGCGGCAGATGCGCGACCTGGCGCGCGACTTCACGGTCGAGCGCGACCACCCGGAACAGGGGAAGGGTTCGATGCGACTGCTGCCACAACCGATTTACCGTTACGCGAGCCCCGGCGCGGACGTCGTGGACGGTGCGCTGTTCGTTTTTGTCGAAGGGACCGACCCTGAAGCGTTTCTGCTGATCGAGGCCGCCGGCGCGGGCGCTCCGTCCTGGCGGTTTGCCTTCGCACGCATGAACATCGTCACATTTCAAGGAGCGTACAAGGGTGCGACCGTCTGGCGTGCCGAGCCGGCGACCTGGGACGCGGTGTTCGACAAGCAGGAGCCGTACGCGATCGTCCGCGAGGAACCGCGCCGGGGGCTGCGCCGGACGCGGTGAGGGGAGCGCGACCGCCTTCAGTCGGCGAAACGGCGGAGAACGAGCGTCGTGTTCTGTCCGCCGAAGCCGAAGCTGTTCGACAGCGCCACGTCGACAGCGCGGTCGCGCGCGGCGTGGGGAACGTAGTCGAGGTCGCAGTCCTCGCCGGGGTGGTCGAGGTTGACCGTCGGGGGAACGACGCCGTCCCGGATCGCGAGCAGGCAGGCGATCGCCTCCACCGCGCCCCCCGCGGCGATCAGGTGTCCGGTCATGCTCTTGGTGCTCGAGACCGGGATCCGGTATGCGGCGTCGCCCAGGACTCGCTTCAGCGCGAGGGTCTCGATAGAGTCGTTGACCTGGGTGCTCGTGCCGTGGGCGTTGACGTAATCGACGTCCGTCGGGTTGATGCGGGCCTGCGCGAGCGATTGCCGGAGCGCGGCGATGGCACCCCGGCCTTCGTCGTGGCAGTCGGTCAGGCGGAAGGCGTCGGCCGTCGAGGCGTAGCCGGCGAGCTCGCCGAAGATCGTCGCGCCCCGTGCGCGGGCGTGCTCCAGCGACTCCAGGACGACCATGCCCCCCCCCTCGCCGATGACGAAGCCGTCGCGGTCGCGGTCGAACGGCCGGCTGGCGCGGGCGGGTTCGTCGTTGCGCGTCGACATGGCGGTCAGCAGCACGAACCCGGTGACACCGAGCGGGTGGATCATGCTGTGCACGCCGCCGGCGAGCATGACGTCAGCGACGCCGTCGCGGATCAGCTCGGCGGCTTCGCCGATCGCCTGGGCGCTCGCCGCACAGGCCGTCAGGCAGGTCAGGTTCGGGCCCTTCGCGCCGAAGACCGCGGCCACGTGCCCGGCCGGCGTCCCCGCCTCCTGCTCGGCCTCCTGGAGGGGGTCCAGCGTCCCCACTCCCTTGCGCGTGAATTGCCGGGTCTCGACCTTCTCTTCGACGCTGCTCCGGTCGACGAGGTCGACGAACCGAGAGAAGTCCTGCTGCCCCTCGCCCGAACCGAGATAGACACCAAGGCGGGCCGGATCCAGGCTCCTCGACGCACTCAGCCCCGCGCTTTCGACCGCCTGCGCCGTCGCCGCCAGGGCGATCTGGGTGTTCCGGCTGTGGGCCGACCAGCGGCTCGCCTCAGGGCCAAGGTAAGCGGCGAGGTCGAAGCCCTTCAGCTCCGCGGCGATCCGCGTGGGGAAACTGCCGGCGTTGAACAGCGTGATCGGACCGACTCCGCCCCGCCCCTCGCGCATCGCCTCCCAGGTCGAGTCCACGTCGAGCCCGACGGGCGTTACCATCCCCATGCCCGTCACAACCACCCGCTCACGATCTCGAGTCACGGCTCCCCTCCTTCCGCAAGCCGGCCGCCTTCCGGTTGGTTATCGTGTGTATCATATTACGATCGTCATTCAAATCAAGGGTCGGTGCTTGGTGGTCGCCGGAAAGTTCGAGAACGGCCCGGCCGCTTGGCGTAGAATCGCGGAATCGTAATTCGGCGTCATCAAGTAACGGGTGCATTCAACCTCATGCCGGAGCTGCCCGACATCACGATCTACCTCGAGGCGCTGGATCAGCGCGTCGTTGGCCGGAGGCTGGATGCGGTCAGAGTCCAGAGTCCGTTCCTCGTCCGGACGTTCGACCCTCCCCTGGATTCTCTGAAGGGGAAGACGGTTCGCGCGCTTCGACGGCTGGGGAAGCGGATCGCCCTGGGGTTCGACGACGAGCTGTGGCTCGTTCTGCATCTGATGATCGCGGGGCGACTGCACTGGAAGACCCTCGGCGCCAAGCTGTCGAGCAAGGCGGCACTGGCCGCCTTCGACTTCGCGAACGGGACCCTGCTGCTGACCGAGGCGGGCACGAAACGCCGCGCGGCGCTCCACGTGGTTCAGGGCGAAGAGGCCTTGCGCGCACAAGACCCGGGGGGCCTCGAGCCGATCACGGCGACGCTCGACGCGTTTCAAGCGACCCTGCGCCAGGCAAACCACACGCTCAAGCGGGCCCTGACCGACCCTCGGCTGTTCAGCGGCATCGGCAACGCCTATTCCGATGAGATCCTCCACCGCGCCGGCCTCTCGCCCCTGGCGCTGTCGCAGAAGTTGACGGATTCCGAGGTGGATCGACTCTATACTGCGACGCGTACGGTCCTCCTCGAATGGGTCGACCGCCTGCGGGCCGAGGCGGGAGACGCCTTTCCGGAAAAGGTCACCGCGTTTCGGCCCGGCATGGCCGTGCACGGCCGTTTCGGCGAGCCGTGCCCGGTCTGCGGGGCGCCGGTCCAGCGTATTCGCTACGCGGACAACGAGACCAACTATTGCCCGGGTTGTCAGACCGGCGGGCGAATCCTCGCGGACCGCTCGCTCTCTCGCTTGCTCAAAGACGATTGGCCGCGGCACCTCGATGATTTGTAGACGCCGAGTTCGCCAGGGGCTGCCCAATCCTCCGGTGGGTCGCTCGGTCGAGGTCCGTCCCCGCTGGGGCCTACAGCGGTTTTCACTCGGGTCGCGTTCAGGCGGACGTGGTCGGTCGCTCGGGGGTCTTGTGCGCACGGTGTGTGCAACCCGAGTGTAAACGGCGCTAGCCGGTCGTGATCTTCTTGTACGCCTCGCCCTCATTCAGGGTGGGCCGCTCCGGCCGCCCCTTGTAGCGGTAGACAAGGCCCATGTGGTCGATGCCCATCAGCGATAGGATCGTCGCGTGCAGGTCATGGACGTGCAGCCGGTCGCGCACCGCGTGCAGGCCGAGCTCGTCCGTCTCGCCGATGACCTGGCCTCCCTTGACCCCGCCGCCGGCCATCCACATCGTGAAGCCGGTCGGGTTGTGGTCGCGGCCGTCTCCCTTCTCCGACATCGGTGTCCGGCCGAACTCGCCTCCCCAGACGACGAGAGTCTCGTCGAGCAGGCCGCGCGCTTTCAGGTCCCGGAGGAGGCCGGCAACGGGCTTGTCCATCGCGAGACAGAGCGCGGTGTGGTTCTTCTCGATGGCCGAGTGCGAGTCCCACTTACTCCCCGCGCCGTGGTAGAGCTGGATGAAGCGCACGCCGCGCTCCACCAGCCGGCGCGCCAGGAGGCAGAGCCGGCCGAAGGGCGCGGACTCCTTCTGGTCGATGCCGTAGAGCGACTGGGTCGCCGCGCTCTCGCGCCCGAGGTCCACGGCCTCGGGCGATGCGGCCTGCATGCGGAACGCCAGCTCATAGCTGGCGATGCGGGCCTCCAGCTCCGTCTGCTCCGGGTGCAGGTCGGCGTACCGCCGGTCGAGCTGTTTCAGGAACTCGAGTTTGCCGTGCTGCTCGTCCTCGGTCACGCCCTCGGGCGTGTTGAGGTTCGGGATGGGCTCGGCCCCCCCTTGGATGCGCACGCCTTGGAACACGGCCGGCATGAACCCCGCGCCCCAGTTGCGGGGGCCGTTGACGACCTGCGCGGGGTTGTCCTGCATGACGACGAACGCGGGCAGGTTTTGATTCTCGGTCCCGAGGCCGTAAGTGACCCAGCTCCCGAGCGAAGGCCGGCCGCCCAGGATCGAGCCGGTGTTCATCTGGCAGACGCCCGACGAATGGTTGATGCCGTCGGCCCAGCACGACCGGATCACGGCCAGGTCGTCGGCGCACCCGGCGATCTGGGGCAGCCAGTCGGAGACCCACAGCCCGCTTTCGCCATGCCGTTGCCAGCGCCGCCTGGAGGCGAGCAGGGGGGAGCCGAACTCGCCCATCGCCGTGACGACCTTGCCGAAGCTGTCCGGGATCGGCTTGCCGGCCAGCGTGTTGAGCAGCGGCTTCGGGTCGAACAGGTCGAGGTGGCTCGGTCCCCCTTCCATGAACAGGAAGATCACGGACTTTGCCTTCGGGGAGAAATGGGGCGGCTTCGGTTCGAGCGGCGACCGCACGCGCGCGTTCGTGGCGGAGCACGACTCCCTGCGCAGGAGGTCGACGAGCGGCAAGGCGCCAAAGCCCGCGCCGCCGCGGAGCAGAAAGTCGCGCCGGGTCGTGAGCCGCTCGTGGTGCGGTACGGAGGAAGTCGGCAGCCGCTCGCGGTCATTCATCAGATCCACACCCCCGCGCGATCATTCGACGTACAGGAACTCGCTCGCGTTGAACAGCACGTGACAAAAATCCGCCAGGGCGGCTTGGGCCGGGTCGACCCCCTTGCTCGGACGGACGGCAGGTCGCAGGTCGAGCCCATGGCCGCTCGAGTCGCGGAAGACCCCCGGCTCGGTCTCGAACCGCCAGTAACCGACCGTGCGCGGGTTGCGGGCTTCGGTGTTGAAGAGGAGCTCGCCGGCCGCCAGCGGACCGGCCGAGAGGCGGACGTCGTCAATCACACCATCGAACGCGCCTTCCGCAGGGCCGCTCCGCCCGCCGAGGGTCACGGGGAGAGCGTTGTTGAGACCGCCCGTGACCGTGTGCGGCACACTCGCGACCAGGAGCGGCTCGTCGTCGTTGGAGAGGTCCTTGAGGGAGAACGTCACCTCGCCCGCTCCGTCGTGCGCGAGCCGAACCGACGCGGCCGCGTAGTACGGCCGGTCGAGCTGGATCTGCTGATCGGAAAACACGGCCACCTCACCGAAATCACCCCCTTGTTTCTTGCCGACGAGCTGAAGCACCAAGGTCTGCGGCTTGCGGCGCGAGCCCTTGCCGGTGATCCCGAAGGACCAACCCGGCGCTTTTATGTCTCCATTCCACTGCGCAGCCACGGTCCGCACGGCGCCGGTGTCGTAGACCGAGCGGACGAGGAAGAACGCCTCGATCGTGAAATCGCCCGTTTCCAGCGGCGCGCCGGAGGCGACGTCGAACCGGCGCTGGGGCCCCGCCGGTTCGAGGATCGCGGCCTGGCCGTCCCGGTGGGGGAGCTTGCCCTTGAGGAACTCCGCGTCGGCGCTCCCCGCTTCGCGAGGATCGATGCGGCGGCCCTGCGTGCCCAGGAACCGCAGCGCGGCGGCCCGTTCGTCGTCGCTCGGCGCGCGGCCGAAGGCGAGACGATAGGCGGCCTCCACGCGGTGCTCGTCGTCGGGCGCCTCGCGCTCGAGCCGGGTCGCGAACGCGCGGGCGTGGAGCAACATCGACTGGTTGTTGATCAGAAAGAGCGACTGTAACGGCGTGGTCGTCGTGTCGCGGGATGCCGCGCTCGAGAAGAAGATCGGCAAGTCGAACACGTCGAGCAACGGGTCGCGTGCGTTGCGCAGCACGCGCGTGTAGATCGTCCGGCGGGGCTGCGCGCCGTCCGCGCCCGGCCCCCCGGCCGAGGGATCGAGCTCGCCCGTCACGGCGAGGACCGCGTCGCGGATCTGTTCGGCGTCGAGCCGGCGCGTCGCGCCGCGCCAGTAGAACCGGTTCTCCGGATCCTTCAGCCGGCACAGCTCCGCCCCCGGGTGGCGCGTCGACTGCCGGTAGGTGGCCGAGGTCAAGATCAACCGATGCAGTTGCTTGAGGCTCCAGCCCTCGCGGACGAACCGCGCCGTGAGCCAGTCGAGCAGGGCGGCGTGGGAGGGGGGCTCGCCGAGCCGGCCGAAGTCGCTCGGGTTGGCCGCCAGGCCGCGTCCGAAGTGGTACTGCCAGACGCGGTTGACGATCACGCGCGTGGCGAGCGGGTTGTCGGGCCGGGTCAGCCAGCGCGCCAGGGCCGCGCGGCGGCCGGTGGAGTGTGGCGCGTCGGGAAGAGCCGCGATCGCCGCCGGCCCAGGGTCCAGGATCGTCAGGAACCCGGGCGCGACGGGCTCGTCCGACTTCTTCGGCAGCACGATCGGCGGCGCCTCCGGGCCGACGTCGGTGACCGTCAGCGGAGCCGGCAACGGCTTCGGCTTCTCGCGGTCGAACGCGGCGAGCTGTTTCCGGAGCGCCAGGATCCGATCCTTGTCCGTCCCTTTCAAACGCGCGTCGAGCTGCGTGTGCGCGTAGTCGACCTGCCGGTAGGCCAACTCGGCAAGCTGGTGCTCCAGCGGCGTTTGCTCCGCGCGCGGTTTGCGGATCATCGCCTGGATGTCCTCGGGGAACATCTTGATCGCGTCATGCGCGGCCTGCTCGCGGTAGCCCTGCTCGCGGTCCGCCAGCTCCCGCCGCAAGTCGGCGGTCTTCGACTCCCATGCCGCAAGCGCGCTCGCGTGACGGCTGATGTCCTCGGTCGACGCCGCCAACAGATCATCGCGCGGCAACAAGGGCGCGAAGAACGCCTGCAGGCGGTAATAGTCCTTCTGGAGGATGGGGTCGAACTTGTGGTCGTGGCAGCGGGCGCACTGGATCCCCAGTCCGAGGAAGACGTCCCCCGTCGTGTCGGTGATATCGTTGAGGATCACCGTCCACTGCCCGCGCACGTCGCGGTTGTTGTATTCGTAGACCCAGTGCCGCAGATAGCCGGTCGCGACCCGCGCATCGACATCGCCCGGGAACAGCTCGTCGCCCGCGATCTGTTCGCAGACGAAGCGGTCGTACGGCTTGTCGTCGTTGAACGACCGGATCACGTAGTCGCGATAGAGCCACGCGCTGGGGCGGTAGTGGTCGATGCGGTAGCCGTCCGAGTCGGCGTAGCGGACGAGGTCCAGCCAGTGCCGCGCCCAGCGTTCGCCGTAGCGCGGCGACGCGAGCAGCCGGTCGACGAGCCGCTCGTACGCGTCCGACGAGGTATCGGCGAGAAACGCGTCGATCTCCGCGCGCGACGGCGGCAGTCCGATCAAGTCGAACGACAGGCGCCGGATGAGCGTGATCCGATCCGCCTCGGGGGCCGGGGTCAGCCCCGCCTCGTGGAGCCGGCTGCCGACAAAGCGGTCGACCGGGTTCCTGGACCAACGATCTTCGGCCGTGACCGGTACGGCCGGCTCGCGCACGGGCTGAAAGGCCCACCAATTCCGATCCTCGTCCGAGAAGCCGGCGCCTCGAGCACGCCGGCTCGCGTTCCCCGCGCTGCCGTTACTGCCTCCGGGCCAGGGGGCGCCGAGCTTCACCCACTGTTCCAGCGCGGCCACCTCGCGTTCGGAGAGTTTCCCCTTGGGGGGCATCTTGAGCGATCCCTGGTGGATCGCCTCGATCAACAAGCTTTCCTCGGGCTTACCCGGCACGACGGCCGGGCCCGAGTCGCCGCCGGCGAGGAGGGATTCGCGCGAGGTCAGCCGCAGCCCCCCACGCTCCTTTTTTTCACCGTGGCACGACAGGCAATTCGCGGCCAGGATCGGGCGGACTTCCCGCTCGAAGAAGCGCGCCTGTTCGGGAGTCGGCTGCGCTTCCGCTCCGAAGCCGGCTGGCCCCGCGCCGACAAGCATCAACACGATCAGTATCGCCCCGGAGGTGCGACCCGGCGTAGCGCCTTCGGAACGTCGGTCGCACGCCGAGGTCATTGCTTGAGGCCGGTCGCTGATCATGCCGTTCGTGACTCCTCCGCTACGATTCGTGCACTTCACGATCGTGACCGATTACCTGTCGTTGAATCAAGCCCTCAGCGCACCGCGTCGAGCGAAGAACGGGCCCGTTGCCGCCCGCTGCCGCGCATGAGCCCTTTCTCCGTGGTCGCCGCCTGCCTGAGACCCGGACGGCCCGCCACCAACCGGGGCGGAATGCCCCCTCATCCTCTGGTATACGCTGCTTCACGGAATCAACATAAAGCGCGCGAAGGACAGCCTGCCACGCGTAAAGCAACATCGACCAGCGAGGTGCGGCGGGAGAAGCCGAATCGAGAGCCGCCGGGATCGCGAGCCCAGGCCTTCATCCATCAGGGATTGCTCGTGCTTTGTCGTTCGCCTTGATCCTGAGAGGTTTTCCGGGCGATACGCTCCACGCCTCACTTCCTGGTTGGGGCGGGTGCTGAACGTGCGCTGGACCGGCCCCTCGCGTGCCGGACGACGCGACCGACCGGGCGTTCCACGGGCCAAGGTGAGAGGTTGGCTCGCTACCCTTTCCGGGAAGCCGGCGCCGCCTTCTTTCCCTTCGCGGCCGCGGCCTTCTTCACCGCGGCTGTTTTCTGCGCCGCCGAGACTTTCTTGACCGTCACTGTTTCCTTTGCGGCCGACGCCTTTTTTGCTGTGGCCGTTTTCTTCGTGGCCGAAGCCTTCTTGACCTTCGCGGCCGTTTTCGCCGGCGGCTTTTCGTGGATCTCGGCGTCTGGGGCCGTGGCCGGCGTGTCGTCGATCTCGATGTCGAAGATCGCGCCGAGTTCGTCCGTGGCGATCGTGGCGGCGCTGGACTTGGTATGGGTCGGGGCCGCGGGGATTGCTTGCTCGATCAGTTCCCGGTGATCCAGACCGCGGAGCTCGAACAGCAGCTCGGGTGATGAATCGAGACGATTGCCGATCCCATACATCACCGCGGCCACATGCTTGCACATCCCCGCGTAGTCCGGGCAACTACAGCGCATGGCGATCTCACGTGGCTTCGGGAACAGCCCCTGGTCACGGTCCGTCACGGCTTCCATCACCGCGTTCGAGAGCTTGCCTTGCAGCAGCTCGACCAGCGAGCCGATCTTGCCTGCGCACAGCTCTTTCACCACCTGCCAGGCGCGCTTGGGCAGCGCGAGGATGTCGATCTGAACCTTGTACAGCTCCGACCCGCTCACGAGGGCCTCGATCCGCCCTTTCTTGATCTTCATGTGGACGACCGAGCCGTTGCGCACGTAAGTCCGCCCGCGCGGCAGGCGGTTCTCGAAGTCGCTGTAGCTCTCCAGGTTCTTACACCAGGCGTTGCCCCAGAAGGTCGCGGTGATCTTGCGACCCTCGATGACGACGGGCGAAACCGCCTCCCCTTTCTTGACCCGCTTGGCCACTTCCTTCGCGGCTTGAGCACGCCGCTGGGCCACGGGGACGTAGGGCTTGTATTCGTAGCGCCAGCTCATCAGAGTATCCTCACTCTCACCGGGCTGATCAGGCGTCGATCGCCTGACGAAGATCCAGCTTCACGAATCGCATTAGCGTATCGTTGTCCATTTCGGTCAGCAAGACCTCCGCCGACTCCTTGCCGCCGATCGCCTCGTCCGCGACCTGCGTCTTCTGCGTAATCATCTCGTCGATCCGCTCCTCGACCGTTCCACGACAGATGAACTTATGCACGAGTACATTCTTCTTCTGCCCGATCCGGAACGCGCGGTCGGTCGCCTGGTTCTCGATGGCCGGGTTCCACCAGCGGTCGAAGTGAATCACGTGCGAGGCCGACGTCAGGTTCAGCCCGGTGCCGCCGGCTTTCAGCGACAGCACGAAGAAGGGGGGACCGTCTTCCCGTTGAAACTGGTCGACGTACTCCTTCCGCTTCCTGACGTTCGTTCCCCCGTGGAGCACCAGGCCGGGTCGCCCGAACAGCGTGGCGAGGAACCCGGCCAGCGGTTCGGTGATCTCCCGAAACTGCGTGAACACGAGCACCTTTTCCTGCCGGGACGCGATCTCCTCCGCGATCTCCGCCAGCCGTCGAAACTTGCCGCTACGGTCGGGCACGTAGTCGTTCGTGCCGGCCACCTGGGCCGGATGATTGCAGATCTGCTTCAGCCGCATGAGCTGGGCCAGTACGATCCCCCTGCGCTGAATTCCGTCGGCGGCCTCCAACTGCTCGGCAAGATCGTCGACCGCCTTCTGGTACAGCGCTGCCTGGTGCTTGCTCAGCGCGCAGAAGGCCTTCACCTCCGTTTTGTCGGGAAGATCGGCGATCACGCGCTTGTCGGTCTTCATCCGCCGCAGAATGTAGGGCCGCACGAGGTTTCGAAGCGGTTCGAACGACGGAACGGGCGCGTTTTGCAGTTGCTTGACGAACGCGCTGAACTGCTTGGCCGTGCCCAGCAGCCCGGGGTTCAAGAAATCAAAGAGCGACCAGAGGTCCGACAGGCGGTTCTCGACCGGCGTGCCCGTCATGGCGATCCGGCTGCCGGCGGTCAGTTTCTTGACGGCGAGCGTCTGCTTCGTGCCCGAGTTCTTGATCGCCTGGGCCTCGTCGAGAATCACCAGCCGCCAGCGGTGCTCCTTCATCCAGTCCGTTCGGACGAGCATGCCGTAGGTGGTCACGATCAGGTCGAACGCATCGACGTCAGGGAGTTCGCCCTCGCCCCCCTTCGCGGTTACTTCCGACGGATGGACCACCGCATACAAAAGGCTGGGCGCGAACCTGTCGAGCTCCGACTTCCAGTTCGCAATCAGCGAAGCCGGCACCACGAGCAGGCTCGCGGCTTTCTGCTTCGATCGCTCCCGTTTCAGGTCGAGCAGCAGCGAAATCACCTGGACCGTCTTGCCAAGCCCCATGTCATCCGCCAGGCACGCGCCCAGTCCCAGGCGGGTGACGAATCGCAGCCAGGAGTAACCCGTTCGCTGGTACGGCCGAAGCTCCGCCTTCAACTCCGGAGGGGCGTTCTCCTGCCGGGTCTCCGGAGCACGCAGTCCCTTCAGGACCGACTCCAACTCCGCGCCGGCGGTCAGGCCGGTCCACTCGCGAATCGATGCTTCATTCTTCGCTTCGCCCTCCTCGCCGAGATTCGCCCCGGAGAGGAGACGCATTCCCTCAAAGAACGAAATACCTTCCCGGCGCACGTCCTGCTCGACGCGCTTCCAGTGAGCCAGCGCCTCATTCAACTTTTCGTGATCGACTTCGACCCACTTCCCCCGGAGCGGAACCAGTCCGCCGCTGGACTCGAGCAACTCCGCAATCTCGTCGGCACTGAGCGTCTCTCCCTCGAGACTGACGCCGACCGAAAACGCCAGCATCGAATCGACCGCGATGCCCCCCGATTTCTTCGAGTCGACCTTCACGCTGACGCGCGGCCGGGCCGGCTTCTGAGCGTGCCACCAATCGGGCACTCGCACGATCAAGCCGCTCGATTCGAACAGGGGAATCGCCTTCAGGAACTCGTACGCTTCTCTGGGCGACCACGCGAGAGGGTGATAGATTTCCCCCGAATCGACGAGCCGGCGAATCAGATCCGAAGATTCGGCGGCCCTCGAAATCGGGAGCAGGAGGGTGAGCATCGCCTCCCGGTTCTGCTCCCCGGCATACTGCTGGAGCGCTCGTCCCAGGGGCTCGTGCTTCACCTTCCCCTGAGGCGTCAAACCGTTGGCGAACGTGGCCAGAAAGGCGAACGGATACTCCGGGTTCCGCTTGTTCTCCGCCAGGTGCAACGTCACGCGACCGACGTACCGCCACTGCGGGTTGCGTTCCCGCAGATAGCCCTGCGTGCCACCGGGGTGGCTCTGGATCTCGCTCCGGACAAGGGAATCGAGGTCCTGCCACCAGTTCGCGAGGACCTGTTCCGTCAGGTATTCCAACCCCGTCATGGGCGGGGCCTGGAGGACCGCGTGTTCGAGGTCGGCCGAGGGGGGCGGGAGTTCGGGAACCGCTCCGCCGGCTTCCGCGATCGCCGCGCGGCAGAGGCTGGTCAGATAAAGCCGGGCGATGGATCGGGCAAAGTCGAACGGCGGCGGCAGCGCGGCGTCCATCTCCTCCGTCGCCGAGAAGAGCATCCCGCGCGCCGGGCTCTCCCCGTACGCGTCGAGAAGTCTTTTCGAAGGTGCCCGGTCCGAGGCGTCGAGCGGCGTCTCTCGAACGAGCAGATGGCCTTCCGGCGTGATCGTCAGTTCGTGCATCGTCCGTCCGCTCGCGGTGGTTCCAAGAATCGGTCTAAAGTAATCACCGCCGCGATCCTTGACCAGCGAGGCCATTGATCGGAGCAGGAGGTTTGCAAGATCGACTGAGGACCGATCGGGGTGGCACGCCAGGAGCAGACTTCGGGCGTGCGACCCAACGTGCCGGTGGCCCTCAGAGGTTTCGACGAGCGCGATGTGCAGGCCAGTGGTCTTCCCCGTTGCTCGTTGGAGAGAGACCTGAACGCCACTATCTGAAGCACCCCGCGCAGATCTCTCAGATAACGCAAATAACCTGTTCTGCCGCATCTCGGGGACATCCCGGTAGGTTTTTGGTGTTTTTGGTGTTTCTGGCGATCACGTTCCTTTCAGTCCGGGATGGACCTCGTACAACGGACTGCGCGGCCGTCCCCCCTTCGGCGACTGCCCCTGTTTGACCTGCACGCGACGAATGGCGTTCTGGCCCACCAGCAAACGGAGCGCCGCCTCGGGCTCGCCGCGCCAGTCGGCGATCCAGCGCAAGCTGTGAGTGAGCTCGCTGACCGAGAACCGCGTCCTATCGGTCCGCCGGACCCAGTCGACGATCGCCCGCGTCACGCGGTTGCCGCGCCCGCCGTCCACCTCGCAACGGATGCGTCGATGCTGCGCGCGGAAGTACGACGCCAGCCGCAACCCTCCCACCAGCGCCGATCGGCTGACGGATGGCAGCGGCTCCGCCGCCCCGCGCGTCGGATGGCACGCCACGTCCAGCAGGTGCACGATCAACGCTAGCCGCGCGGCGTACTCGCAGAGCATGGCCTCGGCCGCCTGGGCTTCCCCGTCCGCCCCCGGCGCGTTCAACGCATCGGCCTGGGCGTTGTACCAGTGCACCCACTCCGCGCGTGCGTCGTCCGCCAGGGCGACCACCTCCGGTGCGCCTTCCTCGCGCAGCGGTCGCCCGCGGAGCCGGTCGACCACCTCGCTCCAGCCCCGCCGCGCCTCGTCCGAGAGCCCCCCGTCCGACCAGTGCGCGCGTGGCAGCGCGTCGGGAAACGCCACGAGCACGCGGTCCAGCACTCCGGCCTCCCACACCCCCAGCGCCGGCAGCAGCTCGGGGGCGATGTTGCCGCAGAACGCCAGGAACGGCCCGTCCAGGCGTGTCGCGCTCGCCCCGTCGTCCCCCTTGCGATCGAGCCGCAACGCATGGCCACCCAGGGCCGAGAACCAGAGCCGCCGCTCCGCGCTGCGGCCGCCGCGCAGGCCCAGGACCCACGCCTCCGCCTCGTCGCGCGCCACCAGGAGCCCGCGCGGGTTCCGGGCCAGGTGCCCCACGACGACGTCGAGCGCACAGTCCTCCAGCAGGGCCGTCTGACACAACGGCGGCGGAGGAATCTCCGTCTTCGCCTCCCGCGCCTGCCGCGCTGCGCGGTCGTGCTCGGCCTTCGCCTGCCGGTACGCCCGATGCAGCCCCTGGTCGATCGCGCGGAGCGGCTCCATCACCGCCCGGAGCGCGGCCGACCCGCCGCTGGCCGGCCCGCCGACGTTCAG
>JARLIH010000275.1 GCA_031291845.1 Isosphaeraceae bacterium | reverse complement strand
GCGCGCGTCGCCGGCCATCAGCCGGTCGCCGTGACCCACGAGGCCCGCTCGTTGGAAGCCGCCATCAACGCGGCCGCCGAAAAGCTGGAACGGTCGCTCGACCTTATCCTCGGCAAGCTGGGGCACAAGAAAGGGCGCACTTCCTTCGGTGGGGAACAGGTTGCGTAAGGTGCATGAAATGCACCGTTTCCCTGGTGCTGAGAACGCGGTGCATTTTACGCAGCCTACGGACGGCACCGCTTCTAGTATCCGCTTGCGTCGATGACCTCGGTCCCTCTGCGCGTGCCGAGCGCCTTCCACACCGAGCGCTGGATGCCGTCGCCGATGAACCGGACGGAGCCGTCGGCCACGGCGACGTTGACTCCGTGCGGGTGGCCGCTGCGCGCGGCGACGTGTCCTTGGTCGAAGGTGATGTTGACGATGCAGTCGTGGCCTTGAAAGTTCGGCGGGACCGTGTGCGTGTAGAGGGCCGTGACGATGAAGCCGCGCTGAAATTGAAGTCCGGTGTAATTGATTCGCGTCCCAGGCGCGTTGCAGGCGGCGGGAGGGCTCAGGTTGCTGGGGTTGGTTGCCGGGTTCCCCGTCCCCCAGATCGGGGGCAGGAGGACCGTCACGTCGAGAGCGTCGGCGCCGGGACGGGCGCCTCGCTTGATCTCGCCGAACAGCACGGTATTGCTGGATCCGTCGACGATATCGGCGAAACGTGTCGACGAGACGTAGGCAAAGACGCCTGCCAGCGCCGGGTCTTTCATCTGGGACCCCTTGACGTCGTACGCCCAACCGTGGGCGCCCATGTTCCCGAAGTAGTTCGATCGCCCCATCACGCCGGTTGGCAGGCCAGGGAATTGAATGGGGTCCTGATAGCTTCCGGCGGAAGGATCGGATGGGCAAAGAAAGACGTCGATGGCCTGGTTCCTGGCCGTCCAGTTCGCCATCGAATTGGTGACGTCGGACGTCGTATTGAAGGCGGAATACGTGTTGTTCAGTTCGAGGTGGGGAAGCAAGAAAACGAGCGCGGACGCGGTAGTGGGAGAAGCGCTGGAGCCCGGCGGGAGCGCCTGGTTGGCGTCCTCGAACTGATGAGCCGCCAGGGCGATCTGCTTGAGATGGTTACTGCACTGCATGCGGCGCGCGGCCTCGCGACTCGCCTGCACGGCGGGCAAGAGCAAGCCGACCAGGAGCGCGATGACCGCGACGCAGACGAGCAGCTCAATCAGCGTGAAAGCGCGCGGCGTCCGTTTTGACCCTCTTGCCGCGGGTACGACTCCTGGCAACGCGCCGAGTTGTCTCGATGAGTTCGCGAGTGCATGGACCACGCGTTTCGGTTCCTGTCGCAGGAAGTGCCAAGCCGGTTCCCTCCGTGAATGGGGTTGGTCTCAGTGTCGATCGGGTCACTCCGCGCGGCGGACGCACAACGTCCGCCGCGCATGCCTTGAGCGCCGGGGACGCCGGCCTCGCGAGGAAGACCGAGACCTCAATCCACGGTCAATCCCGAAACGCTCGCTCCCGAATTGTTGGCGTCCTCAGCAAAGAGGACGTACGTCTCCGACGCGAGCGTGGGGAACTGGGCACTCCAGAACTGAAGATCGATGCAGTCACTGAACGTATGAAGGGGAGATATCACGTTGTTGTTCGAATCGGTCATGGTCACGTCGCCGAGCGGGAATTCAATCAGGCTCCCGTAGGGCACGAAGTCGCCCGCCTCACCGGTGATGTCTTCCCCGAGACTGGGGGAAAGGACCGTGATGGCGAAAGTGCCGACATGAAAGTCTCTAATAACGACCTCTGAATCTCCCTCCTTGGTCAATCCGGTGACCGTTAGCCGGTAGTCGCCCCCCCCCGCGGCCAAAGGGAAGTAGATCTGCCAGCAGTAGGTTTTTGGCGCGCCTTGCCGCTTGGCCTTACCTAGACGAAACGTAATAGGCGTTCCGTCGGTCACTGCGCTGGGGTCGGACTTCGGCCACAACTGGCCGAATACACCGATGATTTGCGAATCCGTTGTGCCTGAGGCAACGAGAAACGTTTTCGAATTCTTACCGACCACAGGGACGGGTTTGTCGGTCGTTGGCCAATCGATGACGAGAGCCACGGTGAAACCTCCTAATACATGGACTCGGGGCGGGGAAAGCACTACAACGGGGTGACGGAGACTGCGCGGAACGAGGCCGATCCTCTCCAGACGTACAGCCCCAGTCCCCCTCGAACGTCGAACGCGGGAACCTCGCATTGCGAGAGCGGGTTGTCCGGTTGCGGAGGACGACGCGCCAGGTCTGAGGCGACGTTCCGTCGTATCTCCGGGACCGGCATGGAAAAGGGCGTTCCGTTCCAACGAACCTTCACGATCTCGGGGGTGACGATCACTTCCAGGTCGTGCCAGAGATCGTGCACCTCCCGGGGCTTGAACCGCGGCCCGACCGCTTCCACGATCCGCCGTTCGGTGTACGGATAGCTGGGTCGATCGGCATAGAGATGGGAAAAGAGCTCGACCACGTTGTCACGGGTGGCGCGGGGGAACTTGGCGTCTTCGCCGGCACCGAGCCGCGCGCGAAGGTCATCGGCCCCCCGAATGGCGTTGAAGCTGACCTGGGTGAACGCCTGGACGTCGGTTGCCTTTTGTTGTTGGGACTTGCGGGCGAAATAGAGCCCGACTTCTCCCGCGACATCGCTCTGTTCGTGGCGGACCTGCGCACGGATGCGATAGCGCTCCACCTGCGGGTCAGGGAGGAGTTCCAGCAGACTCAAGGTCCAGGAGTGAATGTTGTAGCTGTTGTCGGAATTGCGGACAGCCTGCGCCCTCGACGCCCCGGACCGCCAGCGGGACCATCGGGGTTTCCCGGTGGGGCCGATCAGGACGACAGCGCGTCCCGCGGCTAACTCGCCCTGGATGTCCTGGATCGTGCGATCGGGGTTGTCCCGGGAGAACACCGCGGCGGCGGCGATCAGCACGATGCCGCATGCTGGAGCGAGCACCTTGAGCCGGACCCGGCGCCGCAGTTTCGTGAACCGGCTTGGAGGTCCCAGCGGACGTTTTGCGTCCAACCAGCGCCGGAGGTCGTCGGCGAGCGCCTGCGCCGAGGCGTAGCGCCGCGCCGGTGCCTTTTCGAGGCACTTCAAACAGATGTCTTCCAGCCCGCGGGGCACGTCCGCGCGCTGGCGCGACGGGGACACCGGCGGCTTGGAGCGCACGAACTCGAGCGTCTTCGCGCGCGAGCCTCCGGCGAACGGCGGTTGACCCGTCAGGCATACGTAGAGAATCGCTCCGAGCGCGTAGACGTCCGTCGCTTCGCTGATGTCCGCCGGCCGGCCCTCCGCCTGCTCGGGCGCCATGTAGCTGGCGGTGCCGAGGATCGCGTCGGTCTCCGTCAAGGCCGCGTGGGCCTCATCGCCCGGCCCCGCGTCGAGGATCTTCGCCAGCCCGAAGTCGGTGATCTTCGGGGTGCCGTGCTCGTCGAGGAGAATATTCGCGGGTTTCAGGTCGCGGTGGAGCACCCCTTCCCGGTGCGCGTACGCGGCCGTCGCGGCGAGCGTGCGCACCAGTTCAGCAGCTTCTCGGACGTCGAGGGGACCGCGGGACAGGCGTGCGTGCAGGCTGCCCCCCTCCAACAGCTCCATCGAGTAATAGGGGAGCCCGTCGTGCGTGCCCAGCTCAAAGATCTGGACCACGTTCGGGTGATGGAGCCGGGCCACGGCCTTCCCCTCGATCTCGAAGCGGGCGACCGCCTTCGCTCCGGCATGCGGGCCGGCCAAGATCATCTTGAGAGCGACCAACCGGTTCAAGGGAACTTGCCACGCCCGGTAAACGACTCCCATCCCGCCGTGGCCGATCTCGCCGAGCACCTCGTACGCACCGATCGAACGGACGGCAGGCGGACGAGCTGCACCTGCCGTCTGGCTGTCGCCGGCAAAGACTCCGGCGGCGGTCGGCGCGCCGAGCGCCTCGG
>JARLIH010000274.1 GCA_031291845.1 Isosphaeraceae bacterium | reverse complement strand
GCCGTCGCGCAGCTCGACGGACAAGCAACCGCGTCCGGGATCTCGCCCGGGACGCGGAAGATCGCCGTGCCGGCTGCGAGCAGGCAATGATCGGCCAGCCCACCCGAGAGTTCGCGGCCAGGGCGAAGGACCTCATGGCCGTACTTCAAGCCGCGCTCGCACTTCTGGGGCAGGTCTCGGCCGCAATAAAAACAATCGCCGCAGCTCGCGACGATCGCCCACGTGACCCGATCTCCCAAACCCAGCGGCTGATCGGCCGCGTCGAGCCGAGCCGCATCGGGCCCGAAGGCGACGACTCGGCCCAAAATCTCGTGGCCCAGGATCGAGGGCACCGGCACCGACCGACGGCCGTGGATGCTATGCAGGTCGCTGCTGCAGAGCGTGCAGGCAACCACCTCGACGAGGACTTCCGTCCCAACCGGCCGTGGCAATGGCCGTTTCACGTGCTCGAAGGGGAGGCCCGCTCCCCGGAATACCGCGGCGGAGGCGGTCACGGCCCGACCTCGGCCGGAACCGGACGGGCCGAACGAGAGGCGAAGTACAGCCAGCCCGCGACGAGGCTGAGGATCGTCAAGAGCCCAATTGCCCACCAGGCGTTCATGAAGAAATGAAGCGGGTCGGCCTTAACCGGCAGCCACCCCTTGACCAGCACCAACGTTGCGTAGGCCAGGTACCCGGCAGCGTCGGCGACATAAAGCAAGAAGCCGAGGTTGCTCCGGTCGCGGGTCATCGCGATCAGCCGCTCGAAGATCGTCGTGTGCACGGCCACGTAGGGCAAGTAAAGGCCCAGGCCCAGGAGCACCATGAACGGGAAAGGATCGAGCAGGCCCCGCTGATGCCCGATCAGCGCGGCGATCATCAATGCGCAGCCGGCCAGGCCGACGCCAATCGACGCGAAGAACGCCTTGCGGTTGTCGACGATCATGACGCTCAGCCCGTTGGCGACCAGCACGCCGAGCGCCACGAACGTCTCGGACTTCGAGAACGTGGCGGGGGCCGCCGTCGCCCCCAGCGCCGTCCAGATCTCGGGGGCGAAGTCGGCCCGCACCCCCCGCGCGATGGAGATCAACAGATAAGCGGCGACGATCGCCAGGATGCCGAACCCGTGCCGTCGGAGCATCCCCGCGCGATCGTGTCGGTCCATCGGCGCGCGCTCGCTGCGGTGGGCGACATCGTCGGAGTCGGGCGGCGGTATCCTGCTCAGCATCCAGATGAACAGCATGATCGGCGGCACGAAGATCAACCCCGCTGCGGCCGGCATCCAACGCTCCGTGACGCCCTGATTCAGCAACTCGGCCCCGGCCGACTTACACACGCCATCGGCCAGGATAAAGCTCGCGCAAAGGCCGGCAGTCAGGGCTTCGGTATGTCTCCGGCCTTCGAGGAACCCGAGCACCAGGCCGAAGACCATCCCCAGCGCCAGGCCGTTGAGAAACAGGGCCGCGACGTGGAACGGCGAAGGGGCGATGCCGAACAGCACGAGCGCGAGTTCGGCTCCCGCGACAAGACCCACAATGCCGACAGCCCGGCGCTGCGGAGGCATCTCGGCGATCACGCGAATCCCGGCAAACTTCGCCGTCATGTAGCCGAGGACCTGGGCGACCACCAGCACGCTCTTCTCGGCGACGCCCCAGACGGTCGCGTCGGTGAACGTGGCGGCCGTCCACGGCTTGCGGAAGGCATACGTGCAGAAATAGGCCCCGAACGCCGCAACCACCGCCCACAGCGAGAGCGCGAGCGGCGATCGGGCCAGGGGCGAGGTCGCCGGTTGTTGCGTCGCTTGCGTCATGGGAAGATTCTAGTCCGCGTGCAGGAAGGTTCGCGAGCTCGAGTTTAACGCGCCGATGTTAAGAAACGGTTTAAAGAACACCGTTCCGCCCAATAACATCGGTCAACCGCTGCTGATCTGGGAGCGCGCCGCGCCGTCTTGTCTCGGATGGGTTCTGGGCGATCGTCCAAATTCTCCCGGATCGCCAGCCGTCTGGAGGGGCGTCGCCGCCGACCGAAGACCCTGCACGCAGCTCCGAGGGCGCGACACCGTAAACGAGGCCGCGAGCCCCAAAACGTATTCCCGGTCGGGTGCGAGTATTCCTTGGTGTCCCATCATATCCACCTACGGGGTCGGCCCGAACCGGGCCGGTCGGGCAGGCGAATCACGCAGTCTTTGGGGGGCCGCTCACACCGATCGTTTTCACCGTCGGCACCGATCCGTCCGCCACGTGGAGCAGGGGCGCTTCCACTGCCCGGTGGTGCAAGTTGACGATCACTTGCCCATGGTGCTTCGGTATATCGAGGCGAATCCGCTGAGAGCGACCATGTTCGCGAACCCGGTGGATTACTCGCGGTCGTGCTATACCCCGCACGGCCTGGGCCGGCCCGATCTCCTGCTGAGCGAATTTCCGGCGTGGGAAGCGCTCAGTTCCAGCGTCGTGGAACCGCAGTGCCCCCCCCGTGGCGTCACCGCTCCGCCGGCCGAAGTGATTTTGTCGACCGTCCGTGAGTCGATCCTAACGGACCGTCCGTACACCTCGAAGGAGCGGGTCGAGTCGCGAACCCCAGCCTGAAGTTACCCCAAACGACACGCCTCCGCGGGCGATCTCGAAAGACCGTCGTCGAGAAAATCGAGAATCGACACGATTTCCCCCTCCAGCGAGAAGTGTCCATTTTCTCCTTCAGATCACCGCCGGACCATCCGAAGACACGAACCCTCCCATCTTCTTCCGAATTTATGATTACACAAATATTACCTGGAAATCGCCAGTCCCGAATCTTGATTAAATCTAAAATATGAATGTAATCCAAGCAATTAAAAGACCCACTAAAAATACACATTTGCATCGCCTTGCCGCCACCCTGAACGAATCCGTCGATTCTATCGAGACATCCATAATTATTTTCGCGACGCCATTGATTTACGTTGCTGATTCCCGGAACCTCCGAAAGCGGCTCGAATGAATTATCGGATACTTCTTGTAAGTATGCGATAATCACCACATCTGTGATAACGCTCATTTTCAAGCCTTTGGAAATAGCCGACACCGCAGCGAGCAGGAACAAACAGGGGGACATAGCACATTTCGAAGTTACTCCGGTCGCTTCTTCGGGCGCCCCCGAGGCCGAAGGCACGACTCCAACCCCAACCGCTCGGCCGTCGTACGCGTCCACGACTCGCCGCCGAACGGCGCCCCGCGCTCCACCGCGTGGCGTAACCGTTTCAGGTCGCCCGCCGACAAGGGCTCGTTCACCCGCTCCAGCCATTGCGTATCGCGCAGGGGCGGTTCGCCGCGCCACAACGGGCCGTCCCCGCCCAACCAGGCTGCCAAGCTCGGCCAACGCCAATCTTCCGCGCGCACGACAAGTTCCGCACGCAACGGGTTGCGCTCGACGTAACGCAGGACGGTGACCATGTGCTCGTCTGCCTCGATCGGGAACGCCTTGAAGCGCCCCTGCCAGACGTGGCCGGTTGTCTTGTAGTGACGGTGATAGCGCCGCGCATGGGCAGTGAGCAGCCATTGCATCCAACGGCTGAGGTCGCCGTCGGCCTGAGGCCGGAGAATTAGGTGGAAGTGGTTGGGCATCACGCAATAGCCGAGCAGGTCCATCGACGTGCGTGCCGAGGCGTCGACCATTGCGTCGAGGAACGCGTCG